>NZ_JBVUBB010000034.1:0-96452 GCF_055791185.1 Bradyrhizobium ingae
GCCAGCGGTCCAACAAGCCGCATCAACAGGCCGGACATATGGATGCAAGCGATCCGATCAAACCTCACTTGGCTCTTGTGCCACGGGGGCCGTCCACATATGGGTCCTGGCTTTCGCCAGGACGACGTTGGGGGTGCTGCGCGACGCGACGACCGGACTACGTGGTCAGCCGCTCGCCATCCTCACCGCCGATGCTGAGCGGCACCACACTTCCCACCGGCACCCCTGCGATCGCAACCGGCAAATAATGCTCGGTACGCCCCTGGCTGTCGCTCTCGATCAGCACATTGCGGATCGCACCGATCTCGGTCTCAAGCCGGCGCCGCAATGCCATCTCGCCAGCAACGCGCAGGCGTTTCGCGCGATCCTTGATCACCGCGCTTGCGACCTGCGGCATCCGCGCGGCCGGGGTACCGGGGCGCGGGGAATAGGGGAAGACGTGGAGGAAGGTGAGGCCGCATTCCTCGACGAGGTCGCGCGAGCGCGCGAACATCTCCTCCGTCTCGGTCGGAAAGCCCGCGATGATGTCGGCGCCGAGCGCAATGTCCGGCCTCAGGCGGCGAACCTGTTCGCAGAACGCAATCGCATCCGAGCGTAAATGCCGCCGCTTCATCCGCTTCAAGATCATGTCGTCGCCGGATTGCAGCGACAGATGCAGATGCGGCATCAGCCGCGCATCATCTGCTATGGCATCGAGCAGATCGGAATCGGCCTCGATCGAATCGATCGAGGAGATGCGCAGCCGCTTCAGCTCCGGCACATGCCGCAAAATCTGCTTCGTCAGCATGCCGAGCTTCGGCGCGCCCGGCAGATCGGCGCCATAGCTCGTGAGATCGACGCCGGTCAGCACGATCTCGGCATGGCCGCGCTCCGCTAGCGCGCGCACCTGCTCGACCACCGCGCCCATCGGCACCGAACGCGAATTGCCGCGGCCGAACGGGATGATGCAGAAGGTGCAGCGATGGTCACAGCCGTTCTGTACCTGCACGAACACCCGCGGCAGGCCGCTCGCAAAGCCGTCGATCAGATGCGGCGCCATTGCCTTCACGGCCATGATGTCGCTGACCGCGATCTTGTCATTCGCGCCGATATCGAACGCGGCGCGCGCCTCGCGCCAGGCCCTGGCATGCATCTTGTCGTCATTGCCGACGACGCGATCGACCTCGGCCATATCAGCGAACATCTCGCTTTGCGTCTGCGCCGCGCAGCCGGTGACGACGATGCGCGCATTCGGCCGCTCGCGCTTCAATTTGCGGATCGACTGCCGCGCCTGCGCCACCGCCTCGTTGGTGACCGCGCAGCTATTGATGACGATGGTATCTGCGAGTCCCGCACCCTCCGCCTCGCGCCGGATCACCTCGGCCTCGAAGGCGTTGAGGCGGCAGCCGAAGGTCAGGACCTCGACGCCCATCAGGCGACCGAAGCGAACAGCGCCGGATCGAAATTGCCTTCATATTCGAAGGTCGCTGTGCCCGTCATCAGCACGTGATCATCGCGCTCGCGCCATTCGATGCCGAGCTTGCCGCCAGGCAGCGTGATCTCGACGCTGCGGTTGGCGCGCTTCAGCCGCGCCGCTGCGACCGCGGTTGCGCAGGCTGCCGAACCGCAGGCCCTTGTGAGCCCGGCGCCGCGCTCCCAGGTGCGGATCGTGATGTGATCGCGGTCGACGATATGGGCGAGCGTGATGTTGGCGCGCTCGGGGAAGATGGGGTGGTTTTCCAGCAGCGGGCCGAAGCGCTCGATATCGTACGCGTTGACGTCGTCGACCCAGAAGATCGCGTGCGGATTGCCCATGCTCACAGCCGACGGCGAATGCAGGATCGGCTTGTCGATCGGCCCGATCTGCAATTCGATATAGCGGGTGTCGCGAAACTCCTCCGCCAGCGGGATGTCCTGCCAGCCGAACTTTGGCGCGCCCATGTCGACGGTATAGAGATCGGGTGCCGGACCCTGCCAGCAATTGAGCAGACCAGCGGCGGTCTCGAAGGTCGCCGTGCTTTGCCCGGTCTTCTCGAAGATGCGCCGCACCACGCACCGCATGCCGTTACCGCAGGCGCCGGCCTCCGAGCCGTCATTGTTGTAGATGCTGATGAAGGCCTCGGTGCCGTCGAGCCGCGGCTTCCGAAGCACCATGAGCTGGTCATAGGGCACGCCCCCCTTGGTGGAGGCGACCGCACGCGCGTCGTCCGGCGTGACCGGGGCAGCCGAATCCCGCATGTCGACAACGACGATCTCGTTGCCGATGCCGTTCATCTTGGCAAATGCGTGGTTGGCGAGCGCGCTCATGAAATGTCCCGAATTTCGCCTGTCTTATATGGCGATCATGGGACGGTTGGCCAGTCATTTGCCGCACCTGCCCTATGACGCATCTGTCATGGGACGAATTTGGGCCATGCGTGTTAGATAGGCGCGTTCGCGCGAGCCGGGACGCGCGGCGGCGCAAATGCGGGCAGGGGTTTTGCAAGTGCGTTGGTTTGCAAGTGCCTTAGTTTGAAGTGCCTTGGTCGAAGTGCCTTGGTTTGAAAGTGCCTTGGTTTGAAGTGCCTTGGGGAGACACGTAATGACGAGCTTTTTCCGTCCTTTTTTGGCCGCGGTGATCCCGGCAGCGGCCATTACCTTCTGCCTCTCCGGCGCGTTCGCCCAAACGCCGAGCCCGGCACCGGCGGCGTCCGCAAGCCCCTCGCCGGCACCGTCAGCCTCGCCCTCCCCGGCCGCCAGCGCATCGCCTTCACCAGCGACGTCCCCATCGCCGGCTCCGGCCGCCAGCGCCTCCCCCTCGCCCAACCCGACGGCGCCTCCTGCAGCGGCCACGACCCCGCCCGCCACCTCCGCCCCGGTTCAGGCCGCCGATCCCTTTGGCCAGGAGATGACGCTGGAGCCGAAGAAGGTCGTGATGGCCAAAGGCAGCGCCAACTGGGATTCCGCCTTCGACACGCTGATCGATTCGTTCAAGGCGCTGAACGCGCTTCTCGACAAGCAGGGCATCAAGCCCGCGGGCAATCCGATGATCGTCTACACCTCGACCGACGACACCGGCTTCACCTTTCTCGCCGAGATCCCGATCGACCAGGATCCCAAGAACCTGGGCAAGGACATGAGCATCGGCAAGTCGCCGGAGGGCAAGGCGCTGAAGTTCGTCCATCGCGGCTCCTACGACAACATGGACAACACTTATGAGGCAATCACCAATCACCTCGACGACAAGAAGCTGGAAGCCAAGGACACCTTCATCGAGGAGTACCTCACCGATCCCCTGAAGACGGCGGAGGACAAGCTCGTGATCAACGTCTATGTCCCGCTGAAGTGAACGTGATGAAGAGCAACGCGATCATGGCCGCTGTTTTCACCGCCGCGCTTGGCGCAACTCCTGCGCTTGCCGACGATTTTCCGTCGGCGGTCTCGGTGAGCGGGGAGGCGAGCGTATCGGCGGCGCCCGATCTCGCGCAGATCGATGCCGGCGTCGCCAACGACGCGAAGACCGCGAAGGAAGCCTCCGACGCCAACAACGCGGCAATGGGCAAGGTGCTGCTGGCCTTGAAGGGCGCAGGCATCGACGAAAAGGACTATCAGACCTCGCGGCTGTCGCTTCAGCCGCAATATGCGACCTCGTCGAAGACGTCGGATCGCGCAACCAGCATCGTCAGCTTCCGTGCCAGCAACCGCGTCACCGTCAAGATCCACGACGTGACCAAGGTAGCCAGCGTGATCGACACGCTGGTCGGCGCCGGCGCCAATGACGTCGGCAACATTTCCTTCGAGGTCACGCAGGCCTCAAAGCTGCTCGACGGCGCCCGCGAGCAGGCGCTTGCCGATGCCCGCCGCAAGGCCGAGATCTACGCCAAGGCCGCCGGCGTGACGCTCGGCGCGCCCCTCAGCATCTCCGAAGGCGGCGGTCCGATGCCGCTGTTCAAGAGCCGCGTCGCAGCCGCACCTATGGCCGCAGCCCCGGCGCAGGTCGCTCCCGGCGAGGAGACGCTGTCGGTGACGGTGAATGTGAGCTGGGCGATCAAGCCGGCGCAACCAGCGCAGTAAAAGGCACACTGCCCCCGCAACATCGGTGTCGTCCCGGCGAACGCCGGGACACATAACCCCAGGGAGTAATTGGCGAAGACTCGGGGTTACCGGCTTCGCGCCACAACCACTCCCTGACCACTCCCTGGGGTAATGGGTCCCAGATCTGCGCTCCGCTTCGCTGTGCTTGTCCAGGACGACGAGTTGTATTCGCGGTGAGAGCTATATCTCCACCACCTGCCCCGGCTTCAGCGCCACGAACCGCTCGCGCGGGATGTTCGCGGCATCCAGCGCTTCGAGCAGCGCCTTTGCCGGCGCGTCGATCGCCTCGTCGGTGAGCTGAAACGTGCCGTGGTGATGCGCCAGCGCGGCCTGCGCGCCGCAATCGGCCAGCGCCTTCACGGCGTCTTCCGGGTTCATGTGCTGCTCGCGCATGAACCAGCGCGGCTCGTAGGCGCCGATCGGCAGGATCGCGAGGCGCAAGGGGCCATGCGCCTCGCCGACGCGGCGGAAATGCGCGCCCTCGCCATAGCCGGAATCACAGACGACGTAGATCTTTCCCGCGGGCGTCTCCAGCACGAAGCTCGCCCACAGCGCCCTGTTGCGGTCGAACAGGCTGCGCGCCGACCAGTGCCGTGTCGGCACGAGATGCACGGCAATGCCGCCGCCGAGCTCGACTCGGTCGTGCCAGTCGAACGCCTCGGCGCGGATCGCGCCGTCGCGCTCACGCATGGTGAGATCATTGCCGAGCGGCGTGATGACGCGCGGGGCAAAGTTCTTGGCGAGCCGCGACAGCGTCGCGATGTCGAGGTGATCGTAGTGACCGTGCGAGACCAGCACGACGTCGATCTTCGGCAGCTTGTCGAAGGCAATGCCGGGGTCGTTGTGGCGCTTCGGCCCGGCCCAGCCCACCGGCGAGACCCGCATCGACCAGACGGGATCGACGAGGATGTTGAGACCGCCGGTCTGGATCAGCCAGCTCGCGTGCCCGACAAAGGACAGCCTGACCTTGCCGCCATTAACCTCCACCGGCGGATAGTCGGCATAGGGGCTCGGAACCCAGGCCGGCCAGACCGACCGGTCGCGCTTGCCGCCGAACTGCCAGCGCAGAACCTCGCGCAGCGATCTTGGCGGAACTCCATCGGGGTCGAAGAACTTTTCGCCGTCGAAATGATCGGACGGCGGGCCGGAATAGGTCTTGATGCTGCGGCGGCTCATTTAACGGCCCGAATGGCCCCAAAATAAAGGTTCCGGGAAGGAATAAGCAGCCGGGCCGGCCCCTTCAAGATGCGGCATTCCGCCTTGTTTCCTTGACTTTTGTGCCTTGCGGGGGTTTAAGGCCGCACCACTTCTCGGAAAGGCTTTCTTTTCGACCCGCCGACTGGCCCTGGAGGCCAGAGGTCAACGCCCGACAGCGCGATGCGCCCTCGGGCGCAAAGGTGTTTGGAAGATCGCTTGCCCGAGGAAGTGGTCATCCCCCGCGAAGGCGGGGCATGACAGCGGAGTGTAACGGAGCGCGCCCCCACGGGGGACAGCAACAGGACGACTTCATTGTTCGACAATCTGTCGGAAAGGCTTGGCGGCATCCTCGATCGTCTGACGGGGCGCGGTGCGCTGACCGAAAAGGACGTCGACGCCGCGATGCGCGAAGTGCGCCGCGCGCTGCTGGAAGCCGACGTTGCGCTCGAAGTGGTGCGCAGCTTCACCGAGCGCGTGCGCGAGCAGGCGATCGGCGCCACCGTCGTCAAGTCGGTCACCCCCGGCCAGATGGTCGTCAAGATCGTCCATGACGAGCTGATCAACACGCTCGGCGCCGAAAGCCAGACCATCGACGTCAATTCCGTGCCGCCGGTGCCGATCATGATGGTCGGCCTGCAAGGCTCGGGCAAGACGACGACCACCGCCAAGCTCGCCCGCCGCCTCGTCCAGCGCGACAAGCGCAAGGTGCTGATGGCCTCGCTCGACGTCTACCGTCCGGCGGCGATGGAGCAGCTCGCCGTGCTCGGCCGCGATCTCGACATCCCGACGTTGCCGATCGTCGCGGGCCAGCAGCCGCCGCAGATCGCGAAGCGCGCGCTGGAAGCCGGCAAGCTCGGCGGCTACGACATCGTGCTGCTCGACACCGCCGGCCGCACCACGCTCGACGAAGAGATGATGGCGGAGGCAGCCGCGATCAAAACGGCTGCGAATCCGCATGAGGTGCTGCTGGTCGCGGACAGCCTCACCGGTCAGGACGCCGTGAACCTCGCGCGTTCCTTCGATCAGCGCGTCGGCCTGACCGGCATCGTGCTGACAAGGGTGGACGGCGATGGCCGCGGCGGTGCCGCGCTATCGATGCGAGCAGTCACCGGCAAACCGATCAAGCTGATCGGCACCGGCGAAAAGACCGATGCGCTGGAGGACTTCCATCCCGACCGTATCGCCGGCCGCATTCTCGGCATGGGCGACGTGGTGTCGCTGGTCGAGCGGGCCGCCGCGAATATCGACGCCGAGAAGGCCGCGCGCACCGCCGAGCGGATGCGCAAGGGCCAGTTCGACCTCAACGACATGCGCGAGCAACTGTCGCAGATGGCCAACATGGGCGGCATCAGCGGGCTGATGGGCATGATGCCCGGCATCTCCAAGATGAAGAACCAGATCGCCGCCGCAGGGATCGACGACAAGATCCTGAAGCGCCAGGTCGCAATCATCGATTCCATGACGCGCGAGGAGCGCCGTCATCCGGACCTGCTCAAGGCGAGCCGCAAGAAGCGGATCGCCGCCGGAAGCGGCCAGAGCGTCGAGCACGTCAACAAGCTGCTCAAGATGCACCGGAACATGGCGGACGTGATGAAGGCCATGGGCTCGGGCAAACGCGGCCCGCTCGCCGGCATCGCACAGGCCATGGGCTTTGGTGGCGGCATGAAGATGCCCTCGCCCGAAGAGATGAAGGCGTTGCAGGAGAAGATGCAGGGCGGTGGTGGCGGCCAAGGCTTGCCCAACCTGCCGAAGGACCTGCCCGCGGGCCTGCGCCAGGGCCTACCGAATGTGCCGGGGCTCACGGGCCTCAGCAACAAGCCGACCCTTCCCGGGCTCGGCGGCTTCCCCGGACTGGGGAAGAAAAAGTGACCTCGACCGTCATTGCGAGCGGAGCGAAGCAATCCAGAGATGCTTCCACGGAAGCAGTCTGGATTGCTTCGTCGCTTCGCTCCTCGCAATGACGAACAACCTTTCAATTAACCGACACTCAGGAGACCAACATGTCAGTCGTTATCCGCCTCGCGCGCGCAGGCACCAAGAAGCGTCCCGTCTATCACGTCGTCGTCGCCGACTCGCGCTTCCCGCGTGATGGCCGCTTCATCGAGCGTCTCGGCTACTTCAACCCGCTGCTGCCGAAGGACAACGAGACCCGTCTCAAGCTCGACATGGACAAGGTGAAGGCCTGGCTCGCCAAGGGTGCGCAGCCCTCGGACCGCGTGATGCGCTTCCTCGACGCCGCCGGCGTCAAGAAGCGCGAAGCGCGCAGCAACCCGCAGAAGGCCGTGCCGCGCAAGGAGCGCAAGGCGCAGGCCGAAGCCGCTGCGAAGGCCTAAGGCCAGCCCATGCCGGCGCGGGTCTGCGTCGCGCGGATCGGCGCCGCGCATGGAGTGCGCGGCGCGGTCAAATTGTGGACCTTCACCGAAGATCCCTTTGCCGTGCGGCGCTACGGTCCGCTGTCGACCCTCGACGGCAAACGCCAGTTCGAGGTCGCCCAGGCGCGCGAGGCCAAGGATCATCTGGTCGCGACGTTCAAGGGCGTCACGACCCGCGATGAGGCCGAGCGGCTCAACGGCATCGAGCTTTATGTCGCGCGCGAAAAACTCCCCGCGACCGACGAGGACGAATATTACCACACCGACCTGATCGGACTCGCTGCCGTCACCACGGCCGGCGATGCGCTCGGCCGCGTGCTCGCGATCCATAATTTCGGCGCCGGCGACATCATCGAGATTGCCCCGCCGAAAGGCACGACGCTGCTGCTGCCGTTCTCCAACGCGGTGGTGCCGGAAGTCGACATCAACGGCGGCCGCGTCGTGATCGCGCTGCCGCAGGAGATCGAGGGCGAGGAGCGGTAAACCACTTAGCCCATCCGGCGGCCCTGCTGCTCGAGCCAATCACAAAACACCGCGCGATGCGGACCGTCGTCGCGGCCTTCGGGGAAATACGCAAAATAGCTGCGGGCTGGCAGGCTGATCCCGGGAAACGGCGTCACCAGACGGCCGGCCGCGAGATCGTCGGCGATCAGCGCCGTCGGCCCCATGGCAACGCCGAGACCATCGAGCGCGGCCTGGATCGTCAAATAGAAATGATCGAACGACAGCGACGACGCGGGCTCCAGCGCGGACTGGCCTGCGTCGGTCAACCAGTCGCGCCACAGCCGCGGCATCGACGTGACATGCAGCAGCGTGTGCCGCGCGAGGTCAGCAACGTCCGCCAACGGCATTTGCTCGAGCAGAGAGGGGCTGCACACCGGCAGCCGGCGCTCCAACAACAGGAAGCGCGACGCAAAGCCGTGGAAGGTGTCGGGACCGCCGCGGATCACGACGTCGAACAATTCCGGCAACGCATCCACCGGATCATTCGACGTGGACAGGCGCACCTCGATGTCGGGATGCTCTGCACGAAACCGGCTCATGCGCGGCAACAGCCAGCGCAGGCTGAACGTGGCGAGCGCATTGACGCGCAGCACCGCGGCCGGCGCCTCGCCGCGGCGCGTTCGATGCTGCTGCACGGCGGAGGAGACGCGATCGAGCGCGGGCGCGATCTCGGCCAGCAGCGACGCGCCGGCCGGCGTCAGCACCACCCGCCGGACCGATCGCCGGAACAGCAATGGCGGGCCCAGCCACGCCTCGAGCAGGCGGATCTGCTGGCTGACCGCTCCATGGGTCACGCCCAGTTCCACGGCCGCATCCTTGAAACCGCCGAGCCGAGCGGCGGCCTCGAAGGCGCGGATGGCATTCAGCGGGGGCAGGCTGCGACGAGGAATGAACATGGCTGATACAAGAGATTTTCTAACGCACCGCTCGATTATTACTGGTTTGTGACCGCAGCTCAAAGTGCACATAGTGCCTCGCAAGGCACTCAAACAATTCCTCTTTTATCAACTTCGGGCCAGACATCTTGGCAATCCTGCCTTTAGGTTTTCTGTCAAATCTACGCGCTGATGCATCCAGCCGGACGGCGGGGCCTGACACCGACCTCGGTCGCGCGCGCCGCACGCTCGCGGCGACGGGACTGAACCACGCGCTCCATGACGGGTACACCGACCTGATCTACGTGCTGCTGCCGGTCTGGCAGAGCGAGTTTGCGCTCAGCTACGGGCTGCTGGCGGTGATGCGCGGGCTCTATTCCGGCACAATGGCGGGGTTGCAGATCCCGGTCGGCCGCATCGCCGAACGCATTGATGGAAAGACTCTGCTGGCGCTCGGCACGATGTTGGCGGCGCTCGGCTATGTCTTGGCCGGATTATCCGGCGGTGTCGTGGGATTGGCCGCGGCCCTCATTGTGTCCGGTGCCGGATCGAGCACCCAGCATCCGCTCGCCTCGGCCGCAGTCTCGCGCGCTTACGGCAAGTCGGCCCGCGGACCACTCGGCATCTACAATTTCAGCGGCGATCTCGGCAAGGCGGCGATCCCGGCGCTGACCGCTTTGCTGCTTGTGGTGATGTCATGGCAGCACGCGCTGCTCCTGCTGTCGCTGGCAGGCCTGCTCGTGGCCGCCGGCATCGCGCTGTTGATGCCGGCGGCCGGAACGGGAATGGCGCGCAAGACGGCGGCCTCATCGCAAACTGCGCACACAGGCCGCGGCGGCTTCCACTGGCTATTTGCGATCGGAATCCTGGACAGCGCCGTCAGGATGGGCTTCCTCACCTTCCTGCCCTTCCTGCTTCGCGACAAGGGTGCATCGCTGCCGACCAGCGGCTTCGCTCTCGCGATGGTCTTCATCGGCGGTGCGGCCGGCAAATTCACATGCGGCTGGCTCGGCGAACGCTTCGGTACGATCCGTACCGTGCTTCTCACAGAGAGTGGAACGGCCGTGCTGATCGCCGCCGTGCTGGTGCTGCCGCTCACCCCTGTCATCGTCATGCTGCCGCTGCTAGGCGTCATGCTCAACGGCACCTCTTCGGTCCTTTATGGGACGGTCCCCGAGCTCACATCGCCCCACCGCACCGAGCACGCCTTCGCCCTGTTCTATACGGGCACCATCGGATCGGGCGCGATCGCGCCGGTGCTGTACGGCCTTCTCGGCGACGCGCTCGGTTCGACGCTGGCAACCGCGGCGACCGCCGCGACGGCGCTCGTCATCTGTCCGCTGACGCTCGCGCTCGCCCCGCATCTGTCCGACGAGGCGAGCGAGCGCCGCTCAGGCGCTTGATGTGACCTGACCAACCTTCGTTCGCACGAGGCCTCGACCTGCCGGCCGCAATGCCCTAACCAGCGGCCATGACCAACCCCTCCTCACCCTGGCGCGCGACGGTACTGACGCTGTTTCCGGAGATGTTTCCGGGACCGCTCGGCGTGAGCCTGGCCGGCCGGGCGCTGGCATCCGGGCTTTGGCAGCTCGACGCGCGGGACATCCGGGCCTCCGCGACCGACCGTCACCGCAGCGTCGACGACACGCCGGCCGGCGGCGGGCCGGGCATGGTGCTGCGGGCGGATGTCCTGGCCGCGGCCATCGATGCGGCCGAAATCGGCGAGGTGCGACCAAAGCTGCTGATGAGCCCCCGCGGTCGGCCATTGACCCAGGTCCGGGTGACGGAGCTGGCAAAAGGCCCCGGCCCCCTGATCGTCTGCGGCCGGTTCGAGGGAATCGACCAGCGGGTGATCGACGGACGGGGCCTGGAGGAGGTCTCGATCGGCGATTACGTGCTTTCAGGCGGCGAAATCGCCGCGCTGGCGCTGATCGACGCCTGCGTCCGGCTCTTGCCGGGTGTGATGGGCAAGGAGGCCTCGGGAACCGAGGAAAGCTTCTCGGACGGCCTTCTGGAATACCCGCAATACACCCGTCCGCAGCTGTTCGAGGGGGTTCCGATCCCCCAAATCCTGACCTCCGGCGATCATGCCAAGGTCGCGGCCTGGCGGCGGGCCGAAGCCGAGGCTCTGACGGCCGCCCGGCGCCCGGATCTGTGGGAAAAAGCGGCGAATCGGGCCTCCGGCCAAAAAACGCCAAAAAACACGACAGACGGGTGACAAACGCTCCCGCTTGCCTTATAGGAGCGGCCAAATCCGCAAAGGCTGGATAGACGAATTTTGCGCAGCCCCCTCTTTTTCGTGGCTGGGCGCGCCGATGGAGAATTACCCATGAACCTGATCAAGCAGCTCGAAAAAGAGCAATTCGACAAGCTCTCCGCCGGCAAGGAGATTCCGGAATTCGCCCCCGGCGATACCGTGATCGTCAACGTGAAGGTCGTCGAAGGCGACCGCACCCGCGTGCAGGCCTATGAAGGCGTCTGCATCGGCCGTTCCGGCGGTGGCCTCAACGAGAGCTTCACCGTGCGCAAGATCTCCTATGGCGAGGGCGTCGAGCGCGTGTTCCCGCTGCTCTCCCCGATGATCGACTCGATCAAGGTGGTGCGTCGCGGCAAGGTGCGTCGCGCCAAGCTCTATTACCTGCGCAATCTCCGCGGCAAGTCGGCCCGCATCGTCGAGAAGCAGGACCGCGCGGCTGCAGTCAACGAGTAATCTTCGCAAACAGGCGGATCGACAAAAAGCGCGGGGCTCGGCTCCGCGCTTTTTTGTTTGCACCCAATGACGAATTCGGAAGCTCTCGCGATTTCGTCGCTCTATGCTATATACGAATAGAATGTTTCCAGATCGGACCAGCAACGAGCCCATCAAGCGCATCGTCATCGACGATCGCTCGCGGCTGCCCGGCCGGTTCTTCGGACGCTTTGCGACCTCGGCAACGTCAGAGCTTACGCGCGCAGCCTAAAAGCTGCGCTGACGATTTTGTTGCCCCGCGCGTCATCCGCGCTCTTCCCACACAATAGTCCCGGAGCTCACGCTCATGTCCAAACCGACCACGCTGTACGACAAGATCTGGAACGACCATCTGGTGCACGAAGCCGAGGACGGCACCTGCCTGCTCTACATCGACCGCCATCTGGTGCACGAAGTCACCTCGCCGCAGGCCTTCGAAGGCCTGCGCTCGACGGGGCGCAAGGTGCACGCGCCGGAGAAGACGCTCGCCGTCGTCGACCACAACGTGCCGACCACCGATCGCAGCAAGCCGAACCCCGATCCGGAAAGCATCGAGCAGATCAAGGCGCTCGCCGAGAACGCCAAGGAATTCGGCATCGAATATTACAACGAGTTCGACAAGCGCCAGGGCATCGTCCACGTCATCGGCCCCGAGCAGGGCTTCACGCTGCCCGGCACCACCATCGTCTGCGGTGACAGCCACACCTCGACGCATGGCGCGTTCGGCGCGCTCGCGCACGGCATCGGCACCAGCGAGGTCGAGCACGTGCTGGCGACGCAGACGCTGATCCAGAAGAAGGCCAAGAACATGCGCGTCACCGTCGACGGCAAATTGCCGGAGGGCGTGACGGGCAAGGACATCATCCTGGCCATCATCGGCGAAATCGGCACCGCGGGCGGCACCGGCTACGTGCTGGAATATGCCGGCGATGCGATCCGCGCGCTCAGCATGGAAGGCCGCATGACGGTCTGCAACATGTCGATCGAAGGCGGCGCGCGCGCCGGGCTCGTCGCGCCCGACCAGAAGGCGTTCGACTTCCTGCGCGGCCGCCCGAAATCGCCGCAGGGCGCCGCCTGGGATGCCGCGATGCGCTACTGGGAGAAGTTGCGCTCCGACGACGGCGCGCATTTCGACCACGAGCTGCGGCTCGATGCAGCCAAATTGCCGCCGATCGTGACCTGGGGCACATCGCCTGAAGACGTCATCTCGGTGACCGGCCTCGTGCCGGATCCGGACAAGATCGAGGACGAGGCCAAGCGCCTGTCCAAGCATCGCGCGCTGAAATATATGGGCTTGGCCGCGGGCACGAAGATCACCGACATCAAGCTCGATCGCGTCTTCATCGGCTCCTGCACCAATGGCCGCATCGAAGACCTGCGCGCCGCGGCGAAGATCGCCGAGGGCAAGACCGTCAACGCCCATGTCAACGCCATGGTCGTGCCGGGCTCCGGCATCGTGAAGGAGCAGGCGGAAGCCGAAGGTCTCGACAAGATCTTCATCAAGGCCGGCTTCGAATGGCGCGAGCCGGGCTGCTCGATGTGCCTCGCGATGAACCCCGACAAGCTCAAGCCGGAAGAGCGCTGCGCCTCGACCTCGAACCGCAATTTCGAGGGCCGCCAGGGCTTCAAGGGCCGCACGCATCTGGTGTCGCCGGCGATGGCGGCCGCGGCTGCGATCGCGGGTCACTTCGTCGACGTCAGGGATTGGCGCTGAGCCACATCGGCGCAATTCTAACGATCAAGGCAAGCATGCCTTAAGCGGCATGCCTGAGATTCATCCTCGCGACGAGCTCGCGAGGATGAAGAGGCCATGGCCAACAAGCCCGAATATGTCGATCTCATCAGCGATGCGACGCGCCAGCATCGGCGGCGCGCCACGCCATTGCGCATCGTCGCCAAGCCTGAGGTCGAGGAGACCTCGCGCCTCAGCCGCTGGCCGCCGGCAATGTTCCGGCAATGGAAGCTCGACAACCTGATGCGCTGGAAATCTGCGTCCTGGAAATTGAAGGACTGGCTGTAGCCACAAGCACTCCGCGTCATGGCCGGGCTTGTCCCGGGCTTCCACGACCTTTCTTTGCGAGGCCCAAGAACGTGGATGGCCGGGACGAAGCCCGGCCATGACGCGACGGATAGAGTTCGGCGGCTCTCACATCACCAATAGGGGTGCCGCCAGCCCCAATGGTGCCAGCGATACCAATGGTGCCAGCGGCAGATGCGGCGCGGGCCCCAATAGGTCCAGATCACCCGACAGCGGTGCCAGCGGGGATAGCTGTAATAGGGATAGTAGCCGCCGTAGAAGCGCCGGTGGAAGTAGTGGCGCCGGTAGATTCCGTAGTGACGGTATCCGCCGTAACGGAAGCCGCCGTAGCGATAGCCGCCACCGTGAAAGACCGGCGCGGCACGGAAGCCACCAGCGTGGAAACCGCCGCCGCGGAAGCCACCGAAATGCGCACCGCCGCCTCCGTGAAAGCCTCCGCCGCCGTGAAACCCTCCGCCACCGCGGAAGCCGCCGCCGCCACCACCATGGCGGACCTGCGTGACCATGTCATCGGCCGCGGCCTTCGCTGCCGGCAAGGCGACCGGATTGATCGGGGTCAGCGCCTCGGCGCGCTGCGCAGTCCCTGCCGACAGCACCAGCGCTGCCGCGGCCGCAAGTCCGAACAAGCGGATCACGCCTGCCCGGGGATCAAAACTCCTCAGCATCAAACCCTCCTGGATCTGGACAGCGCGGCTGTGAGCTGCCGTCTCAAAGTGCGAGGCGGACTTGGCGGGCGCTGTTCATTTGCGGTCGCTCCCTAAGATTAAATTAGGGACAGCGACGTGAACGCCCCATGAATGAATGACGTTCCGCAATCGACGCCGTGATGGAGCGCCGCGAACGCGTGTGCAGTTGCGCGGATGATGAGCGCGCAGGCCTCACCACCACGGCCCGAAGCCGAGCACGAAGGGAGCGGGCACGCCATAGGGATAGGGCCGATAATAGACCGGCCGCGCGTAGTAGTGCGGTTCATACGGCGCCGAGCGACGAAGGTGACGCACGGAGCGGTCGTGGCGCGGCGTCCCGAAATCGACTGTTCGCACCGAGACCTGGTGCGGCGTCGCGACTGATGTCACCGCGAACGAGGCATCCGGCAAGGCCATCGCCAGTCCCAAAGCGCCGGCGATCACGATCGCAGTCTTCATGACATCTCCATGCCATCAGCATGGGGCCTTCGCAATGTCATCTGCAAGCGAAAACAGGCCCGGCATCCGGGCCTGTTTTGCCGCCGATCGACGCGTCACCACCAGTGACGGTGATGCCAATGGTGCCAGCGCCAGTGATGATGGTGCCAGCCATGCCAGCCCACTTCTGTCGTCGTGGCCGCAACATCCTGCACAGACTGCGCGGCGCCGGGATTGATCAGCGATACGGCCTGCGCGCGCTCGATGGGCACAGCACACATGAGCACGGCTGCGACGGCTGCGAGACCAAGCATCCTGGCCTTCGTTGATTGCATTTCGTCCTCCTCCGATCACTTTGTGTGACGCAATCCAACATGACGTCACGGAGAGGACGCTAGAGGCGACGGGCTGAATCGTGTATGAATGAACGCGCCGCAAAGATGAACGCAAAGCGATGCACGCGAAAGACCTGCGGCCGGATGCTTTCGAGACCCGCGCAACGCATTTCGTTTGCGCCAATAAAACCAACCGTCAATGATCTGCGTATCTTCTGGACGACCAGATACAGGAGATGGTCATGGCACAGTCTCGCGGCGGGCGGCCAGTTTCTCGCCTTGCTGTTTCGACCCTCACGCTGTTCGGCTCGGAAGCGGCGCTCGCCGCGCAGGGGCCGGGCGTCGAAGCCGGCACGGCGAGCCCGTTCACGCAAGCGGTGATGGCAATCCTGGTCTATGGCGCGTCCGCACTCATCGTCGGCGTCGGCCTGATGGGCGCGCTGCGAGGTCGTTGATTTAGCCCCGCCGCCAGTAACAGCTCATGCGCGGCACGATCACCGTGCCGCTCGGCCGATATTCCTGCACATAGGTGGCGCTGCATTCCCGCACCGCGTCCGGGCCTGGATTGTAGCGCGGGTACACCCCATCCGGCGTCTCGTACGGCACGACGCGCAATCGCGGTCGGCGGCGCGGCGGCGGGGCATCCGGAGAAAAGACCTGGGCCAACCGGACTTCCGCGCCAGCGCTCTGGGCTTTCGCGCCGGACTCAACAAACAGCGAAAACAACCCCATGCAAAGTAAGATCAGTGCCGCTGTTCCCGCCCGCATCGTACCACCCACCTGAACCGTCCCCATCGAGGCGCCGTACGCTCCCCGTTTTGGCGCCGCGCGTCAACCGTGCCACGATCATAAAGCGGGATGCATCGCCATGGAACCCGCGCTAAGAGGAGGCATGTGGACGGAATTGAAAGCGCCCTCGCTTGCCGAGATGGAAGTGGTGGCGCACGACATCTTCGAGCGCCTGCCCAAGCACTTTCGCGATCTCTGCGAAGGCGTGATCATCCGCGTCGACGACTTCCCGACCGAGGATGTTCTGGACGAGATGGACTGCGAGAGCGAGTTCGACCTGCTCGGCCTGTTCCAGGGGGTCGGTCTGCCGCAACAGAGCCTTGGTGATGTGGCGCGTCTACCGAACATGATCTGGCTCTACCGCCGGCCGATCCTGGACTATTGGGCGGAGCACGAGGAGAGCCTCGGCCATATCGTCCGGCATGTGCTGATCCACGAGATCGGCCACCATTTCGGCCTCTCCGACGACGACATGGCCGCGATCGAGGCTCGGGTGGACTAGGATAAATCGATCGGCCGCGGGCTCGGTCAACCTCTCCCGCTTGCGGGGGAGGTCGCGCCGAAGGCGCGGGTGGGGGCTTTCTCCTCTCGGGGGCCATCGCTTGCGGAGACACCCTATCCCCAACCCTTTCCCGCAAGCGGGAGAGGGGGTGCACCTCGCTCCTGGCAATGAGCAGACGAGCCCTGCCGAAATTGGCCTAGGATTTAGGCCCCTTTCGGGATAAACAGCCGTCCCCTGACCTACCCGGGAAGCGCAACCATGGACAAGTTCACCACGCTGGAAGGCGTCGCGGCGCCGCTGAAGATCATCAATGTCGACACCGACATGATCATTCCGAAGCAGTACCTGAAGACCATCAAGCGCACCGGCCTTGGCAAGGGGCTTTTCTCCGAGCAGCGCTACAAGGACGACGGCAGCGAGAACCCGGATTTCGTGCTCAACCAGCCGGCCTATCGCAATTCGAAGGTGCTGGTCGCCGGCGACAATTTCGGCTGCGGCTCGAGCCGCGAGCACGCGCCCTGGGCGCTGCTCGACTTCGGCATCCGCTGCGTGATCTCGACCTCGTTCGGCGACATCTTCTACAACAACTGCTTCAAGAACGGCATTCTGCCGATCCGCGTTGCCCAAGAAGACCTCGACAAGCTGTTCGACGACGCCGAGCGCGGCGCCAATGCGACGCTCACCATCGATCTGCCCAACCAGGAGATCCGCGGCCCCGACGGCGGCAAGGTCAAGTTCGAGATCGATCCGTTCCGCAAGCACTGCCTGATCAACGGCCTCGATGACATTGGCCTGACGATGGAGAAGAAGGCCTCGATCGACACCTATGAGGAAAAGCTCAAGCGCGAACGCGCCTGGGCCTGAGCCTACGCCTGAGATCGGCTTCCGTTTCGAGCCCCGGTGCTGGCAGTGCCGGGGCTTTTTCTTTGACCCGATTATCCCTTATAGCTTCCGCGCATGTTGCCTGATGTCGTCACCTTCTGGCATGGCCCGATGGACGCCCTGCGCCAGACCTGCCTGCGCTCGCAGTTGAAGGCCGGACACAGGGTCACGGTCTACAGCTTCGACACCATTCCCGGCCTTCCCGCCGGCGTCGACAATGCCGAGGCAGAGGCGGTCCTGCCGCATGCGTTCTCGGAAAAGCTGCGACCGCCGCAGCCGGACGGAAGCTGGCGCGACTGGACCACGCTTCAGTTCAGCGACTTCTTCCGCATGAAGCTGATGGCGCAGAGCGCGGGCCTGTGGCTCGACGCAGACGTGCTGCTGCTGAAGCCCGTCGAGATCGATCCGGCAAAGCCCTATTTCGCCTGGGAGCGGCCGCGCCAGCTCGGCAACTCCGTACTCTATTTGCCACCCGGGCACGGCATCGTTCGCGCCTTCGAAGAGCTGATGGAGCAGGAGGAGCTGACACCGGACTGGCTGTCACTGCGCCATCGCCTGACCTTCGCACTGCGTCGCCTGCGCGGAGGCTCGAACCGGCTCTCGGACATTCGTGTCGCGATCTATGGCCCGGCCGCGCTGACCGCACTCGCGCACCGCTTCGGCGAACTGCAACACGCGCTGCCGAAGCAATCATTCTACGCGGTGCACGCCGAGCCAAAGCTGTTCTTCGAACCGTCCAACTATCGCGGCCTCGTCGCCAACCCCGATATCATCGGGCTGCACATCTCGCCCAAGGGCCGTGGCGGCCAGAAGCCGATTCCCGGCAGCCTGTATGCCTGGGCAGCGGAGCGGTTTGCTTAGTTGCTGCGAGCAGGGGCGATTTCTGCGATTTCTGCCGCCACCGCTTCAACAAACTCGATGTCGTCCGCCATATGCGATGGCGAGGCCGATTGAGCAAGCCCGCAGCACGATCTTCCTGTTTGATCCAGCGCAACGCAATTTTCTGCAGGTCTGCTCTATTCATTCCAATACCGCCGAATGGAGCTTCGAGATGAGCACCGAGAGCAGACCTTATCCCGTGGTGCAGAACCTCATCGATTCCTTTGCCTGCTGGCTGAAGCATCGCCGCGAGCTGAACGAGATGCGTCAGCTCGACCGTTCCGATTTCAACCGGATTGCCAGCGATCTGCGGATATCGCCGGATGATCTCGAAGAGCTGGTCCGTCACGGCCATCATGCCGCCGACGAGTTGCCGAAGATGCTGGCGCAGCTCGGCATCAGCGAAGAGCAGCTCGGCCGCGCGCAGCCGCTTCTGCTGCGCGACATGGAGCGCGTCTGCGCGCTGTGCAACGAAAAGGCCCACTGCCACCGCGATCTCGCAGACGGCACCGCCGTGGAGAATTACAGGGGTTATTGCCCGAACGCTTCCACGCTGGAGACACTCGATCGCACGGGCCACGCACCGCACTGATGAGCAGGAGCGTTCGCCAAATCGCGTCGTCGTGAGCGGGGCCGCTCCTGACCAGGGCAGCAATCAGGGGCAGGCATGGACCTGCCCGTCATAACCCCGGTAGGTCCCGGAGGACGGATTATAGGTCCGATACTGCTGGCAGTTGGGGCCGGCGCTCTGGCTCACAGACGGACGCCGCTGTCGGCTTGTTTCAGCTACTCTGCTCTCTTGCACACCCTGCTCCGGCGCGACGCGAGCAGACTGCTTGATGACCGGCGTGTCCTCGACCGAAATCGCTTTCTTCTCTTCCGTGGCTTGTCGCACCTGCGCCAGTTCAGTCGCCAGTGCCTCGGCTCGATCGTGCTCCTTCTGGAGAGACTGCCGCAATTCCGCTGTCGCGCTGTCGACCGACTGCTTGGCCTGTTGCGTCACCTCGCTCGTCCCGCTGCTGTCGCGTGAACGTGCCAGTCCCGTCGTCTCGGTTTTATTTCGCGCCTTCGCGACGTCGCCCTGCGGCGCGGTGGTGGAGACCTGCCGGGGATTCAGCAGGATCCGCTGCGCATAGACGCCACCAACGACGCCTGCGATGATCATTGCGGCAATCCACCAACGCGCAGACCCTCGTCGCTTGCGCGAAGCCACGATCTGAACATTCTCGGCACCCGCAGAGGTCATCTCGGTAACCGATCGCTCGAGGGGCGCCTCCAACGCACCAAATTCAAGAAAGCTGTAACACGGGTACCAATGCGAAGGCCTCATACGGCTCGCTTCGCCGTACTCCCCGATCCATTCATCGGTCTCAGCAGACCACCGAGCGACCTCAAGGCTTCCGCTCGCTTCATCCTCGAGCACGATCGTGTGCCCGTTCTTCGGTGCAGTATCGATCGGATAGCGCATGCGAAGGACGCCTCTTCAACTTGACGCGCCGGTCGATGACGACCCGCGCCGGCTTGAATTCAGGAAAGTCGCATCGCTCTGTCAGCGTCTCGCCCACGACTGTCATCACGCTGCCTAGAATGCACGGCGAGGCGACCATAATTATGGCTGGAGCCGAGCAGTGGGCGATCGTGCGATGATGTTCCCCGAGCGGATCCGGCGGCCGTTTCGGGCATCCGCGAAAAGCGATTCGGTCGCGCGCAAGCGAACCTCGTCAGCGGCAACCGCCGCCGAGAACTACGGGGTTACTACCGAACGCCTCCACGCTGCCGCTCGATCGCACGAGCGGCGCGCCGCACCGGCGAGCGGCTACTGGGTCAATTTATAGCAATGTCCGCCGCCCCTATGCTTGACGCGTGCGCGACAAGTATCCAGTGTCGAAAACGAGCAGTCGGGTTGCCCGGCGGCTTTGGCGCCTCTTAACTGCGCACAGAACGTGGCAGCATTGGCAGGGTCTTCAGGACTGAGGACGAAGCCCATCGAGAGAAACGTCATCGCGGAGATAAGCGCCAGCTTTGAACGCGACATATCGATTCCTCCTCTGAGATCTTGCTCCGGGATCTAGCTCCGAGATTTTGCCCCAATCTCCTCATTCGAGATTGCCAAAACGTCCTGCTCGTTCAGTGGTTGCTAAGCGCGCGCGTGAAACGATCCAAAAGTCCCATTCGGCAGGCGTTCGCAGCGACGGCTCGTTCGCCGGCCGCGGGTTCCATTGACGTGAACCCTGTGTGCGCCCCGTCATCATGAGCGCACCTCCTGGCGACGAAAGTAGATGAATGCCCCGACGGTGAGAAAATTGGTCACGACCGCGATCACGTTCCAGATGACGATGTTCCTCGAACCGATCGATACGCCGTAGATCACCCAGAGAATCTGGAACGTGCCCATGATCGCTGCCATTCTGGGGTTCATGCCGACGCTGGAACGTCGTTTCAGCATTGCGATGAGGTCGGGCAGAGCTGCGAAAGTTGTCCCGAAGCCCGCCGCGAAGCCGATGATTTGACTGAGATCCATCACCCCTCCTCACAGATTGCGCGGGCAGGCAAGCTTGTAACGCCCCTTGTTCAACGACGCGTATGACAATCCCGCTTACTCAATTGCACGCGCTCTCAAAAAACATCTCCGCTTTGTGAACACATGGAACCGATTAGCCGACAGGAGATTTTTCGGTCTGTGTTAAACGTGGCCGCGCGTATCAAGCGGATCAGGGGCAGCACTCAAAGTCACTACGGGAGTGTTCAATGTCAGACCTTGTTGCGATCGTGTATCCATCCGAAGCCAAAGCCGAGGAAGTGCGGCAGAAAATACTCAAGCTCCAGAAGGAGTATCTGATCACGATCAACGATGCCGTGATCGCGGTCAAAACGGGAGATTCCGTCAAGCTCAATCAGCTCGTGAACACGGCGATGACGGGCGCCGCAAGCGGCAGCTTCTGGGGACTGCTGTTCGGGTTGGTGTTCCTCAATCCTCTCATCGGCGTGGCCCTCGGTGCCGGCGCAGGCGCATTGGGCGGCGCGCTGAGTGACTTCGGGATCAGAGATCAGTTCATGAAGGATCTCACCGCGAAGGTGAAATCGGGAGACGCCGTGCTGTTCCTGCTGATCCAGAACATGACCGCAGACAAGGTTCTCAATGAGATCAAGGATGCGGGAGGAACGGTTCTCAAGACCTCGCTCGATGAAAAGAAGGAACAGCATTTGCGCGATACCCTCGCAGCCGCAACTCAGTCCAAGGCCGCCTAGACGCAAGGCTGCCTGACCCAAGAGAGGCAAAGTCAGAGGCAAAACCCTGGGACCCGAGCAAGAACCGCCGAGAGCGGCAGCAACCCCGCTCGCTCACAAGCGAGGAGCAAATGATGCGAAAATTGACTTTATGGGTACTCGCTATAGCGGCTGCTTCGGCGGTGGTCATGACGACCGGCGGTGCCTCACAGGCGAGCCTGATCGCCCCCCTGGGCGCGCGCGAGGTTGCCGATCAGCTTCGCCTGACGGACACAGTCCAGTTCACCTGGAGAGGCCACCGTTACTGTTGGTACAACGGCGGATGGCGTGGCGGCGGCTGGTACCGATGCGGCTTCAATTGGCGGCGCGGCATGGGCTGGGGTGGTCCGGCCGGCTGGCATGGGTGGCGACGGCCACATCAGCGCCCGGTGGCACGTCCACCGACGGTTCGTCCACCGGCAGCGCGCCCACCGAGGCCAGGTCGGCCGGGGTCAAGTCGGCCGGGGTCAAGCCGACCTGGGCCAAATCGGCCGGGAACGCAGCGACCGCAAACACTCCCTGAGCGCATTCCGAACAGGTGATCATCGCCGCGTTGCCCGGCTGCCAGGCGTCGGAAGGGCGGACTCAGCCTTTGCTCATCGCCGCGATCGCATCCGCGATCGCGATCGTGCGCCGCGCCATGTCGGCGTGCAGGCGCTCGACCATCGCACCATCGAGCCGGATCGCGCCGCGCGAGACGTTCTCCGGCAAGGCGAACGCGGCGATGATTTTTCGGGCGCGCGCGACCTCCTCTTCCGGCGGCGTGAAGATCGCGTTGCAAGCTTCGATCTGCGAGGGATGGATCAGTGTCTTGCCATCGAAGCCGAGATCGCGCCCCTGCGCGCATTCGGTGGCAAAGCCGCTCGAATTGTTGATGTCGCTATAGGGCCCGTCGAGGATTTCGAGACCGTGCGCGCGCGTCGCCAGGATGCAATGGGTGATCATCGGGATCATCGCGGCGCGGCCCTCAAGCATCCTGATCCGCGTCTCCCTGGAGATGTCGTTCGGCCCGAACACGAAGCCGACGAGGCGCGTGCTCGGATCACGCGAGGCGGCGGAGAGTTCCTCGGCATGCAGCACCGCGCGCGCCGTCTCGATCATGGCCCAGACCTTGACGTTCGGCGGGGCGCCGAGCTCTGCCAGCCGTCGGCCGATGGTGTCGAGATCCTCGACGCTGGAGACCTTTGGAACCAGGATGCCATCGGGCGAAGCTTTGGCAGCCATCGCGACGTCATCGGCCCACCAGGGCGTATCGAGGCCGTTGGTGCGGATCAGGATCTCGCGCTTGCCGAAGCCTTTTGCTGCGATCGCAGCCGCGATCTGGTCCCGCGCCACCGCCTTGGCGTCGGGGGCGACGGAATCCTCAAGATCCAGGATCAGGCCGTCGGCCGGCAGGATGCGGGCCTTCTCCAGCGCGCGGGGGTTGGAGCCGGGCATGAACAGATGGCTGCGGCGCGGGCGGGTCATGCGAGCGTTCCCTTGAAGTTCAAGTGTTCTCTCCCGAGCCGATAGCACCTGGCCTGCCTATTCGAAAGGCTTGTTCACCCCTGCGGTATATGATTAGGCATAGGCCATGATCACATTCCCTGAGCATTTGCTGCAAGGCTACAAGGCCTTCGCCACCCAGCGGCTGCCGGCCGAGCAGAGCCGCTACCGCGAGCTATCGGTGAAGGGGCAGTCGCCGGAAGTGATGGTAATCGGCTGTTGCGATTCCCGCGTCTCGCCGGAAGTGATTTTCGACGTCGGCCCGGGCGAACTCTTCGTCGTCCGCAACATCGCCAATCTGGTGCCGACCTATCAGCCCGACGAGAATGCGCATGGCGTCTCGGCGGCGCTGGAATATGCCGTCACGGTGCTGAAGGTGAAGCACATCGTGGTGCTCGGGCACGCGCAATGCGGCGGCATCCGCGCCTTCGTCGACAAGATCGAGCCGCTGACCCCCGGCGATTTCATCGGCAAATGGATGCAGATGTTCATCAAGCCCGGCGAGCTCGTCGAACAGCGCGAGCACGAGACCATGGCGCAGTTCGTCGAGCGCATCGAAAAGGCCGGGGTGTTCCGCAGCCTCGAAAACCTCATGACCTTCCCGTTCGTGCGCAAGGCGGTCGACACCGGCCAGATGCAGCTCCACGGCGCCTATTTCGGCGTCGCGGAGGGATCGCTGTTCGTGCTGGACAAGGTCGCGAAGGAATTCAGGAGCGTCCGGGACGCGGCGTAGGTTCGTCAACGCGGCGAGAATTCGTAGGGTGGGCAAAGCGAAGCGTGCCCACCAGTTCTGATGACATCGAGAAAAGTGGTGGGCACGGCGCGTTGCGCCTTTGCCCACCCTACAAAATCTCGATCGCTCTTACGCCGCCTTCTTCTTGGCCGTGATCAGCTTGCGGTTGATCAGGACCTCGGCGATCTGGATGGCGTTGAGCGCGGCGCCCTTGCGAAGATTGTCCGACACGCACCAGAACGCGAGACCGTTCTCGACGGTGGCGTCCTCGCGGATGCGGCTGATATAGGTCGCGTCCTCGCCGGCCGCCTCGTACGGCGTGGCGTAGCCGCCGGGCTCCTGCTTGTCGATGACGAGACAGCCGGGCGCCTTGCGCAGGATCTCGCGCGCCTCGTCCGGCGCCAGCGGGTTCTCGAACTCGACGTTGACGGCTTCCGAATGGCCGACGAACACCGGCACGCGCACGCAGGTCGCGGAGAGCTTGATCTTGGGATCAAGGATCTTCTTGGTCTCCGCCATCATCTTCCACTCTTCCTTGGTGTAGCCATCCTCCATGAAGACGTCGATGTGGGGGATGACGTTGAAGGCGATGCGCTTGGGGAATTTCTTCGCGACCAGCTCGTCATTGGTGTAGACGGCCTTGGTCTGCGAGAACAATTCGTCCATCGCGTCCTTGCCCGCGCCCGACACCGATTGATAGGTCGAGACCACGACGCGCTTGATGGTCGCCTTGTCGTGCAGCGGCTTCAGCGCGACGACGAGCTGCGCGGTCGAGCAGTTCGGGTTGGCGATGATGTTCTTCTTCGCAAAGCCCTTGGTCGCATCGGCGTTCACCTCGGGCACGATCAGCGGCACGTCCGGGTCCATCCGCCAGGCGGACGAGTTGTCGATGACGACCACACCGGCGGCGCCGATCTTCGGCGACCATTCCTTCGACACCGAGCCGCCCGCCGACATCAGGCAGATGTCGATGTCGGAGAAGTCGTAGTGCTCGAGCGCTTTGACCTTCAAGGTCCGATCGCCATAGGAGACCTCGACACCGACGCTGCGGCGTGACGCCAGCGCCACGACCTCGTCCGCGGGGAATTTGCGCTCATCGAGAATGTTGAGCATTTCCCGTCCGACATTGCCGGTCGCTCCGACGACTGCGACTTTGTAACCCATCGTTCACTCTCCGATGAAAAAGGCCTTCCCGAAGCGGCGCGCTTAACCAGGAAGAGCAGCGCTTCTATGCGAGAACCGCCCTCAAGACAACGTTTGACCGTGCCAGAAGGCATTGGATGCCGCCGTACCAGGCCCCCGCGGCCGCATTTCCCAGAACCAGGATCCATCTGGCACTCCTAGGCTCGACCGACGCGGTCGTCGGCAC
Source organism: Bradyrhizobium ingae (assembly GCF_055791185.1). NCBI lineage: Bacteria > Pseudomonadati > Pseudomonadota > Alphaproteobacteria > Hyphomicrobiales > Nitrobacteraceae > Bradyrhizobium > Bradyrhizobium ingae. The sequence goes on from NZ_JBVUBB010000034.1 coordinate 25,133, forward strand.
GCTGGCGCGCCTGTTCGCCTATGTGGGGACGCTGGCCCTGCTTGCCATGCTCGGCCTCGCCGCGCTCGGCCAGTTGCTGAGCCTGCCTGAGGACGATCCGGCCGAGCGGCCAGGTTGGAAAGTGGCCGACCGCTCGCATCCGGCCTTTGCTGTCAGCCGACTCGATTCCAACGATAAAACAAATGCTTACATCATCCTTCGGCACCCCGAGGGTGGCCGCAAGGACGTCATGCGCTGGGTGGGCGATACGCCGGTGCCGGCCGCCGAGCTCGAAATCTACCGCCCAGGCGGCGAGTTCGACCCGGCAGTGCGCCCGCCGGCCAACATGGTGGCCCGGATGGGCCTTGGACAGGCGACGCCGCTCGAGGAAGCCGGAATCATCGACAGCAAGTTTGGCCCCATAGCCCTGTTTCGTCCCAGCGGGCAGGCCACCGGCTGCCTTGGCTATGCCAAACGGATCGAGGCGCCGTTGCTTCAGATCTCCGGCTGGTCGTGCCAGGGCGACACGTTGCCCACCCGGCGCGCCGCGATCGCCTGCACGTTGAACCGGCTCACGCTGCTCACCTCCGGCAACGAGCCGAAGCTGGCCGAATTTTTCGCCCATGCCGAACTGAAGCGCCGCGCTTGCGGCCCGCCCGCCTCCGCGGACTGGCTGATGGGCGCCGACAATGCGCAGCTGCGCGGCGCGCTTTGACGCGCGTGAGGGCGAAGCGGCTGGCAAGTGGCTGGTTTTCATGCAACTTTTGGCCGCAGGGGCAATTATTCCGACGCGGTGTGACCCAATTGACCTAGTTGCAACCACCCCCGGCGGGCTAGTATGAGGCGAAATCGATTGGTGGCCTGCCGCCTGAAGGGGACGTGATGAGCTCGAAATTCTCTGCCGCAAACAAATTGGCGCTGTGGCTTGCAGCGGGCGCTGTTGCCGCCATCGGCCTGACCGCCTCGGCCGATGCCAAGACCAAGCGCACTTATGATGATCGCGGCCGGGTCTATTACGGTCCCGGCGGCCCCAACGTCGTCTATCAGCAGGGCCCGCGCACCCGCATCTATGTGAGCAAGCGCTCCTGGCTCGATGGCGGCACCGAGGTCAACCCGGGCGACCGCAAGTTCTCCGACTACGCTTTCCCGCCGGAGATCGGCTATCCCACCTTCGCGCGCGAGAACCTCAACCGTCCGATCGATCGCCAGCCGCTCAGCACACCGGCCGACGTCGGCGGCTATCCGAGGGCGTTCCCGCTGTACTGGTAATAACAGCTTCGCATGAATCGAAATGGCCGGGCATTTGCCCGGCCATTTTGTTTTTGGGGAGGCGTTATTCCGGGGCGGCTCGCAGAGCCGAACCCGGAATCTCGAGATTCCGGGTCTGGTGCTAACGCACCATCCCGGAATGACGGCGCCCGTTGTTACGCGTGCAGCTTCTGCAATTCCTTCAGAATCGCTTCGCCCATCTGTGTGGTCGAGGCGGCGGTGGTGCCTTCCGACTTGATGTCGGCGGTGCGCAGGCCGCTCGCCAGCACCGCTGCGATCGCGGCGTCGACCTTGTCGGAAAGCGCGCCCATATCGAATGAGTAGCGCAGCGCCATGCCGAAGGACGAGATCATCGCGATCGGGTTGGCGAGGCCCTTGCCTGCGATGTCGGGCGCCGAGCCGTGCACGGGCTCATACAGCGCCTTGCGCTTCTTGCTCTTGACGTCCACTTCGCCGAGCGAAGCCGACGGCAGCATGCCGAGCGAGCCGGTCAGCATCGCCGCGATGTCGGAGAGCATGTCGCCGAACAGATTGTCGGTGACGATGACGTCGAACTGCTTGGGCCATTTCACCAGCATCATGCCGCCGGAATCGGCGAGCTGATGCTCGAGCGTCACATCGGCGTATTCGCGCTTGTGGACCTGCGTGACCACCTCGTTCCAGAGCACGCCCGACTTCATGACGTTGCGCTTCTCCATCGACGTCACCTTGTTCTTGCGCTTCTTGGCAAGCTCGAAGGCGACGCGGGCGATGCGCTCGATCTCGTAGGTGTCGTAGACCTGGGTGTCGATGGCACGCTTCTGACCGTTGCCGAGATCGGTGATGGTCTTGGGCTCGCCGAAATAGACGCCGCCGGTGAGCTCGCGCACGATCACGATGTCGAGGCCCTCGATGGCCTCACGCTTCAGGCTCGAGGCGTCGGCCAGCGCCGGATAACACACGGCGGGACGGAGGTTGGCGAACAAAGCGAGGTCCTTGCGCAGCCGCAGCAGGCCGGCTTCGGGGCGCACCTCGTAGGGCACGGCATCCCACTTCGGGCCGCCGACCGCACCGAAGATGACGGCGTCGGCGTCCTTGGCCTTGGCCATGTCGCCCTCGGAGATCGATACCTTGTGCGCGTCATAGGCAGCGCCGCCGACAAGCCCGGTGTCGGTCTCGAACTTGGCGATCCCGGCTGAATTGATCCAGTCGATCAGCCGCTTCACCTCGCCCATTACTTCGGGGCCAATGCCGTCACCGGGGAGCAGCAGCAGTTTATGGGTCGCCATGGTCGGTTCCTCTGGGTCGGGGGTTGGCCGGAGTGCTAGAGCGGCGTTGCGCACTTGGCAAGACACCATTGCCACGGCGCGGCTGTGCAAGGCGGGTGAGGCCTGTCACAATCCGCCTTGCCGGAGCATTCCTTGCACGCCCAAGACCGCCTCGCTCAAGATCGCCTTGCTCAAGACCGCCGCCCCTCACCCGACGCGCGCCCCGCGCGGCTGATCCTGACGCTGTCGCTGGCGGCGACGGTCGGGCTCGGCATCGGCCGCTTTGCCTATGCTCTGGTGCTGCCGGACATGCGGGACAGCCTGCACTGGTCCTACTCGGCCGCCGGTTTCATGAACACCATCAACGCGGTCGGCTACCTCGCGGGCGCGCTGATGGCCTCGCGGCTGATCAAGCGGGTCGGATGGGCGGCCGCGATCCGCGGCGGAACGCTGGCCTGCGTCGCGGCCCTGGCGGTCTGCGCGCTGACCGGGAACTTCATCGCGCTCAGCACGGCCCGGCTGGTGCTGGGCCTGGGTGCGGCGGCGGGCTTCGTCGCCGGCGGCGCGCTGGCCGCGACGATCGCGCAGTCGCACCCTGAAAGGGCCAATTTCCTGCTCAGCCTGTTCTATGCGGGCCCCGGCATCGGCATCCTCGCCTCGGGGCTGATTGCACCATTCGCGCTGCAATGGTTCGGGCCGGGCTCGTGGTGGATCGTGTGGTGGGCGCTGGCGCTGCTCTCGGCCGCCATGACCATCCCGCTGTTTTTGATCCGGATCGAGAGCAAGGCGCGCTTCAGCGATGCCGGGCACGGCTCATTCGCGCTTCCACCCATCCTGATCTATCTCGCCGGCTACTTCCTGTTCGGCGCGGGCTACATCGCCTACATGACCTTCATGATCGCCTATGTCCGCGACGCCGGCGGCGGGGCCGCGGCACAGGCCGCGTTCTGGAGCCTGATCGGGCTCAGCGCTTTTGCGACACCCTGGGCCTGGCGCGGCGTTCTCGCGCTCGACCGTGGCGGCCTCGCGACCGCGATCATCCTCGGCACCAACGCGCTCGGCGCCGCACTGCCGATCCTTGGAGGCTCGACCGCCTGGCTTGCTATCTCGGCGGTCGTGTTCGGTGTCGCGTTCTTTGCCGTGGTCGGCTCGACGACCGCTTTCGTGCGCTTCAACTATCCGCCGCAGGTGTGGCCGACCGCGATCGCGGCTATGACGATCTCGTTCGGCGTCGGACAGACGCTCGGACCGATCGTGGTCGGCGCGATCACGGATGCGCTGGGAAGTTTGTCGTATGCGCTGAACGTCTCAGCGGCGCTGTTAGCGCTCGGCGCGGTCGCGGCGCTGTGCCAGCGGAAGGTGGCGCCTCGCAATTGATGTCGTCCTGGCGAAAGCCAGGACGACGATAAGGCTAACCCACCCTACGAATTCGTCAGCTTCCGCTGAACGAATTATACCCCTGGTCTTCCCAGTAGCCGCCCTTGTACTCGTTGGTGACCTCCATCGAGACCACGTATTTCGGGCTCTTGAACCCGAGCTTTGTCGGCACGCGGATCTTCATCGGATAGCCGTAGGCGCGCGGCAGGATTTCATTCGCAAATTTGAACGTCATCTGCGTCTGCGGATGCAGCGCGCTACGCATATCCAGGGGCGAATTGTAGCCGTCCTTGTCGGCGCACTGGAACCAGACATATTTCGCGCGGGTGTCGGCGCCGACCAGTTTCAGGAAATCGCGCAGCGGCGTGCCGGTCCAGCTTCCGATCGCGCTCCAGCCCTCGACGCAGATGTGCCGCGTAATCTGCGTCACCTGTGGCAATTGATAGAGCTCGTCCAGCGTCCAGGATTTCTTGTTGTCGACGAGGCCGCGCACCTCGAGCTTCCAGTCCGGCCCCGCGATCTCGGGCGCTTCGTCGAGATCGTAATAGCCATTGAACGGGAACGGCTTGGTGATCGCGCTCTCCGGGAAGGTCGGCGCCAGCGCGTCCGGATTGAAGATGAAAGCCTGCACGGCGTCGTTGAATTTCGACACCTGCTTGAGCATCTCCTCGGCCGATGATGAATCCACGACGTCGCAGCCTGTGAGCAGCGTCAACGCACCCAAGCTCGCACCACCCGTGATGAAGCGGCGGCGGGTGAGATCCGGCATCACCTTGAGCGAGTCCTTGACGAGCAGACGCTTGTCGACGCCGGGGATCAGGAATGAACGCTTGGCCATGTTCCTTCTCCCTCTCAGCGCCCGATGATCATGGCACGCAGGCTCTTCGGCACGAGCAGCGCGAGTGCGACGTGAACCACGAGGAAGGCGCAGATCGCGGCCATGCAGAAGAAGTGAACGTAACGCGCGGTCGGATAGTCGCCGAACAGCATCACCAGATAATAGAGCTGCACCGGCTTCCACATCGACAGGCCCGACAGCACGATGAGCACGCCGACCACGATGATGCCGGCATAGAGCAGCCGTTGCACGTAATTGTAGACGGTGAGATCGTCATGGCCGAGCCTGAAGGTCAACGCCGCCCTGACGTCACGGAGCACGCCCGACGGCGTGATCGGCAGCAGCTTCCTGGCGAAGCGGCCGGTGGCGAAACCCGTGATGAGATAAGCGAGCCCGTTGATCATCAACAGCCACATCGCCGCGAAATGCCAGAGCAGCGCGCCGCCGAGCCAGCCGCCGAGCGTTATGTTGCGGGAGAAGCTGAAGTTGAACAGCGGCGAAGCGTTGTAGATCTGCCAGCCCGACATGATCATCAGGATCATGGCCAGCGCGTTGATCCAGTGCATCACCCTCACCCAGCCAGGCTGGATGACCCTGGCCTTGGTGGTGCTGATGGGAGCGTCGGCTGCGGCTAGGCTCGACATGATGGTTCCGTCCTCAGGTATCGCGTGACAACAAATATACGCCAGCCACTCGGGTTTCGTTACGCCCTCGCTTCTATCGATTTGATACCCCGAAGGTATCGTGGTCACAATAAAGCGAGCCGGGGACCCCGGCTCGCTTGTTTCGCCGCGTCCTGTGGGGGATGAAACAGGTTGGTGCGGTGTTACGTCGCCGGCATCAGCACGGTGTCGACCACATGGATGACGCCGTTCGACTGGTTGACGTTGGTGATCGTCACCATCGAGGTGCCGCCCTTGGCGTCGACGATCCAGGTCTTGCCGTCCATCTTCTTGACCGTCAGCTCCTCGCCTTCGGCGGTCTTCAGTTTCTTGCCGTCGGTGAGGTCGGAGGCCTCGAGCTTGCCGGGCACCACATGGTAGGTGAGGATCTTGGTCAGGGTGGCCTTGTTCTCGGGCTTGACCAGCGTGTCGACGGTGCCGGCCGGCAGCTTGCCGAACGCGGCGTTGGTCGGCGCGAACACCGTGAACGGGCCCTTGCCTTCCAGCGTCTGCACGAGGCCGGCGGCCTTCACCGCAGCGACCAGCGTGGTGTGGTCCTTGGAGTTCACGGCGTTCTGGATGATGTTCTTGGAGGGGAACATCGCGGCGCCGCCGACCATCACGGTCTTTTCCTCGGCGCTGACCGGCGCGACGAGGTTCGCGGTGATGGCGAGTGCGCTGAAAGCAGCAGCGGCGAGATAGGCAATACGCTTCGACATGGAGTGTCTCCCGATATCTGGATGAAGTCCTGCAACAACGGCGCCTGCGACAGGTGTGAGGTAGGGGCGCCGTCGTTGGGCCGAACTACGGGAGGAATCGGCGAGCGGTTTCGGGGAATAATTTATTGTGATGCGTGAAACTTTGGGTGGGGGTTTCCGTGTGGAGGGCGTGAGTGCGCCACATCCTCAGCTCGTCGTCCCGGGGCGCGCAAAGCGCGAGCCCGGGACGACGAGCGGAGAACGCAGCTGCGCCTCTCAATCCCTGCTTCGCGGCGTCTGGATAAACCCGCGATTGTGGGTCGGGCTGATCAGCACCTCGTTGATGCAGACGCGCGGCGGCATGGAGGCGATGAAGGCGATGGTGCGGCCGAGATCTTCGGATTGCAGCATTTTGGCCTGCTCCTCCTCGCTCGGCACGACCGGGCGCAATTTCAGGATCGGCGTCGCGACCTCGCCAGGCATCAGGCAGCAGGCGCGCAGGCCGTTGACGCACTCGTCCATGTTGAAGGAATGGGTCAGTGCCAGCACCGCATGTTTGGTCGTGGTGTAGGCCGGGCCCGGCATCTTCGAGACGTGGCGGCCGGCCCAGGACGAGACGTTGATGATGCACCCGTCCTGCTGCCTGCGCATCGCCGGCAGCACCGCGCGCATGCAATAGAGCACGCCGTTGAGATTGATCTCGACGAGCTGGTCCCAGCCCTCCAGTTCCATGTCGTTCCAGCTTCGCTTGGGCACGTTGACGCCGGCGCTGTTGACCAGGAGGTCGATGCGGCCATGTTTCGCCAAAATCGCATCGGCCGCCCTCTGCACATCTGCGGCAACGCTGACATCGAGCGCGATCGCCTCCGCCGCCCCGCCGTCTTTGGTGATCTTCGCCGCCACGGCATCCAGCGCCTCCCTGCGCCGACCGGACACCACCACCGTCCAGCCGTCGGCCGCGAGCGCCTCCGCGCCGGCCTCCCCGATCCCGCTGCCGCCGCCCGTGATCCAGGCCACGCGTTTCCCATTTTTTGTCATGCAAACTGTCTCCGTTGCTTCATCGGGGCTGTTTTTGCTAATCCAGCCCTCGGTTTTGACCGTCTTTGCCGTCGAGGAATGTTGCATGAACCAAGCTGCCAACGCCAATCTGTTTTCCCGCCTGTTCGACAAGCTCGATGATCCGAACCGCCTGGCGATCGAGACGCAGGATGGCGGCCGCATCAGCTATGGCGAGCTGGTGGCGCGCGCGGGGAAGATGGCGAATGTGCTGGTCGAACGCGGCGTGAAACCCGGCGACCGCGTCGCCGTGCAGGTCGAAAAATCCGTCACTAACATCGTGCTGTACCTGGCGACCGTGCGGGCCGGCGCCGTCTACCTGCCGCTCAACACGGCGTACACGCTGAACGAGCTCGACTACTTCATCACCGATGCCGAGCCGTCGCTCGTGGTCTGCGACCCCTCCAAGGCCGAAGGCATCGCCGCGATCGCCGCCAAGGTGAAGGCCAAGGTCGAGACGCTGGGCGCGGACGGCAAGGGCTCGCTGACGGAAGCCGCCGACAAGGCGAGCGCCGACTTCGCCACCGTGCCGCGCGCAAACGATGATCTTGCCGCGATCCTTTACACGTCGGGCACCACCGGCCGTTCCAAGGGCGCGATGCTGTCCCACGACAATCTCGCCTCGAACTCGCTGACCCTCGTCGACTACTGGCGCTTCACCGACAAGGATGTGCTGATCCACGCGCTGCCGATCTACCACACCCACGGCCTCTTCGTGGCGACCAACGTCACGCTGTTCGCCCGTGCCTCGATGATCTTCCTGCCGAAGCTGGACCCGGACCTGATCATCAAGCTGATGGCACGCGCCACCGTGCTGATGGGCGTGCCGACGTTCTATACCCGCCTGCTTCAGAATTCGGCGCTGTCGCGCGAGACGACGAAGCACATGCGCCTGTTCATCTCGGGCTCGGCGCCGCTGCTGGCCGACACCCATCGCGAATGGTCGACGCGAACGGGCCATGCGGTGCTCGAGCGCTACGGCATGACCGAGACCAACATGAACACGTCGAACCCGTATGATGGCGAGCGCGTGCCCGGCGCGGTCGGCTTTCCACTCCCCGGCGTGTCCGCCCGCGTGACCGATCCCGAGACCGGCAAAGAGCTGCCGCGTGACGAGATCGGCATGATCGAGGTGAAGGGGCCGAACGTCTTCAAGGGCTATTGGCGCATGCCGGAGAAGACCAAGTCCGAATTCCGCCCGGACGGCTTCTTCATCACCGGCGATCTCGGCAAGATCGACGCGAAGGGCTACGTCCACATCCTCGGCCGTGGCAAGGATCTCGTGATCTCCGGCGGCTTCAACGTCTACCCCAAGGAAATCGAGAGCGAGATCGACGCCATGCCGGGTGTGATCGAATCCGCCGTGATCGGCGTGCCGCATGCCGATTTCGGCGAGGGCGTCACCGCCGTGCTGGTCTGCAACAAGGGCGCCGAAATCAGCGAAGCCTCGGTGCTGAAGGCGCTCGACGGGCGGCTGGCAAAGTTCAAGATGCCCAAGCGGGTGTTCGTGGTCGACGAGCTGCCGCGCAATACGATGGGCAAGGTGCAGAAGAACGTGCTGCGGGATACGTATAAGGATATTTACGCGAAGAAGTAGGAGCGCAATGCTCCGGGGGGCTGGGGGACATGAACCGAGAGCAAGCAAAAAAGATACACCAACACCTGCTCGATGCTGCGGCGGCATTCCGGCAGGCTGAAGCCGCGATAGTCGATGTTGGCGATGACGGCCGAAAGTTGTTTGCGGAGCCGCTCGTAACGGCGGTTTTCCATCTGCATTTCAAACTTCTGCGGCTGATCTACAAACGGTTTCCGGATCTCGAACCGCCGGGACCACCTCCCACGATCGACAGCACACTGCGATGGGAAGACGTTTCACTTCCGTCGTCTGTGCTTGAGACTGATATTGATCGAATCATTTTCTCTGTCATGGAGACGCGTTGGCGGAAGGTAGCGATGATCCTCTTCCGCGCGATCGAGAAAGTCGAAGCGGGAGAGCTAGGCGCGGCTATCGATTTCGAAGTGTTTGCGGCTCGCATTCAGGCGTTGGTCGAAGCCGGCCTTTTGGAGTCGCAAGGCGATCTTCAGATGTGGGGCCGCAGCGAAGTGAGATTGAAGGACCGGTCCATCAACTAGAGCTGTAGGGTGGGTTAGCGTAGCGTAACCCACCTCTTCCGTAGCAGCGCGGCGCGCAAGTGGTGGGTTACGCTTCGCTAACCCACCCTACGACAACACGTTCACTGCCCACTCAATAAGCTCAGCACAAATCGGCTGCCTACGATAAAGAGGTAACAGCCGAACGCGGTCTCGAGCGTGCGCTTGGACATTGCATGCGCGGCTTTCACGCCGAGCGGTGCGGTGACGAGGCTCATCGGCATCACCAGCACGGCGCCTATCAGCGAGACAAAGCCGAGCGCGAACGGAATTTGTAGCGCTGCGACCTCGGGAAAACGCGCGGCCGCCGGCCAGCCGGCATAGATGTAGCCGAGGGCGCCGGGGATTGAGATCAGCACCGCGAGCGCCGATGACGTCGCGACCGCCTGATGGATCGGACGGCCGTAGAACGTCATCAGCAGGTTGGAGAACAGGCCGCCGCCGATGCCCATCAGGGTCGAGAGGATGCCGACCACGAAACCATAGGCACGCATCAGAAAACCCTTCGGCAGGTCGTCGCCGAACTTCCAGGTCTCGCGCGCGAAGATCAGCCGCGCCGCTGCGGAATAAGCGACGGCGACGAAGATGATCTTGAACAGCCGCTCCGGCGCGAAACGCGCGACCAGGCTGCCGGCGATGACACCAATGACGATCGGCAGCCACCAGACGCGCAGGATCGTCATGTCGACCGCGCCTCGCTTGTAGTGTGCCTGGAACGAGCGGATCGAGGTCGGGATGATCACCGCCAGCGAGGTGCCGACGCAGAGCGGCATCCGCACCTCCAGCGGCACGCCGGCGATGCGGAAGCATTCATAGAACACGGGGACCAGAATCGCCCCGCCGCCGATGCCGAATACGCCGGCGAGAAAGCCGGAGAGCGCGCCGACCGCGATGAGCAGCAGCGCCAGCTCGACGATTTCCTTGATATCGAGACCTGCAATCACCCCTGACCTGCCCCGCCGACTGGTCGTAACTTTCCCGATTCGCCTGCTCGAAGAGAGCTCTTCGCAGTGCTGTAGGCGATCTGCCTCCCCCGGTCGACATGCCGCGCCTCCCGGCTGGGGTGGAATGCGGGACGCGCATATCCCGAGCCCGCGCGGATTTGAGCGTGGCGATAGGCAGCCCGAGGCGTCTTGGCCGGGTCACGCGCCCTCATGGGCGAGAGGGGGCCCGTAGGCTCGAACCGTCGTCGGTGGATGATGGTTTAGAGGCGTTCCAATAGCAATTTCAATGCGCCTCGTTTGTCCATTGAAGATAGGAATATATATTCATATCTTGTTTGGTCGACATGGAGCTGGTATACCAAGCCTCTGATTGGCCTTGTTTCATCAAGGCTGTAGTGCTGAACGCCGGTTCGCTTTATGGCGATTTGGTGATTGCGCGGATAGATTCGACTCCGTAAATAGGGCCGACCTTTCGCGATCCCCGCGCGCCCCATGCTGGGCCGCAACAAAGCATCAAAGCCGCCATGACCGCACGGATCGAACGACCGCTTTCACCTCACCTGCAAGTCTACCGCTGGACGCTGACGATGGCGCTGTCCATCGTCCACCGCGCCACCGGTATCGCGCTCTATGTCGGAACCCTGCTGCTGGCCTGGTGGCTGATCGCGGCAGCCTCGGGACCGGCGGCGTATTCCCATGTGCAGGCCTTCACCGGCAGTTTCTTCGGCCGGCTGATCGTGTTCGGTTACACCTGGGCGCTGATGCACCATATGTTGAGCGGCATCAGGCATTTCTTTTGGGACCTCGGCTATGGCTTCAAGGCCAATGAGCGCGAGGCGCTCACCTGGGGGGCGCTGATCGGCGGCGTCGCGCTCACTGTCCTGATCTGGATCATTGCCTACGCGATCGGAGGCGGACGATGAGCACGACCGAGACGCCCAAGCGCAGCATGCGCACGCCGCTCGGCCGCGTCCGCAATCTCGGCGCCGCGCATTCCGGCACGTCCGACTTCTGGCGCCAGCGCCTCACCGGCGTTGCGATGGTGCTGCTGATGCTGCCCGTGATCGTCGTGGTCATGATGCTGCTCGGCCGCAACCAGGCCGGCGCTGCGCAGATTCTCGGCTCGCTGCCGATCGCGCTGATCCTCCTGCTCTTCATCTTCGCCAGCGCCTGGCACATGAAGATCGGCATGCAGGTCGTGATCGAGGATTACGTCCACAACGAGAAGGTGAAGCTCGTTGCGGTCATGCTCAACAACTTCTTCTCGATCGCGGTGGCGCTCGCCTCGACCTACGCGATCCTCAAGCTGTCATCCGGAGTGTAACCCATGGCTACCGGAACATCGGCCGGCACCACGAATGGCAAGGGCAACGGCGCTCCCGCCACCAACGGAAAAGCCTATCCGATCGAAGACCACACCTATGACGTCGTCGTCGTCGGCGCGGGTGGCGCGGGCCTGCGCGCCGTCGTCGGCTGCAGCGAGGCGGGCCTGCGCACGGCCTGCATCACCAAGGTGTTTCCGACCCGCTCGCACACCGTCGCGGCGCAGGGCGGCATTTCCGCTTCGCTCGGCAACATGCACAAGGACGACTGGCGCTGGCACATGTACGACACCGTGAAGGGGTCGGATTGGCTCGGCGACCAGGACGCGATCGAATACATGGTGCGCCACGCGCCCGAGGCGGTCTACGAGCTCGAGCATTGGGGCGTGCCGTTCTCGCGCACCGAGGACGGCAAGATCTACCAGCGCCCGTTCGGCGGCATGACCACGGAATTCGGCAAGAGCCAGGCGCAGCGCACGTGCGCCGCGGCCGACCGCACCGGTCACGCCATGCTGCACACGATGTACGGCCAGTCGCTGCGGCACGCTGCGGAATTCTTCATCGAGTTCTTCGCCATCGACCTGATCATGGACGACCAGGGCGCCTGCCGCGGTGTGATCGCGCTGAAGCTCGATGACGGCACGCTGCATCGCTTCCGTGCCCAGACCACGATTTTGGCGACCGGCGGCTACGGCCGCGCCTATGCCTCCTGCACCTCGGCCCATACCTGCACCGGCGACGGCGGCGGCATGGTGCTGCGCGCCGGCCTGCCGCTGCAGGACATGGAGTTCGTGCAGTTCCACCCGACCGGCATTTACGGCTCGGGCTGTCTCGTCACCGAAGGCGCGCGCGGCGAAGGCGGCTATCTCGTCAACTCCGAAGGCGAGCGCTTCATGGAGCGCTACGCGCCGTCGGCCAAGGATCTCGCCTCGCGCGACGTCGTCTCGCGCGCGATGACCATCGAGATCCGCGAGGGCCGCGGCGTCGGCAAGAAGAAGGATCACATCTTCCTGCACCTCGACCATCTCGACCCAGCCGTGCTGGCCGAGCGGCTGCCGGGAATTTCCGAGTCGGCGAAGATCTTCGCCAATGTCGACGTGACGCGCGAGCCGATCCCGATCGTGCCGACCGTGCACTACAACATGGGCGGCATCCCCACGAATTATCACGGCGAGGTGCTGACGAAGAGGGACGGCGACGACAACGCCGTGATCCCGGGCCTGATGGCGATCGGCGAAGCGGCCTGCGTCTCCGTGCACGGCGCCAACCGTCTCGGCTCCAACTCGCTGATCGACCTCGTGGTGTTCGGCCGCGCCGCAGCGTTGCGCTGCGCCGAAAAGCTCACAGCCAACGGCAAGCAGCCGGAGCTGCCGGCGAACTCGGCCGAGCAGTCGCTCGGCCGCCTCGACCATTACCGCTACGCCTCAGGCGGCACACCGACCGCGAAGCTGCGCGAGGGCATGCAGCACGTGATGCAGAACAATTGCGCCGTGTTCCGCACCGGCGAGGTCCTGAGCGAAGGCCAGAATCTGATCCAGAAGGTCCACAGCGGCATCACCGACATCGCCGTGTCCGACCGCTCGCTGGTGTGGAATTCGGACCTCGTCGAGACGCTCGAGTTCGACAACCTGATCTCGCAGGCGGTGGTGACGATGAACTCGGCCGCCAACCGCACCGAGAGCCGCGGCGCGCATGCCCGCGAGGACTATTCTGAACGTGACGACAAGAACTGGATGAAGCACACGCTGGCCTGGCTCGACGACGCCGCCAAGGTGACGATCGACTACCGCCCGGTGCACAACTACACCATGACCAATGACGTGCAGTACATCCCGCCGAAGGCGCGTGTGTACTGATCACCACTCGTCATGCGCGGGCTTGACCCGCGCATCCATCTTCCCGAGAGGATGGATTGCCGGACTTTTGGGTGAAGAGGCGCTTCGCGCTTGAGCCCGGCAATGACGCGGAGAACCAGAGGCTGGACTAATGGTTGAATTCGCACTTCCGAAGAACTCGAAGATATCAGGCGGCAAGACCTGGCCGAAGCCCGCGGGCGCAACGAGCCTGCGTGAATTTCGCGTCTATCGCTGGAATCCGGACGACGGCAAGAACCCGAGCGTCGACACCTATTATGTCGACACCAACGACTGCGGTCCGATGGTGCTGGACGGCCTGATCTGGATCAAGAACCACATCGATCCGTCGCTGACCTTCCGCCGCTCCTGCCGCGAGGGCGTCTGCGGCTCCTGCGCCATGAACATCGACGGCCAGAACACGCTGGCCTGCACCCGCTCGATGCACGACGTGAAGGAAGGCGCGGTGAAGATCAACCCGCTGCCGCACCAGCCGGTGGTGAAGGACCTCGTCCCCGACCTCACCAACTTCTACGCGCAATACGCTTCCGTCGAGCCCTGGCTGAAGACCACTTCGCCGACGCCGCAGAAGGAATGGCGCCAGAGCCACGAGGACCGCGAGAAGCTCGACGGCCTCTATGAGTGCATCCTCTGCGCCTGCTGCTCGACCTCCTGCCCGAGCTATTGGTGGAATAGCGAGCGTTATCTCGGCCCTGCCGCGCTGCTCCAGGCCAATCGCTGGGTGACCGATTCGCGTGACGAAGCGACTGGCGAGCGGCTCGACAATCTCGAGGACCCGTTCCGGCTCTATCGCTGCCACACCATCATGAACTGCGCCAAGGCCTGCCCGAAGGGCCTCAACCCCGCAGAAGCGATTGCCGAGCTGAAGCTAAAGCTCGTCGAGCGGCAAGTTTAAGCGAAATTTTGTGCATCGGCCCCGGCCGTCACGGTCGGGGCGGCGTTGCTACCTATGGTAGCTTATCCTGTGATTGCCACCGGCGCACCTTTCGCGGGCGGAGACGCGCCTGACGCAACCAAAGGTTCCCATCACAAGCCACTTCCTTCCCTGCGGGAAATTCAAGTAAGCTTCGTTCCGGGTCAGGAGCGACTGTGCAGGGCGCGCAACGCAATTCGTTGAAACTGCTGCAGTGGATGATGGCGGCATCCCTGGCGCTGCCGATTGCGCTGTTCATCATCGCCTCGGCGATCTCCTATCATTCGACCAACGACATCGCCGATCGCGAGATCGAGCGCACGCTCGACGTCGCCCATGAGCATGCGCTCAAGGTGTTCGAAACCATCGACCGGAGCCTGGCCGAGCTCAACGAGGTGGTGCGCGGACTTTCGGACGATGCGATCCGGTCGCGCGAGGAGGCGCTGCACCGGCGCCTGAAACGGCTGACCGATTCGCTGCCGCAGCTCAAGTCCGCCTGGATCTTCGACGCGCAGGGCCACGCGCTGGTCAACAGCCTCCTGTATCCGGCGCCACAGCTGAGCTTTGCCGACCGCGATTACTTCAACGTCCATGTCGACCAGACCGTCGGCACATTCATCGGCACGCCGCTGACACCGCGTCAGCCCTACCAGGGTGCCCGTTTCTTCGGCGTGAGCCGGCGCCGCGATTCCGACGACGGCAGCTTCATCGGCGTGATCCAGGCCTCGGTGTTTCCTGAATATTTCGAGAGCTTCTATGCACGCATCGGCAGCGATCCCGGCAGCTTCTTCGCGATGGGGCGGACCGATGGCGTCCTGCTCGCGCATTATCCGCACCTCGACCACGACGTGCGGCTCGATCCGAGCGGGCCGGTCGGCCGGAAGATCGCGCTGAGCCCGGAGCACGGGCTGATGACGATCGCCTGGCCCGCCGACGGCATCGAGCGGCGCATCGGCTATAAGCGCGTCGCCGAATATCCGATCTATGTGAGCGCGGGGCTCGAGACCTCGGCGATCCGTTCGCGCTGGCTCGCCACCATGGGCCAGCATCTGATCTTCGGCCTGCCTGCCACGGCCCTGCTCTTTTTCATCCTCGCGCTGGCATTCCGGCGCACGCAGAACCTCCAGGCCGAAGCGGCGCGTCGGCGCGACGCCGAGGAGGCGCTCAAGCACAGCCAGCGCCTCGAGGCGCTCGGACAGCTCACCGGCGGCGTAGCGCACGACTTCAACAACCTCCTCACCGTGATCCGCGCCTCCATCGACTTGTTGAACCGGCCGCAATTATCGGATGAGCGGCGGCAGCGCTACATCAACGCCATCACCGAGGCCGTCGCGCGCGCCGCGAAGCTGACCTCGCAGCTGCTGGCCTTCGCGCGGCGGCAGACGCTGAAGCCCGAGGTGTTCGACGTCGGCGCACGCGTGCAGTCGCTGCGCGACATGATCGCCACGCTGACGGGACCGGCCATCGAGATCGTGATGCGGCTGCCGGCGGAGTCCTTTCTCGTCAACGCCGATGCCGGCCAGTTCGAGACGGCGCTGTTCAACATGGCGGTCAATGCGCGCGATGCGATGCAGGGCCGCGGCAGGATCACGTTCACAGTGGAGGCCGCGTCGGCTGTTCCCGACAGCCTGGCACACCTGGTCGGCAGCCATGGCTTCATCACGGTCACGGTCACCGACACCGGGTCCGGCATTCCCGCGAGCCAGCTCGGCCGCATCTTCGAGCCGTTCTTCACCACCAAGCAGATCGGGCAAGGCACCGGGCTTGGCCTGTCGCAGGTGTTCGGCTTCGTCAAGCAATCCGGCGGCGAGGTGACGGTTGCAAGCGAGGTCGGCCGCGGCAGCACTTTCATGCTCTACCTGCCGCGCGTGCCCGCCGAGGTGCTGCCACAGCGGCAGGCGCCCGACACCGCGCCCGCAATGGCCGGCAGCGGCATGTCGGTACTGGTCGTCGAGGACAATATCGAGGTGGCCAATTTCGCCGCCGACGGGCTCACCGAGCTCGGTTACAGCGTCACGTTGGTCGACAATGCCAATGACGCCCTCGCCGAGCTGATGGCGGACGCGGATCGCTTCGACGTCGTGTTCTCCGACGTGGTGATGCCCGGCATGACCGGGCTCGATCTCGCGCACGCGATCCGCGACCGCGGCATCGACGTGCCGATCGTGCTCACCAGCGGCTACAGCCAGGTGCTGGCGCAGGATGGCAGTTTCGGCTTCGAGCTTCTGCAAAAGCCCTACTCGATCGAGGCGCTGTCGCGCGTGCTGTACAAGGCCGCACGGCTGCGCCGGGTGCGGGACGGCGCTGCGGAGTGAATCGCTTTAACGGGGAACAGCGAGGGAACCGGCTGATTTCCCTCGCGTTGTTCCGGCGATGCAAACGCCGTCCGCAAAACGTGAAAAGGGCGGGAAGCCGCCCATTGTCGACATCGTCGGTGAAAGCGGCGAGCAGATTGCCCCGCCCCCGCCGGAGGTGCTCGAACCCGACGCAGAGCTTTCGCCCGAGGAGGTCGAGCAGGCGCGCAAGGACTATCTGCTGACGCGCTTCTGGATCACCGCCAGGGGTTTTTGGGGACGCAACGGCGACAGGCTGGCCTGGCCGTTTTCGATCGGCCTCGTCGTGCTGATCGTCGCGACGGTCGGATTTCAATACGGCATCAACGTCTGGAACCGCGCGATCTTCGATGCGATCGAGAAGCGGGATGCGGCGACCGTCTTCCATCTCACGGCCGTGTTCTTCCCGCTTGCGATCGGCAGCATCGTGCTCGGCGTCGCGCAGGTGTTCGCGCGCATGCGCATCCAGCGTCGCTGGCGCGCATGGCTCACCGCCAGCGTGCTGACGCGCTGGCTGGCGAGCGGCCGCTATTACCAGCTCAATCTCGTCAGCGGCGATCACGACAATCCCGAATACCGGATCGCCGAGGATTTGCGAATCGCAACGGATTCGCCGGTCGACTTCCTTGCCGGCGTCACCTCGGCGCTATTGTCGGCCGCGACCTTCATCGTTGTGCTCTGGACCATCGGCGGCGCGCTCACCGTCACGATCGGCGGATCGTCGCTCACCATTCCCGGCTTCCTGGTCGTCGCCGCGATCCTCTACGCCGCAATCGCATCCAGCTCGATCCTGGTGATCGGCCGGCGCTTCGTGCAAGTCTCCGAGGACAAGAACCAGGCGGAAGCCGACTTCCGCTATACCCTCACGCGCGTGCGCGAGAACGGCGAGAGCATCGCCCTGCTCGGCGGCGAAGACGAGGAGCGCGAGGGCATCGACCGCAACTTCACCAACGTGCTCCAGCAATGGGCGCGCCTTGCCGGCCAGCATATGCGCACGACGCTGGTCTCGCAGGGCTCGAGCCTCGTTGCTCCCGTGGTCCCTCTCTTGCTCTGCGCACCAAAATTCCTCGACGGTAGCATGACGCTGGGACAGGTGATGCAGGCGGCCTCCGCCTTCACCATCGTGCAGAGCGCGTTCGGCTGGCTGGTCGACAATTATCCGCGGCTCGCCGACTGGAATGCATGCGCGCGCCGCATCGCCTCGCTGATGATGTCGCTCGATGGGCTCGAGCGCGCCGAGCAGGGCGACGGCCTCGGCCGCATCAAGCGTGGCGAAACCGGAAACGATGCGATGCTCGAATTGCGCGATCTTTCCGTCACGCTGGACGACGGCACCGCCGTGGTCGGCGAAACCGAGGTGGTGATCGAGCCCGGCGAGCGGCTGCTGGTGGCCGGCGAATCCGGCACCGGAAAGAGCACGCTGGTGCGCGCGATCGCAGGCCTGTGGCCATGGGGTGGCGGCAGCGTCAATCTCCATCCCGACCGACGGCTGTTCATGCTGCCGCAGCGGCCCTATGTGCCATCAGGCAGTCTGCGCCGTGCGGTCGCCTATCCCGGCGCGGCGGAGGACTGGGCGGTCGAGGAGATCGGCGAGGCTCTGCACAAGGTCGGGCTCGACCATCTCAAGCAGAAGATCGAGGAAGAGGGACCATGGGATCAGACGCTGTCCGGCGGCGAGAAGCAGCGCCTCGCTTTCGCACGCCTGCTCCTGCACCAGCCAGATATCGTCGTGCTCGACGAGGCGACGTCGGCACTCGACGAAAAGAGTCAGGACAGCATGATGAAGATGATTACGGACGAACTGCCGAAGGCGACCATCGTCAGCGTCGCGCATCGCGCCGAGCTCGAAGCCTTCCACAGTCGCAAGATCGTGCTCGAGCGGCGCAAAGGCGGCGCAAAGCTCGTCAGCGACGTCGACCTCGTCCCGCGCAAGGGCCGGCGAAGACTGCTCGGCCGTTTCCTGCGTCAGCGAAAGCCGGCACCAAAAAAGGCGGTCTGACACCGTAGGCACGCACCGAGGAGGATTCTGTCTTCGTCGTCCCGGCCTGGTGCGCAATTGCGCAACTAAAGCGCGATGAGATCAGGATGAATCGTCATCGCGCTTTAGGTTATTGTTTGAGCATGATCTTTTCGGAAAACCGCTTCACACTTTTCCGGATCATGCTCTAGGCCGTGACGGCACTGAGATTGTGGCCAGGATCGAACATTGGAGTTGCTGGCGAAACCGGCTATGCATGCGCCGCTTGCAACGAGGACTTCTGCTTGACGCCCGACACCGACACCACGCCCGCGCCATTCGGCGCGTTCGCGCCCAATGCGGCGCAGGCCGCGATCATTTCGCTTGCGCACCGATCCGGGCTGAAGCGCGGCGCATTCCGCCCGTGGCTGTCGCGGTTGGTCAATTTGCTGCGTACCGGTCCCGTCGACGTGCAATATCAGGGCGCATCGTTCCGCTTCCATCACCAGGCGAGCGCGACCGAGCGCGGCGCGCTGTTCAATCCCGACTATAATCTCGACGAGCTCGACTTCCTGCGCCAGCACACGCCGCCAGGCGGCGTGTTCGTCGACGTCGGCGCCAATGTCGGCACCTTCGCGCTGGTGATGGCGCGCCACGTCGGCGCGCAAGGCAAGGTCATTGCGATCGAGCCGCATCCGATGACCTTCGCGCGGCTGTCGTTCAACAACACGGCCTCACAATCGACGCAGGTCCGCCTCGTGCAGGCGGCGGCAGGCGAAGCCGATGGCGAGCTGCTGATCGAGACCGACGGCGACAATCTCGGCGCCAGTCATGTCGTGACGGGCACTGCGACCGCGAAGGCCATCAAAGTGCCGTCGTTGCGACTGATACGCATTCTCGAAGAGTCCGGCGCCACGACGGTCGATGCCCTCAAGATCGACGTCGAAGGCTTCGAGGACCGCGTGCTGATCGGCTTCTTCCGCGATGCGCCGCAATCGCTATGGCCCCGCGCTGTCGTGATCGAGCATCTGTCACAAAACGAATGGCGTGAGGATTGTATTGCAGACATGGTCGCGCGCGGCTTTGCCGTTACGCGCAGAACGCGGAGCAACACCTTCCTGTCGCGCTGACGATAATCAACGACGGAGAATCCGATGATCGACCACATGGGCTTTCCGGTTTCCGACTATGAGCGTGCCAAGGCGTTCTACACCAAGGCGCTGGCGCCGCTCGGCTACAGCCTGATCATGGAGGTCACGCAGGAGCAGACCGGCCACGATCCCGCCGCGGGCTTTGGCGCCGACGGCAAGCCGGACTTCTGGATCGGCGGCGAAGGCGCGTTGAACAAGCCGGTCCATGTCGCGATTCTCGCCAAGAATCGCGCCACGGTGGATGCATTCTACAAGGCGGCCATCGCCGCCGGCGGACGCGACAATGGACCGCCGGGCATTCGCGCGCATTATCATCCGACTTACTACGGCGCGTTCGTGCTCGATCCCGATGGCCACAACATCGAAGCTGTCTGTCATGCGCCGGAGTGAGCCTGTTCCGTCGTCATGTTGCATGGGGAACATCGACGCACCGGCAACGTTGTCGTCTTTCGAGCAACGACATGTCGATGATGGATGATGCCGATCGAGCCCCCGGAGATTCCGCCAGCAACACCGGGCACACCGAGCGAGCCGCCGCCGGAAATGCCGCCGGAAATGCCGCCGGGAAATCCGCAGCCGGATATAACGCCACCGGTGCGCGAGCCCGGCGAATCACCGCGGCCCGACGAGCTGCCGGGCAAGAGGCCGGACGAGATTCCATCGCGCGGACCGAGCGCGCCGCGCACGCCCAATCCAGCGACGGACACGAATTTGTCGCAACCTCGCCTCCGAGGCGATTGCAAGATGGGCCTGAATGCGCAATGAACGTCGATGTTCTGAAGTGATTTGCATGCAGAAATAAATCGAGACGCGGCTGCTTCGCCCGCCACAATCCGGCCTAACGCGTATCCGTTGATCGCAACACTGACGTTCCAAGAACTTCCGTTCCAGAACTTCCTCTGCAAGAACCTTCCCTAGGATCCCACCACATGACTCAATTTCGCTTCGTGCTGCTTGCCACGACGGCTCTGACCGCGATGCCATTCGCAAGCTCCGCATCGCATGCGCAAAGCGCACCCATCGTGACCGCACAGGCGCAGGGCGAAGTCGGCCCTGACGGAAAACCGAAGCAGCCCTCGCGGGAGCAGCCGAAGGCAGCGCCGCAACAACCGCCGGCCGCTCGCCCCGCACCGACCCCGCCGCCTGCAGCACCTGCGCGGCCCAGCACGCCGCCGCCGACGGCTGCGCCTCCGCATGTCCCGACACCACCGTCGGCCGCGCCTGCACCGTCACGGCCGACGACGCCACCTCCTCCGCCGGCCACGCATCAGGCCCCTCCGGCACCCACGCCGCCGCCTGCTGCGCCCAAGCCGCCGACGCCGCCCGCTGCTGCGCAGCCGACGCGCACGCCCACGCCGCCACCCCCGCCGCCTGCGGCGGCGCCGTCCCGGGTTGCCCCGACGCCGGCACCAACTCCCCCGGCGGCACCTCCAGCACGGGTCGCGCCAACGCCGGCGCCTGCGGCATCACCCGCGCCGACGCCGGCCGCACCCAACGCCCGTCCGGCCCCGACAGGCACGCCTGCACCCGCGGCAACGCCCGCTCCCGGCGCGCCGCCGTCTGTCCGACCGGGCGGGCCTGCGCCCGCACCGGCCGTCACGCCGGCGCCAACCGTTACGCCAGCGCCGGGCGGCGCCGTGGCGCCGGCACCCGGACGTCAGGGTGCGACGCCTCCTGCAGCCACACCGCCTGCGGGCGCGCCCGCTGCCGCAACTCCGCCTGCGCCACAGGCGGGCGCCCCGGCCCGGCCCGCAGCTCCTGCCGGCGCCGCGGCGCCGACTGTCGTCCCTGGCTCGCCAGCCGCAGCCCCGCCGCCCAACCGGGCGCAATACGCTCCGCCGACGGTGGCGCCGGCCTTCCGGGTCGCGCCCACGGTCGCAGCACCGCTGCCGCCTCCGCCGCGTCCGCCGCAGCGTGACCTGACGCCGCTCGCGATCGGTGCAGGCGTGGTCGCCGGAGCGGTGATCGGCGCCACCATCGCCGACTATCGCAATCAGCGGCACGAGGTCGTCGAAGGCGGCCGCACCATCTACACCGAGCCGGACCGCATCATCATCCGCGACCCCAGCGGTCAGGAATATGTCCGCGGCAACGACCTCTATCGCTTCCGCTACGGCGCCCGCGACATCCGCACCGAGACGGTCGGCGGCGAAACCCGCACGGTCGTGATCCGTCCTGATGGCACCGAGGTGATCACCGTGGTCGGTCCGGACGGTTCGCTGCTGCGGCGAATCCGCAGAGACACGCGTGGACGCGAAATCGTGATCATCGACAACACCTATCGCGATCCGCGGGCGGTCGGCGGCTTCTATGTCGACGTGCCGCCGCCGGTGGTCAGCATCCCCTACGATCGCTACATCGTCGACGCCCAGGAGGCATCGCCGCAGGTGATCTACGAGACGATGCGGGCCCCACCGGTACAGCGGATCGATCGGCGCTACTCGCTCGACGAGATCCGCTACAGCCCCAATGTTCGCATGCAGATGCCGAGCATCGACGTCAACTCGATCAACTTCGAGACGGGATCGTGGACCATTCCGCCGGACCAGGCGGCGCGGCTTCAGGTGATCGCCGACGGTATCAACCAGGCGATCCAGGCCAACCCGCAAGAAGTGTTCCTGATCGAGGGCCACACCGATGCGGTCGGCAACGACGTCGACAATCTGTCGTTGTCCGATCGCCGGGCGCAGGCAGCGGCCGAATTGCTGACCCAGCAGTTCGGTGTGCCGGCCGAGAACCTGACCTCGCAGGGCTACGGCAAGCAGTACCTGAAGGAGCAGACGGACGGCCCGAGCCTCATCAACCGCCGCGTCACCGTCCGCCGCATCACCCCGCTGCTCAACGGCGGCCAGGCCAACGCGGCACCCCCGCCGCGGCAGTAAGAACATCGCAAAGAGAAAATGGCCGGGAGCGATCCCGGCCATTTTTGTTTCTCGATTAACCCTTGTCGCTCTCGAGCCTGAAGATCTGCGAGCCTTCGCTGCCCGACAGCAGGCCGGCCTTCGAATAGAGACCGAGCTTCATCCGCGTATCGGCGATGTCGAGGTTGCGCATGGTGAGCTGGCCGATGCGATCGGCCGGCGTGAAGGCCGCGTCCTCCACCTTCTCCATGCTCAGCCGCTCCGGCGCATAGGTCAGGTTGGGACTTTCCGTGTTCAGAAGCGAATAGTCGTTGCCGCGGCGCAGCTCCAGCGTCACCTCGCCGGTGACGGCGCGCGCGACCCAGCGCTGCGCGGTCTCGCGCAGCATCAGGGCCTGCGAGTCGAACCAGCGTCCCTGATAGAGCAGACGGCCAAGACGCATGCCGCTGATGCGGTACTGCTCGATGGTATCCTCGTTGTGGATGCCGGTGACGAGCCGCTCATAGGCGATGTGCAGGAGCGCCATGCCCGGCGCTTCATAGATGCCGCGGCTCTTGGCCTCGATGATGCGGTTCTCGATCTGGTCGCTCATGCCGAGGCCATGGCGGCCGCCGATGGCATTGGCTTCGAGGAACAGCGCGACGGGATCGCTGAAGGTCTGGCCGTTGAGCGCTGTGGGCTGGCCTTCCTCGAAACGCACGACGACCTTCTCGGCCTTGACGTTGCAGTCCTCGCGCCAGAACGGCACGCCCATGATCGGGTTGACGATCTTGATGCCGCTGTCGAGGCTCTCGAGATCCTTTGCCTCATGCGTCGCGCCGAGCAGATTGCTGTCGGTCGAGTACGCCTTCTCCGCACTCATCTTGTAGGCAAAGCCCTGCGCCGTCATGAACGCCGACATTTCGGCGCGGCCGCCGAGTTCGTCGATGAACTGCTGGTCGAGCCAGGGCTTGTAGATCTTCAGGCCCGGATTGGTGAGAAGGCCGTAGCGATAGAAGCGCTCGATGTCGTTGCCCTTGAAGGTCGAGCCGTCGCCCCAGATGTTGACGCCGTCTTCCTTCATCGCGGCAACCAGCATCGTGCCGGTCACGGCGCGCCCGAGCGGCGTGGTGTTGAAGTAGGTGATGCCGCCGGTCGAGATGTGGAAGGCGCCCGACTGGATCGCGGCGATGCCTTCATGGACGAGCTGCGTGCGGCAATCGACGAGGCGCGCCTTTTCGGCGCCGAACTCCATCGCCTTGCGCGGGATCTCGTTGTAGTCGGCTTCATCCGGCTGGCCGAGATTGGCGGTATAGGCGTAGCAGCGCGCGCCCTTCTGCTTCATCCAGAGCAGAGCTGCGCTGGTGTCGAGACCGCCGGAGAAAGCGATGCCGACTTTTTCCCCTGTGGGCAGGCTCTTCAAAATCGTAGTCATGGCGCTTCCAATCGGATCTCAAAAGGGCTGATGTCGTGGTTCGATTTGACTTGCGCGATTATCAAATTTCGCGCGCGTGGGCACGCCTTTAATGGCTCACATCGACGTCGCCGGGCCGGTTTCGCCGCCAAACAGGCGGCGGCGGAGCCGATAGGCCGGCCAGGCCAGCCGAGTCAGGGCGGCATCGACCGCCTCGTCCGAAAATCGCGTCCGCGGCCAGCGGTAAATCAGGGCGTAGGCGAGCCAGATCACCACGAAGGTGACGAGGCCGGCGATCGAGACGTCGGTGAAGAAGTGCCCGCCGAAGGCCATGCGCAGGCCGCTGGTGACCGCGCCGAATACCACGGCGCCCGCATAGGCAAGCGGCCGCCACGGCGGTGGCGCTAACGCCGCCGGCGCCAGCGTCCAGAACGCGGTCGCCCCTTCGCCGGAGAAGAACGAGCAGTTGCGCCCGCAGCCACCGCGCGGATCCCACCACGGCACGAACGGCAGATCGCCGGCGAACTCGGTCACGACCACCGGGCGCGGTCGGCCCCAATAGGATTTGAAGGCGAGATTGGTGAGGATGCCGGCCGACAGCGTCAGCGTCACCAGCAGGAAGACGATGGTTCGTCCCGACACCATCAGCGGCCGGTCGGGCCTGATCAGCTTGGCTACCAGCGCCACGATCGATGGAGCTGCGAACGCCCAGGCGATCCACATCGCCGCATCGCGTGCAAAGCCCGCCCAGCCATTCAGCTTGAGCGGAAACGTCTTCGTCGCGGGATCGAAGAACAGCGCGGCGAGCTTGAGATCGAGCTCGGGAAAGACGCCGAAGACGACGCCGATCACGAGCCACAGCGCCAGCGCGATGAAGAGTCCGGTCCGGTTCATGGCGCGCGGTTTAGCGGAGTGGAAATGAGATGGAAACCCTTCGGCTGTCATTCCGGCGATGCGAAGCATCGAACCCGGAATCTCGAGATTCCGGGCTCGGTCCTACGGACCGCCCCGGAATGACTACACTACCTACGGCGCATCCGGCCGCGAATGCGACGGCAGCGGTGGGGGCGGCTTGCGCGGGGGCGGCGGATGGCGCCAGGCACCGGCGGTGCGGCCGGCGATCATCCAGTAGACGAAGCCGGCGATGATGCCCGCGCCGGTCATGATCTCGAGATGGCGGCGCACGATGCCCTCGAACTCGAGCGTCTCGGGATGGAATGGAATGAGGCCGAGATAGCAGGCAAGCCCGACGAGCCCGCCACCGACCGCATAGGCGAGCGCGCTGCGGATATAGAAGGCCTCGGTGATCGCGACGATGACCATCGCCGGCAACAGCGCAAAGCCGGAGACGAAGATGAAGCCAAAGCCGAGCAGGATGTCGATCGTGCCTTCATCGACGGGACCTGCGCCGAGATCGGAGAATTCCGGGAACAGCAGCGCAGCGACGACGATCATGCCGCCGACCAGGCATGACGCGAGAAAGCCGAGAAAGATCACGACGAGGCGGCCGATCAGTGCCATCGGACGCATCCATCATCGTTGACCGAATGTAACACAACGTCCCCCACCGTCATTCCGGGACGCGCGAAGCGAAAACCCGGAACCTCGAGATTCCGGGCTCGGCTCTCAGCCTCCCCGGAACGATTGCCTAGAAATAATGACGCCCGGCCATGACGGATGTTGATGGCCGCTTCATGTCAATCGGTCATCGCCATCGCGCGCAGCGCCTGGCGTTCGCGGGCGGAGAGCTTTTCAGTCTCCGATTTGAGCTGACCGCAGGCGGCGAGGATGTCGCGGCCGCGCGGGGTGCGCACCGGCGAGGAATAGCCGGCGTTGAAGATGTATTCGGAGAATTTCTCGATCTGGTCCCAGTCCGAACATTCATAGGCCGTGCCGGGCCACGGATTGAACGGGATCAGGTTGATCTTGGCCGGGATGCCCTTGAGCATCTTCACCAGCAGCCTGGCGTCGTCGAGGGAATCGTTGACGCCCTTGAGCATCACGTATTCGAAGGTGATACGGCGCGCATTCGAAGCGCCCGGATAATCGCGGCAGGCCTGCAACAATTCCGCGATCGGATATTTGCGATTGAGCGGCACGAGCTCGTTGCGCAGCTCGTCGCGCACCGCATGCAGCGAGATCGCGAGCATGACGCCGATCTCGTCGCCGGCACGCACGATGTTCGGCACCACGCCCGAGGTCGACAGCGTGATGCGGCGGCGGGAGATGCCGATGCCCTCATTGTCTCCGACGATGAGCAGCGCATCGCGCACCGCGTCGAAATTGTAGAGCGGCTCGCCCATGCCCATCATCACGATGTTGGTGACGAGGCGCGTGCCGTTCTCCCGATCGGCCCAATCATTCAGGCGATCGCGCGCCACCATCACCTGCCCGACGATCTCGCCGGCGGTGAGGTTGCGCACCAGCCGCTGCGTGCCGGTGTGGCAAAAGGCGCAGTTCAAGGTGCAGCCGACCTGCGAGGAGACGCACAGCGTGCCGCGATCGGTCTCGGGGATGTAGACGCACTCGACCTCGTGCGCCCTCTCGGCATTGTCGCCGCTCGGCAGGCGCAACACCCATTTGCGGGTGCCGTCGTTGGAGATCTGCTCGGCTACGACTTCGGGCCGGTCGACGGTGAAGTGCTTTGCGAGCTCGGCGCGGATGTCCTTCGAGATCGAGGTCATCTCATCGAAACTCTTGGCGCCGCGGAAATAGATCCAGTGCCACAATTGCTGGACGCGCATTTTGCGCTGCGCGGGCGCAACGCCGATCTCGCCGAGGCGATCGGCGAGCTCACCCCGCGACAGGCCGATCAGCGACGGCCTCGCCGGCGGCACATAGGTTTCGAGCGGAGTCTTCTCCACGAGTGTTGCGTTGTGCGGCGTGGCAGGCGACTGCATTGAATGGACCTAGGGTTATTGGTCGTTCCGGGATGGTCCGAAGGGATCGCGAAGCGCCCCTGAGGACCAGACCCGGAACCTCGAGATTCCGGGTTCGATGCTTCGCATCGCCCCGGAATGACGGAAAAATTCTCGGAACTGCTTCTATATAGCAACCGGCCCTGCCGATTGCGACCGCGCTAACGCTTGCAGTCCTGAGCGATCCGATCGAGGGCCTGCGCCAGGCCCTTGAGCGAGAACGTATCGGTGGTCTCGGTGCCCTTGGCCGAGACGCCCTTGACCACCAGATCGGCCGATTTGCGCATGGCCTCGACCATCCGGTCCTCCTCGGCCGCGTTCTTGATCCAGAGGCCGTCGCCTTGCGTATACATCGCGTAGGACGCGCCCCCGACCTCCAGGGTCGATTCCGAGCCGGGTTTCAGCGCGTAGCCGATCATGACCGAAACTTCGTTGCTGACCCTCTCCGACGGCCGGGTGGAGACGAAGGCATAGGCCGGATCGCGCGGGCGGTTCGGCGGATTGGTCTTCGAGGACGAGGGTTTTGCCAGCGCAAAACAGACTTTCTTGCCGTTGGGTGTCGCCGAATAGGCGCCCCAGGTGCCGAACTGGCCGATCAGGGTCGGCTCCGCACCGCCTGCAATCGCCGGCGGCGGCGCCACCGGTTTGCTCTCGGGCTTTGCGGCCGTCTTGGCAGCCGCGGCCGGCTTAGCCGCTGCCTTGGGCGCCGGCTGGGCAGGCTGGGCGGTTTGCGCGCGCGCGAGATCGGCCATCCCGCACGCCACTACACCAGTCATCAAGGATAAAAAAAGCACCCGCCACATGCTGGAGTGGTTCCCTCAATATTGTGACTGGAAGATGGCTCGGCCGGACTTTGTCCCAAGGCGAAAATAGCCGGTAAGCGCCTGATTCGGAACGAGGTTACGGAAGAAAGTCCTAGCCGAACGTCTAGGCCTTCGGTTAACTCTTGGACTAACTCTTGAACTAATTCTTGGACTTTACGGTGCGCTGAGCGGCCCATTGCGCCTCGGTCCAGGCGAGCAGATCCTCGGCGCCGGAACTGCGCAAATGAGCGCCGCCGTCGATCACTACCATCTCGCCATTGATATAGCCGGCGCGGTCGGAGACCAGGAAACTGGCGAGGTCGGTGAGCTCAGCATGCTCGCCGGTGCGGCCCAGCGGATTGCGCGACGCCCAGCCCTCATCGCGGCCCTCCGGGCGCAGCTGGGTGGAGGCACCGGCGGTCGGGAACGGACCCGGCGCAATCGCGACGGTGCGGATGCCCTTCGGTCCCCATTCCACAGCGAGGCTCCTCGTCATCGCCAGCACGGCCGACTTCGCCATCGCTGAAGGCACGGTGAAGGCGCGGCCGGTGATGGTCGAGGTCGAGAGGATCGAGAGCACGACGCCTTTGTGTCCGCCTTCGATCCAGCGTCGACCCGCAGCGAGCGTGCAATACATCGCGCCGTGCAGCGTCGGCGCCAGGATCGCGTCCGCGGCGCGGAATGACAGATGCTCGCTCTGCGCGATGAAGGTCGCGGCCGCATTGTTGACGAGGATGTCGAGCGGCGCCTCGCGCCAGACCTGATCCATCATGCCGTCGACCATAGCGCCGTCGCGGATATCGCAGGCGATGATCGTGACTTTGCCGCCGGTCCCGTTTCGCATCTCGCTGGCGGCAGCCTCGAGGCGATCGAGCTTGCGGCCGCAGATCACGAGCTCAGCGCCGAGCGCGAGGAAGCGGCGCGCCATCGCAGCACCAAGCCCGGAGCCGCCGCCGGTCACCAGGATGCGCTTGTCCCTGAGCAGGCCTGTTTCAAACATCGTTTGAATCCTTCCGTTCCGCGAACTCCCGTCATTGCGAGCGCAGCGAAGAATCTCTCCAGTAGACGTCCCGGCGAAAGCCAGGATGACATCGGGAAAGTCGGCGCGGCGCGTTGGAGAAAGAAACCGGATTGTCGGCTCGCACTAAATCCGGCAGAAACGAGCCCAACCATAATTCCGATTTCGAAACGCCAAGCATGTCTATGAACATGTGTCTCAAGAAGGTGTCGCCATGAAAGCCATCCTCTGCTCGCAATATTGCCAACCCGACGATCTCGTCCTCGCCGATGTGCCGGATCCGGTGGCAGGGCCCGGCGAAGCCGTGATCGCGATCAAGGCGGCAGCGCTGAATTTCTTCGACATCCTGATGATTCAGGGCAAGTACCAGATCAAGCCGCCGTTCCCGTTCTCGCCGGCCGCCGAAGTCGCCGGCGTGATCGAGAGCATCGGCTCCGGCGTGACCGACCTGAAAGTGGGCGACCGCGTCGTGGCCTCCTGCGGCCACAACGGCGCGCGCGAGAAGATCGCGCTGCCGGCCGCTTCGATCGTGAAGATCCCCGACAATCTCGACTATGACCGCGCGGCCGGCATCATCATCATCTACGGCACCGCGCTGCATGCGCTGGAAGATCGCGCGAGCCCGAAGCCGGGGGAGACGCTCGCGGTGCTGGGCGCGGCCGGCGGCACCGGCCTGGCTGCCTGCGAGCTCGGCAAGCTGATGGGGCTGAAGGTGATCGCCTGCGCCTCGTCGGACGAGAAGCTCGCCTTTGCGAAAGCGCACGGTGCGGAGCTGACGCTCAACTACGCCAAGGAAGATCTGAAGGAAGGCCTGCGCAAGCTCACCGACGGCAAGGGCGTCGACATCATCTTCGATCCCGTGGGCGGCGCCTATGCGGAGCAGGCATTGCGCTCGATCGCGTGGGGAGGCCGCTTCCTGGTGATCGGCTTTGCGGCCGGCGACATTCCAAAGATGCCGCTCAACCTCGCGCTACTGAAGGGCTGCGATATCCGCGGCGTGTTCTGGGGCGCATGGACACGGCTCAATCCGGCGAAGAACCGCGCCAATCTGGAGAAGCTCGTGAAGTGGACGGCGGAAGGCAAGATCTCTTCCCACGTCGACCGCACCTTCCCTCTGGCGCAGACCGCAGATGCGCTGAAAGTTCTCGCCGGCCGTCAGGCGATGGGCAAGGTGATCCTGCATCCCTGAGCGCGTTGATTGTTGCGAAACGTTGCCGGCCACAAAGCCGGCCATCATCGCCCGCCACACGTTCAACGGTCATCGCCCGCCTTTGCGCAATAACTTGTGCGGGCGAGCCGTATTCCAGAGGCTATGACGCATACGGAGAAGCTGGCGGACTGGACTCCCCACTTGCCGCCGGCGCTAAAGCTTTGGCGTGCCTGGACCTCACGCCGCGGCGAAGCCTTGGGGCGCCCGATCGCGGGGAATGACCGCGTGGAATGCCGCGCAGGCAACGGCCCCTCTCTCCCGTGGCGGACCGCCGGATTTAAGGTAAAAATTCCCTCAACCAGCGCGATCAAAATTGCGGTGCACTCCCAGCTCTTGCCTCAATCAAACCTAAATCTTTCCTGATTCGCCCCAATCGTCGTCGTCTTTTGGGCTGAATCGGACGGCGATTTACCGGTTCCAGTGAGCGGGGGCTTCTGGACAATAACAAGAAGAATTTACCCGGGATGCCCCCAGCGCGTTGCGTTTAGTAATAGGGGAGCATCACACCATGGAGACGACGGCCTACCGTCTGTCCAAGACGTCGCGGGCGTTTGACGTCGAGCAAGTCACGACCGATCCGGGCGCCATGCCCTATCATCTGGCACAGGCTGACCGGACCGAGCTTTCACCGCACGATCCGATCCCGCTGTTTCTCTCCGATCCGCTGGGTACGCCGGATCCGCGAGAGTTCACTCCCCGCCGCGTGCGGCGCATCGGCCTTGCGACGCAGATCGTCGCCAGCGTATTGGCGGCAGCAGCGATCTCGGTGCTGGTCGTCCTGTTTCACTCCGACGTCAGCCGCCTGTTCGCCGCCAATGCCAAGGCCTGGATGGGCAGCCTCGCGGCAGAGCAGCCGGCGGAACCTCCGACGCAGGTCGCCCGCCAGACGCCGCTGAAGGATCCGGCCCGGGTGTCGAACCCGATGCAACTTGCGAGCGCAGAAGCCAAAGAAGTGATGGTGCCGGCGACGCCGAGCCGCGAGGCAATCGCGACGGCCTATCAGAACGCGCTGCAAGCGCAGACGCCGGCACAGGCCGCGGCCGCACCCGTGGAGCCGCCGCCGGCACCGCCGACCCCACCCCAGCCCGTCAAGACGCTCGACGCCGACACGCTGGCCGGGCTGATGACGCGCGCCAGGAGCCTGATGGCCATCGGCGATATCGCAGCCGCCCGGCTTCTGCTCGAGCGCGCGGCGAACGCGCAGGATGCGACGGCGGCGTTCGTCCTGGCGCAGACCTTTGACCCGGCCGTGCTCGGCACCAAGGATACGCGCAGCATCACCGCGGATCCCGCCGCCGCGCGGAGCTGGTACCAAAAGGCTGCCGGACTCGGATCCGCGGAGGCGCGAGCGCGCCTCGCGCAGCTTCAAGACTAAGACTTCAGCCAAGCAGGGGACATCATGCGTAACGCTTTGAGAATGGCGCTTGCCGCCATCATGACGATGTGCGGCCTGTCGGCACAGGCCGAGCAGACCGAATACGACCCGAGCAAGGTCTCGGACAGCCTGAAAGCGATCTTCCAGTTCGGATCGGTCTCGACCAAGCAGGCGCTCAACGCCAACACGGTCACGCTAATCACCGGCACCATCGGCGGCACCTATGTGCAGTTCGGCGCCGACCTCGCTTCCGTGCTCGATGACGGCAACAAGCTGCGCGTGCTGCCGATCGTCGGCCGCGGCTCGGTGCAGAGCGTCGCCGACATCCTGTTTCTGCAAGGCGTCGATCTCGGCATCGTTCGCGCCGACACGCTCGACTATCTCGAGCGCAAGGGATTTGCGAGCGACATCAAGAAGCAATTCACCTATGTAACCAAGCTCTACAACGAAGAGATGCAGGTCATCGCGCCGAAATCGGTTGCGACGCTGAAGGACCTCGAGGGCAAGAAGGTCAGCGTCGACCTGCCCAATGGCGGCACCTTCGTCACCGCGCTCACGGTGTTCGAACGGCTCGGGATCAAGGCCAACTTCGTCTATATCGAGCAGCGCATCGCGATGGAGAAGCTGAAGGCCGGCGAGATCGACGCGGTGATCGTGGTCGGCGGCAAGCCGTACAAATCGGTTTCGACCTTCAACAATGACGGCCGCTTCCACCTTGCCGGCGTGGACTACGCCAAGCCGCTGCAGAGCGACTATCTGCCGGCGTCGCTGACCGCAAAGGACTATCCGAACCTGATCAAGGACGGCGAGACGGTCGACACGATCGCGGTGCCGGCCGTGCTCGCTGCCTACAATTGGGGACCGAAGTCCGAGCGCTATCGCAAGATAGCGCAGTTCGTGGACGCGTTCTTCACGAAATTCCCGACGCTGCAGAACCCGCCCTTCCATCCCAAGTGGAAAGAGGTTTCGCTCGCGGCTCCGTTGTCGGGTTGGAACAGGCTGCCGGTGGCGCAGCAATGGCTCGACAGCCACGGCGTCGAACCGGTGGCCCGCCAGCGCTTCGAGACGTTCCTGAAACAGAATCCCGCCGCCGCGAAGGTGTCAGACACCGACAAGGAAGCGCTGTTCAAGCAATTCCAGGCCTGGGAGGCGCAGAACAACGGCTCGCGGGCGCAGGCGAGGTCGGAGAAGAAGTAGCGACAAACACCGTCATTGCGGAATGACCTCACTTGTGGTCGTCCTGGCGAAAGCCAGGACGACATTGCGGGGAGCTCTCCGCACTCTCGCTGTCATCACCCGCAGACCGGGTGATCCAGTATCCCCGAGGCGGCGCGAGGCTGCGGAGAAGCCGCAGCGTACTGGATTTCCCGCCTTCGCGGGGAATGACTGCGGAAGGCGTGGCCCGGCTCGCGCGACTACGCTACGCCGCTTCCGCCTCCGCCTCGCCCACACCGCGCTTCAGCGCGGCGCGGGCGGCTTCACGGTGGTCGGGGGTGATGTGGCTGGCGACCAGCTTGATTGCGGTCGCGAGCACGGCGGCATCATCGGTAAAGCCGAGCATCGGCAGCATGTCGGGCACGATATCGAACGGTAGGATGAAATAGGCGATCGCGCCGAGCAGCGATGCCTGCACATGGCGCGGCGTCTGCTTGTCGAAGGCGCAGTAATAGGCGGCGAGCAGGTCCTCGGCGAACGGCAGGTGCGCGACCACGCGCTTCAGCTTGCGCCAGAAACGCCGGCGCACTGTCTCGCGGTCTTCCGCCAGCCGATCGGCCGGCTCAAAGCCGACGCTGTGTTCGGCAGCAGCCATGGTCCAAGACTCCCCGTTCAGGCCGGCGCGGCTGATGGCCGCATCCGATGCCGATCACAAGATGGGGATGCGCCGCCATGGCAACAAGGCGTCAGCCAGGGCCTGCCTGCCTGGCGATGGCGTTCATCGCCTTGGCGAGCTCGACATCAAGCGCGGTGACGCCGCCGGCATCATGGGTCGAAAGCACCACCTCGACCGTCTTGTAGACGTTCTTCCACTCGGGATGATGGTTCATCTTCTCGGCCACCAGCGCCGCGCGCGTCATGAAGCCGAAAGCCTGGTTGAAATCGCCAAAGGTAAACGTCCTGCCGATCGCCTCGCGGCCAGCCGTCTCGGTCCAGCCGGATAATTCGCTCAAGGCCTGCTTGCGTGCTTCCGCCGACAGCCGCTGCGTCATGGTCGCCTCCGTCTTCAGGGGAACTTTACCTTAACACCGTGCCGACGCCCGGGTTCAAAGGGGATGTCCTCCATCCGCTAACCATGACGCAGATGTAACCCAGACGGGCAAGAAATTTGCTACAATTGCCCGGCTAGTCACCAGGCCAGGATGAAACCGAACCTGAAGCACCTGTATGGGAGATCGATGACCGGGGGCCTCGAGCTGGCCGAAACACCTACCCCGACGTCGCCGCGATCGGCGGCGCGGAAGACCATGCTCGTTTCGCTCGCGTTCGTGCTCGCCATCGTCGGCGCACTCGTCGGCGGCTATTATTTTGCCATGCGGCCGGTGACGCTGAAGATCGCCGTTGGCCCGGCCAACAGCGATGACGTCAAGGTCGTCCAGGCGTTGACGCAGGCCTTCGTCCAGAGCAAGGGCTATGTCCGGCTGCGTCCGGTCCAGACCGACGGCGCCACCGCAAGCGCCGAAGCGCTCGCCGAGAACAAGGTCGACCTCGCCATCATTCGCGGCGATCTCGATGTGCCGAAGAACGCGCAGGCGGTAGCAACGTTGCGCAAGAACGTCGTCGTGCTCTGGGTGCCGCCCGCCAAGGGCAAGAAGAAGGGCGCCAAGATCACCAAGATCGCGCAGCTCGCCGGCCATCGCATCGGCGTCGTCGGCCGCACCACGGCCAACGTCAATCTCCTGAAGGTGATCCTCCAGCAATACGGCGTCGATCCCGCCAAGGTGGAGATCGTGCAATTCCCGGCCAATGAAGCCGCCGAAGCGATCCGCGCCCAGAAGGCCGACGTCTATCTCGCCGCCGGCCCCGTCAACAGCAAGATCACCGCGGATGCGATCGCCGCCTCGACCAAGGACGGCGGCACGCCGACCTTCCTCGCGATCGATTCGGCCGATGCCATCGCACAGAACCATCCGGTCTATGAAGCCTCCGAGATCCCGGCCGGCACCTATGGCGGCTCGCCCGATCGGCCCGATGACGAGGTCAAGACGATCAGCTTCGCCCACCACATCGTGGCGCGCAAAGGCCTGTCGGAAACCACCGTCGCCGCCCTCACCCGGCAGCTCTTCGCGATACGCCAGCAGCTGGTGGCGGAATTCCCGTTGGCGGCGAAGATCGAGACGCCCGACACCGACAAGGATGCCGTGATTCCCGTGCATCCGGGCGCGGCCGCCTTTGTCGACGGCGAGGAAAAGACCTTCCTCGACAGATACAGCGACTACATCTGGTGGAGCCTGATGGCGCTCTCGGCCATGGGCTCGATCGGCGCCTGGTTTGCCGGCTACCTGAAGAAGGACGAGCGCGACAACAACAGCCATCTGCGCGAACGGCTGCTCGACATGATTGCCGCAGCACGGCGCTCGGAGACCGTCGACGAGCTCGACCAGATGCAAAACGAGGCCGACGGCATCCTGCGCGACACGCTGCGCTGCTTCGATCACGGCGCCATCGAGGAAGGCGCGTTGACCGCCTTCAATATCGCGCTGGACCAATTCCACTCCGCGGTCGCCGACCGCAGGGCGCTGCTGCTCAGCCTGCCGCAGAACCTGCAGCGCGCCGGCGCGCAATTCCGGGCCGCCGGCAACGCTTAGAATCTTGCACGCGTAATCGCTGCGTCACATTGCCTCAATATAGCTGCCTTGGTCCTTCCGGGGCGCGCGATAGCGCGAACCCGGAATCTCGAGACTTCGGGCCTGGCGCTAACGCACCATCCCGGAATGACGCTCCAACTGGCGATTCCCCATGAAAATCAAATTCTCCCGCCGCCAATTCCTTTCCACCAGCGCCGGTGCGCTCGGCGCGATCGCGATGCCCTATGTGTCGCGCGCGGCCGACCGGCCGCTGATCACCCATGGCGTTCAGTCCGGTGACGTCACGGTCGACGGCGGCGTGGTCTGGGCACGCGCCGATCGTCCCTCGCAGATGCTGGTCGAGGTGGCGACGACGGATAGCTTCAAGGATGCCCGCACGCTGCCGCCGATCGCCGCGCTGCCCGAGAGCGATTTCACCGCGAAGATGCTGGTCGAAGATCTGCCCGGCGGGCAGGACATCTTCTATCGGGTCCGCTTCCGCGATCTTTCCCATACCGCGATCGAGAGCGAGCCCGTGGTCGGCCGTTTCCGCACCGCGCCTGCGGACCGCCGCGACGTCAGCTTCGTCTGGGGCGGCGACGTCGCCGGCCAGGGCTGGGGCATCAACCCCGACGACGGCGGCATGTTCACCTTCTCGGCGATGCGCAAACACCGTCCGGACTTCTTCCTGCACTCCGGCGACACGATCTATGCCGACGGTGTGATCCCGTCCGAGGTAAAACTGGCCGACGGCAAGACCTGGAAGAACGTCACCATTCCCGAAAAGGCCAAGGTCGCCGAGACGACCGACGAGTTTCGTGCCGCGCACAAATACAATTTCACCGATGACAATGTCCGCACCTTCAATGCCGAGGTGCCGATCTTCGTGCAGTGGGACGACCACGAGGTGACCAACAACTGGTCGCTGTCGAAGGACCTGCCGGCGACCTACAAGGAGCGCAACATCACGCTGCTGGCCGCGCGCGCGGCGCGCGCCTTCCACGAGATGTATCCGATGCGCGAAAGCATCGTGGAGCCCGGCCGGGTCTATCGCCAGATCTCCTACGGCCCGCATCTCGACGTCTTCATGCTGGACGAGCGCAGCTATCGCGGCCCCAACGGACCGAACCTGGAGACGGAATACGGCCCCGCGTCCTATTTCCTCGGTCCGGATCAGATGGCCTGGCTGAAGCGCGGCCTGCTCAACTCGCGCGCGACCTGGAAGGTCATCGCTTCCGACATGCCGCTCAGCATCCTCGTTTACGACGACGCTGCGAACAAGAAGGGATCGGAAGCCTTCGCCCAGGGCGACGGCCCGGTGCGCGGCAGAGAGTTCGAGATCGCCGACCTCCTGCGCTTCATCAAGACGGCGCCGATCAGGAACACGGTGTGGCTGACCGCGGACGTGCACTACACGGCCGCGCACTACTACGATCCCAACAAGGCGCAGTTCCAGGACTTCGAGCCGTTCTGGGAATTCGTTTCGGGTCCGCTGCATGCAGGCACGTACGGACCGGGCGAGATGGACAACACGTTCGGCCCCGATGTGCGTTTCGTCAAAGCGCCGGGCCTCGACAAGCAGAACCTGCCGCCGTCGGCCGGCATGCAGTTCTTCGGCCACGTCAAGATCGACGGCGCAAGCGGCCAGATGACCGTGACCCTGCGCGACCGCGCCGACGTCGCGCTGTGGTCGACGACGCTCGATCCGAAGCTTGCTTAGAGCACATTGTTACATGGAGGCACGCGTGCGCAGCGCGGCCTCCATGGCATCGCTCGAGCAGGGCTTTTGCAACCGCGGCACGTCCGCGAATTCGGGCGGAATTCGCGTTTCGGCACCGTAGCCGGTGACGAAGACGAACGGGATTTTCAGCGCGACCAGGCGCTCGGCAATCGCAAAGCTCTTCTCACGCACCAGCTCGACATCAAGCAGCGCGAAGCCCGGCGTGCGGTCGATGATCGCATCCAGCGCACGCGCCACGGATGCGACCGTCCGCACGCGCTTCACGCCGAAGCCGAGCAGGCGATCTTCGAAATCGATTGCGATGATGGGGTCATCTTCAACGATCAGCACGTCGGCGGGGATATCGGGACCGTCGAATGAGGCGCGTTGCATGATCTCGTCGAATACGGGCCGCATGGTTTTTTCCAACCAGAATGGTTCCAACCCGATGCCTGCGCCCCGCGCATCGGTGTTCCAGGAACGAAACCCACCACATCATCGTTTCTTCGTCTGTCCACTTGTGCACACAAGTCGCCCATGGAACCAGCTAGTATCAGGGGGAGATCGGAGCACCGGGGATGGATGCGCGAAGCAGCAATACGGCCGAGATTGCGAGCCGGCCCTACAATAATCTGCTGCGGCGATTGAACCAGGCCGACTACGCGCTGATCGCGCCGCACCTGGCAACCGAGGCAGCATCGGCGAACGAGCTGCTCTATAATCCCGGCGACGACGTCGAGGTCGTGCACTTTCCCTGCGGGCCGTCGCTTGCGACCTTCCTTGTCCCCAACGAGGATGGCCGCGACGTGGAGACGATTCTGGTCGGCCGCGAAGGCGCCGTCGGAGGCATTGTCAGCGAGGGCTATCTGCCGGCCTATACGCGGATCGTCGTGAAGTTCGGCGGGCCGTTCGCGCGCATCCATATCGGCAAGCTCGAGGCCGCCAAGCGGAGTTCGCAGTCGCTGCGCAACATCTTTGCGCGCTATGCCGATTGCATGCTCGCGCAGATCTTCCAGTCGACGGCCTGCAACGCCATCCACTCGATCGAGCAGCGCACGGCCAAATGGATCCTGGCTGCGATGGAGCGCACTGACGGCGACGACAGCGTGCCGCTCACCCACGAGCAGCTCGCCACCCTGCTCGGCGTCGGGCGCAGCTATGCCAGCCGTGTCATCCAGTCATTCAAGGCGCAAGGGGTGATCGAGACGCGCCGTGGCTCGATCCTGGTGCGCAACCGCGATGGCCTGAAATTGCGGGCCTGCCTGTGCAACGAGGCGGTCAAAGACCATTTCGAGGAGGTGCTGCGCGGGGTCTATCCGACGGAGAAGGCCGATGGCGGCGCAGGATAATCTTCCTCCTCCCCTTGCGGAGCAGCCCTCTCCCGCAGGCAGGAGAAGAGGGCACAACGACACGCAAAGGCCCTAAGCCCCGGGGATTCCCGGACAAAATTCAATCAACCAACGCGCAAAGAACACATTGTTTTTTGGCGTTTTTTGCCTATATTGCGCTGCAAACGCGTTGAGGTGCCCGGCTCTGATGGCCGGGTTTCCTTTTTGGGCGGAAAGCGCCCGTTTCTCAGGTTTCCAGCGTTGTTTCGAAAGAGGTCCCGGTCTGACCGGCGAGATCGCGCTAACCCATTGTTCGAACGCAAAGAAGCTCACTCATGAACCTTCGTAACGTCGCCATCATCGCCCACGTCGACCACGGCAAGACGACCCTGGTCGACCGCCTCCTGCAGCAATCCGGTACCTTCCGCGAGAACCAGAAGGTGACCGAACGCGCCATGGACTCCAACGACCTGGAGCGTGAGCGCGGCATCACCATCCTGGCCAAGGCGGCCTCGGTGCAGTGGAAAGACACCCGCGTCAACATCGTCGACACCCCCGGCCACGCCGATTTCGGCGGCGAGGTCGAGCGCATCCTGAACATGGTGGACGGCGCTCTGGTGCTGGTGGACGCCGCCGAGGGTCCGCTGCCGCAGACCAAATTCGTGGTCTCCAAGGCGCTCAAGGTCGGCCTGAAGCCGATCGTCGTCATCAACAAGGTCGACCGCCCCGACGCGCGCCCGACCGAAGTCATCAACGAGGTGTTCGACCTGTTCGCGGCGCTCGACGCCAGCGAGGAGCAGCTCGACTTCCCGATCCTCTACGGGTCGGCCAAGCAGGGCTGGATGGCCGAGAGCCCGGAGGGTCCGAAGGACAAGGGCATGGAGCCGCTGTTCGACCTGATCCTGCGCCATGTCGCGCCGCCGCAGGTCGAGGAAGGCCCGTTCAAGATGATCGGCACCATCCTGGAGGCCAACCCCTATCTCGGCCGCATCATCACCGGCCGCATCTCCTCCGGCGTGCTCAAGCCGAACCAGCA
The DNA here is from genome assembly GCF_055791185.1 of Bradyrhizobium ingae. NCBI lineage: Bacteria > Pseudomonadati > Pseudomonadota > Alphaproteobacteria > Hyphomicrobiales > Nitrobacteraceae > Bradyrhizobium > Bradyrhizobium ingae. Next base: position 64,348 of record NZ_JBVUBB010000034.1, read on the forward strand.
GGTGAAGGTGCTCAATGCCGACGGCAAGCTGGTCGAGTCCGGGCGTATCACCAAGATCCTGGCGTTCCGCGGTCTCGAGCGCACGCCGCTCGATGAAGCCGAAGCCGGCGACATCGTTGCGATTGCGGGCCTGACCAAGGGCACCGTCGCCGACACCTTCTGCGATCCGACCGTCGAGGTGCCGCTGCCGGCGCAGCCGATCGATCCGCCGACCGTGTCGATGTCGTTCATCGTCAACAACTCCCCGCTCGCCGGCACCGAAGGCGACAAGGTGACGAGCCGCATGATCCGCGACCGTCTGCTCCGTGAAGCCGAAGGCAACGTCGCGCTGCGCGTGGTCGAAGCCGCCGACAAGGATGCGATGGAAGTGTCGGGCCGCGGCGAATTGCAGCTCGCGATCCTGATCGAGACCATGCGCCGCGAAGGTTTCGAGCTCTCGGTGTCGCGTCCGCGCGTCGTGTACCAGAAGGACGAGGCGACCGGCGCCACCATGGAGCCGATCGAGGAAGTCGTCATCGACGTCGACGAGGAGCATTCCGGTGTCGTCGTGCAGAAGATGAGCGAGCGCAAGGCGGAACTGATCGAGATGAAACCCTCGGGCGGCAATCGTCAGCGCCTGGTGTTCTACGCGCCGACCCGCGGCCTGATCGGCTACCAGGGCGAGCTGCTCACCGACACCCGCGGCACCGCGATCATGAACCGCCTGTTCCACGGCTATGCCCCGTACAAGGGCGAGATCCAGGGCCGTCGCAACGGCGTGCTGATCTCCAACGACCAGGGCGACGCGGTGGCCTACGCCATGTTCAAGCTGGAAGATCGCGGCCCGATGATGATCGAGCCGGGCTGGAAGGTGTATCGCGGCATGATCGTCGGCGAGCATACCCGCGACAACGATCTCGAGATCAACGTGCTCAAGGGCAAGCAGCTCACCAACATCCGCACCACGTCAAAGGACGAGGCGGTGCGCCTGACCCCGCCGATCCGGATGACGCTGGAAAAGGCGCTCGCCTATATCGAGGACGACGAGCTCGTCGAGGTGACGCCGAAGTCGATCCGACTGCGCAAGAAGCACCTCGATCCGAACGAGCGCAAACGCGCGGAGAAGGCCAAGGAAGCGGTGGCGTAAGCCACCGTCTCATGCCCCGGACGCGGCGCAGCGCGATAGCGGTGCGACGCTGAACCGGGGCCCAGCCGCTCGCGCCGCGCTTGCTTGCCCTCTTGGGTCCCGGCTCTGCACCGCAGCGCAAGGGCGCTGCAGTGCGTCCGGGACACGATAGCTGCATACCTGTCTGCCTTCAGCACACCCGGCGAACGTGCTAGAGCCCACCCATGACCTCCCTCCCCTCCTCCGTCGACGTCGCGATCATCGGCGCTGGCGCCGCCGGCCTTGGCGCCGCACATGGGCTGAAGAATTCCGCGCTTTCGGTGATCGTGCTGGAGGCCCGCGACCGGCTCGGCGGCCGCGCCTGGACGGTGCAGGCCTCGCCTGAGGTGACGTTTGACGTCGGCTGCGGCTGGCTGCATTCGGCAGACAAGAACTCCTTCGTTCCGATCGCGCAGCAGCTCAATTTCGAAATCAACAAGGACCTGCCGCCTTGGCGCGAGCGCGCCTATGGCAACGCATTTCCGCAGGCCGAGCGCGACGATTTCATGCGCGCGATCGACGCGTTCTATGAGCGCCTCTGGGAGGCCGCCCAGAAGGGAGACGACGCGCCCGCGAGTCAAAGCCTAGAATCCGGCAATCGCTGGAATCCGATGATCGATGCGATCTCGACCTACATCAACGGCTGCGAACTCAGGGACATGTCGACGCTGGACTGGGATGCCTATGAGGACAGCAACCTCAACTGGCGCATTCGCCGCGGCTATGGCGCGCTGATCGCTGCCTATGGCGCGCCCTGCCCCGTGGCGCTGAACTGCAACGTCACGCTGATCGATCATTCGGCAAAGCGCATCCGCCTCGAAACCTCCCTGGGCAAGCTTGATGCGGCAAAGGCGATCGTCACCGTGCCGACCAATTTGATCGCAGATGAAGCAATCCGCTTTGTCCCCGCATTGCCCGGCAAGCTCGACGCCGCCGGCGGCCTGCCGCTCGGGGTCGACGACAAGGTGACGCTGGCGCTGGACGATGCCGAAGCATTTCCGAAGGAAGCCAACTTGCGCGGCGCCACCATGCGCACCGCGATGGGCACTTATCATATCCGCCCGTTCGGCCAGCCCTGCATCGAGGGTTTCTTCGGCGGCAGCTTTGCGCGCGAACTTGAAGATGCCGGCGACGGCGCCATTGCCGCAGAGAGCATCACGAGATCGCCGGCCTCCTCGGCAACGACATCCGCCGGAAGCTGAAGCCGCTCGCAGAGTCCCGCTGGGCAAAAGATCCGTTCGCCCGCGGCGCCTATTCGCACGCACTGCCCGGCCACGCCGGCGATCGCGCCGTGCTGGCGGCGCCGGTCGATGGGCGATTGTTCTTCGCGGGAGAGGCAACGTCGCCGAATTTCTTCACGACCGCCCACGGGGCGCGGGATAGCGGGGAACGGGCAGCGCAAGAAGTGCTGGCGGCGGCTGGGAAGCGGTAGCAACTCCGTCATTGCGACGGGTACTATTCAATCACCCGCGCGCGCAAATCCGCGTCCGGCACGAAACACGCGTCGTACTTGCCGAAAATGCGGTAGCGGTTGCGCGCGACGAGATTGTAGATCGCGTTGCGCAGCGGCTTGGGTACGGCGAAGAGCGTGTGCACCCAGCCCCAGCCGGGGAGCAGCGACAGCACGGTCAGCGCGGCGTCCGATTTCATGTACACGTCGCCGCCGTGGACGACGGCATTGGTGTCGGGATCATCGGGATCGATGCCGAAGGTCTGTGCGAGCTTCGTTCCGTACTGCGACTGAATCGGCGTGAACCGGAATCGCCTCGTCGTATCGCGCGCCGCGACGAAGCGGACCCAGCGCGAGCAGAAGATGCAGACGCCGTCGAACAGGATCACGTCGTCGTCGGGCCATTGGGGCATCAGCGATTATCCAGCGTGAGCAGTGCGACCAGCATGAGCACAATCGCCGGCCCTGTCTTCACCAATGCGCCGAGCGGCTCGATCCAGAGGTCGGGCGTGAGGATCGCCGCGCCAGACATGTAGCCGAGCGAGACCATGATGCCCGCGACGAGCCCGACGGCCGCCGTGCGTCGGAACGCAATGAGCACGCCGATGCTCATGTCCATCAGACTGGTGCCGACGGTAATGGGACCGACCAGCGCGGGCGGGAAGTTGTGCGCGCTCAGGATACCGGCTGCCGCGCGATAAGATACGAACAGCGCAATGAAGCCGGAGACGAGCCAGAATGCGACCAGGCTTGCGAAGATCAGCGCCTTGACCAGGAACAGCCGGGCAAACCATTTGTCCTGGATGGTCGCGGGATGGCGCCCGATCGTCTCTGCCAACGTCTTCGGCGCGATGCCCGTGGCCACGATCCAATGCTGCGGGTCGCCCGTTAGGCCGCGGCGCAGTTCGGCGATCGCAGTCGAGCGTATCGGCGGCATCCAGCCGAGAAGGCTGGCGAGACCGCCGAGCTTCGCGCCGAGATCGAGCAGGACTGCCGGCATCGCGAAATGCGGCCAGCCGGCAGTGCCGAAGGCGATGCGGAATTGCTTGATGACACCAGCCATCGTGACAGGCTCCGCCTGCATCAAATCCCAGCTCACGGCTTTCACGGCGGGATCGTCGATGTCGCGCACCGCGAGCCAGGCGATCGTGGCGGCGATATCGCAGGCGGCGACAGGCTGGAACGGCGTCGCCACCTCCTTAGCGGGCAGGTCGAGTGGCAAGGCCGCGAGCGCACGCAGCATTGCGCTGCCGCCATAGGCCGACGGCGCGACCACGAAGCCGGGGCGCAGGATCGCGTAAGGAATGCCGGAAGAGCCGATCAGGCGCTCGGCCTCGCGCTTGGTGGTGGCAAAGGCGGTGAGATCTTCATTGGCCGCGCCGGGGATCGAGATGTGCACCAGCCGGATCGCGTGACCGCTCGCGCCAATCGCCCGCAACAGGCGCGCGACGAAATCACGATGCACCGCATTGGTGTCGCTGCCGGGGCCGTCCTGGAGCACGCCGAGGCAATTGACGACCACATCGACCGCATGCTCGTTCAGAAGCCGCGTCAGCGCCGCCGCATCGAGGTTGAGGATCGGCAGCTCGATGTCGAGCGCGCTCATCTTCTGCGCCGGCGACAGCCGTCGCGCCACGCCGATGACTCGAAAGCCGCGGGAGCGGAGATCGTCGGTGACGAAACGGCCGATCAGGCCGGAGGCTCCCAGCAGGAGAATATTGCGTATCACTTCACCCATCGCGTCACTCAAAACGGCTTTGCGATCATCAGCCAGAGGATCAGCATCGTCGCACCGAAGCCGGGGAAGCCGAAGGCGAACCAGCGGCGGAACAGCACAAAATAGCGCGGCGGCAACGCAGCGCGCTGCTGGGCCGCCTTGCGCGCGAGATCGCGCATCTCGATCTGCATGAACACCACGGGCACCCAGAACAGCCCGGCGATGGCATAGAGCGCCAGCGAAGCGAGCAGCCAGCGCTCCGTGAACGCCGTCGCCGAGAGCATCATCAATAGTCCGCCCGTGACCGGCTGGAGGATGACGGCCGAGAGCGTGAACAGAGCGTCCGCAGTCACGACGACAGAGGCGGTGCGCGCGATGAACTCGGCGTCCTGGCTGCGATGCGCCATCAGCATGAAGAATGCGATGCCGCTACCGGTGCCGAGAATCACGATGGCGCCGAGCACATGAAGATATTTGATCAGGAAATACAGCGTCATGGCTTTTTGGCTGCGACCGGCTTTGGCGATTTCAGCGCACGCTCAATCTCGGCGCTGGCGACTTTGACGCCGGCTTCAGTCTCGATCATCCAATGGCCCTCGCTGCCCACGGCAGGCAGCGCGCGGAAATCGACCTTGCCACCACCGCTGCGAAACGCATCGGCCAATTGCCGCGATAATGCGGGCGCGAAATAGCTGTCGTTGGCCGCAACCAGCCACATGACGGGCACGCGCGCCGCCTTGCCGAATTCGCCTGCCGCCGCCTGAAGCGCATGCGGCGCGCAGACCTGGTTCGGAAAGTCGTTGGCGTGGCCGCCGCGCCCAGGCGCGAAGGCGATGACGGCACCAACCGTCGCGGGGTCGGCGTTGGCGAGCGCCAGCGCGCCCCACCCGCCAGCGGAATGACCGAGCACCACGGCGCCATCCTTGCGGACGAAATCCTGTGTCCGCAAAAATTCCAGCGCAATTGCGATTTCCTCGGCCGTGGCACGGCCCGAGCGCGCATAGTCAGCCTCGTCGCAGCCGCCCTGGTCCTCAACATAGCGGCCGCCGGTTGCGCCATGGCCGAGCCGTTCCGGCACCAGCACGGCGAAGCCGCGCGCGACCAGGAACGCGGCCAGCGCGCGGTACTCCGGCTGCGGCATTTGCGCACGACGCAGAACGTTTTGCGTCGAGGCATGCGCGATCAGCGCGAGGCGGAACGGGCCATCGCCGGCCGGGCGAAAGAGCAGAGCGCGCGCCGCGACGCTCGGGTCGGACGTCGGCACGCGCCACTCCTGCCGGCGAAACGGTTCGCTTTCGGCACCCGCAGCGCCCAACGCGCTCTGAGCGCGCGCGGGCGACGCCGCCAGCATAGCGAGCAAACAAAGGGCAACGACGAGCTCCAGGGACCGCATAAATTACCGGGCGCGGATTCGAACAGCGGAGGACCAGAGTAGCTGGAACGAATCATCCTGGGCGGACTTTTCTGCGTGGCCACCAAGCAGGCCTTTGTCACAAAGCAGTTTTGCACCGGTACGCGGCAGGACAATGCCGTTCAAGGTGGCGCCCTGTCCTCTTTCGGTACAACACGGCCAGGAAACTGATGCAGAAAGTCCACAGGTTAACCGATAATTAACGATGGCTCTTGCCGCCGGCCCGGCGACTTGGTTTGATCGCGCCCATGAGCACAACCCTGATCGAGGTCCGGCCGGCCAAAGCTGCAGACGCAACTGCGGTGGCGTCTACTCATGACGAAGCCTGGCGTTCAGCCTATCAGGGCATCATCCCCGGCGCCGAGCTGGAAAAGCTGATCAACCGCCGCGGCCCGCAATGGTGGGACAGTGCGATCCGCAAGGGCAGCCGTGTCAGCGTGCTGGTGTTCGGAGACAAGATCGCAGGCTATGCGAATTACGGCCGCAACCGTGCCCGCAGCCTTCACTTCGACGGTGAAATCTACGAGCTTTACCTGCGTCCGGAATTCCAGGGGCTTGGCTTCGGCCGACGCCTGTTCGCCGCCGCCCGCCGCGACCTGGTGCAGAGCAATCTGAAGAGCATGGTGGTCTGGGCGCTGTCCGACAACGATCCGGCCACGGAATTTTACCGGGCGCTGGGTGGCCGCATGGTGGCGCGCTCCTCGGAGCGGTTCGGGCCCAAATCGCTCGACAAGGTCGCTTTCGCCTGGACCAACTGACCTGCCGTCATTCGGGCAGGCCATACTTCCTTCCGCCGATACCGTTTGCCCATTTGCGCCGGTAGAACCGGGGTTCATCATTTCGCGAAAAGTCGATGGATCGGCGTGCCAAGCCCGCGTATGACAGCGCCAAATCGCTGCCGGGCGAGATCAATTTCGGCAAAACACGGAGCCTTTTATGCGTATCGATGCGGTCTCGATCGGGACCAAAGCGCCAAACGAAGTCAACGTCATCATCGAAGTGCCGGTCGGCGGCGAGCCGATCAAGTACGAGATGGACAAGGAAGCCGGCACGCTGGTGGTCGACCGCTTCCTCTATACTCCGATGCGCTACCCCGGCAATTACGGCTTCATCCCGCACACGCTGTCGGATGACGGCGACCCCTGCGACGTGCTCATCGTCAACACCCGCGCCATCATCCCCGGAGCCGTCATGAGCGTGCGCCCGGTCGGCGTGCTGTTCATGGAGGACGAGGCCGGCGGCGACGAGAAGATCTTGGCGGTGCCGTCGTCGAAGCTCACGCAGCGCTACGACAAGGTCAAAGCCTATAGCGACCTGCCCGACATCACACTGCAGCAGATCCAGCACTTCTTCGAGCACTACAAGGATCTCGAGAAGGGCAAATGGGTGAAGATCCTGCGCTGGGGTGGCCCGGAGGAAGCGCACAAGCTGATCCTCGAAGGCATCGAGCGCGCGAAGAAGAAGTAACCTTCACTGTCGTTCCGGGGCGCGCGATAGCGCGAACCCGGAACCTCGAGATTCCGGGTTCGATGCTAGCGCATCGCCCCGGAATGACGAACCTCTTACACCGCCGGCTTCGGCAGGCCGGCGATCGCGCAGGCAGCACGCAGCGTGTTGACCAGCAGGCACGCCACCGTCATCTGGCCGACGCCGCCCGGCACCGGCGTGACCGCGCCGGCGACATCAAGGGCTTCCTGATAGGCGACATCGCCGACGAGACGCGTTTTGCCGTCTTCTTTCGGGATACGATTGATGCCGACGTCGATCACGGTCGCACCCGGCTTCAGCCAGTCACCGCGGACCATCTCCGCCTTGCCGACGGCGGCGTAGACGAGATCTGCCCGCCTGACGAGCCCAGGCAGATCGCGCGAGCGCGAATGCGCAATCGTCACCGTGGCGTTCTCGTTCAGCAGCAACTGCACCAGCGGACGGCCGACGAGGTTGGAGCGGCCGATGACGATGGCGTTCAAGCCTTCGAGCGAGGCGTGCACGCTCTTGGTCAGGATGATGCAGCCGAGCGGCGTGCAGGGCGACAGCGCCTGAAAACCGCCGGCGAGCCGGCCGGCATTGTTCGGATGGAGTCCGTCGACATCCTTGGCAGGATCGATGGCGTTGATCACGGCCTCGGTGTTGAGGCCCTTGGGCAGCGGCAACTGTACCAGGATGCCATGCACGGCGGGATCGCGATTGAGTTTTGCGACCAGCGCCAGCAAATCTCCTTGCGAGACGTCGGCCGGCAGCTTGTGCTCGAACGAGGCCATGCCGGCAGCTTGGGTCTGGGTGTGCTTGGAGCGGACATAGACTTCGCTGGCGGGATCGCTGCCGACCAGCACGACCGCGAGCCCCGGCACCAGATCGTGCTCGCGCTTGACGCGGGCGACCTCGTCCGCGACGCGGGCCCGGAGCTCCGCGGCAATGACTTTTCCATCGATGATCTTTGCCGTCATGTCCTAATCCTTGTCCGTCGATTTGGCCGCGGCGAGCCGGCGCAGCGCCTCGCCAAGGCGCACCGGGTCGCCGTCGACCGCAATCTGCTTCAGCCGCGAGGTGGCACCCGAGAGCAGCCGCACGCTCGCCTTTGGTACGCCGAGCGATTTCGCCAACAGCTGCAAAACGGCACGGTTGGCCTCGCCGCCATCGGCAATCGCCCGCACCCGCACCTTGAGCACACAGCGGCCGTCGGAGAGTGCCTCGATGCCGTCAATGTCGTCGCGGCCGCCGCGCGGCGTCACCCGCAGCGCGATACTGATACCCGAGGTGGAATAGCGCCAAGGTTCTCTGGAGGGCGTTGTCGAGACCAAGGCCCTGCTTCGCCTAAATCACGTTCGGGTAGATGTAGTACATGATCACCCGCTCGAGGAACATGATGATCAGAATCAGGATGATCGGCGAGATGTCGATGCCGCCGAGATTGGGCAGGAAATTGCGAATCGGCGCCAGCACCGGCTCGGTGATGCGGTACAGGAACTCGGCCACCGCCGAGACGAACTGGTTGCGGGTGTTCACCACGTTGAAGGCGATCAGCCAGGACAGGATCGCGGAGGCGATCAGCAGCCAGACGTAGAGATCGAGCACGATGATGACGATGTCGAGAACGGCACGCATGGCTGGGAAAACTCTGGTTCCGGTCGGGATTGACGCCTTTTGCTAGATATCGGTTCCCCCCGGCCCAAACAAGGGAAGTCCCGGCTCGCACGGGGCTAAAACCGGGTCATGCCCGTCCTTGACTTGACCTTGGCGGGGACTTAAATGGCGCCCGGTTGTCGGCCGCGTTTACCAGAGCGGCCAGCAAACGGGGCCATAGCTCAGCTGGGAGAGCGCGTCGTTCGCAATGACGAGGTCGGCGGTTCGATCCCGCCTGGCTCCACCAGCCTTCGCTCGCTTCGCGAGCTACGGCTCGGCAAGCCAGCTCCGCTCCATCGTAGCGAAGCTAGCGAAGGCTGCCGCGGCGTAGCCCGAAGGGCGAAGCCGGGCCTCGGCAAAACTTCGACCTAAGATATTATCCGCTTCGCGAGCTTCGGCTCGGCAAGCCCGTTCCGTTCCATCGTAGCGAAGTGAGCGAAGGCTGCCGCGCCAAAGCCCGAAGGGCGACGGCGGGCTTGATCCGCAATCTTTGATCTTCGAGCTCCGCCACGATCACTCGGCCGCTTGCGCCATGACCGGCCTGCGCGCCAGCCAGCCATCGATGAAATTCTTCAGCCAGGCACGCTCCGTGACGTCATAGACGGCGCGGTCTGCGAAATGATGGTGGCGGGCGCACGCGCCGGGCGCACTCAGGCCGTCATAGCCGCGCGTGGTCCAGCGATGCATCATCGCGTAGGTCACGTCGGGATGAAACTGGAAGCCGAATGCATTGCCGGCACAGAACGCCTGCACCGGAAAATCGTCACCCTCCGCGAGCAGCTCCGCGCCGGCAGGCAGCTCAAAGCCCTCGCGGTGCCAGTGATAGACCTTGCCCGGCCAGTCCGGGCACAGCGCGTGTCCGGCCGCAGTCGGACGAATCGGATAGTAGCCGATCTGGGTGAGCGCATCGGGATGCGGCGCGACGCGGGCTCCTAACTGCATCGCGAGCATCTGCGCACCCAAGCAGATGCCGAGAAACGGGCGCTGCTCGCGCAGCGGAATTTCGATCCAGTCGATCTCGCGGCGGATGTAGTCGTCGCCATCATTGGCGCTCATCGGGCCGCCGAAAAACACGCTGCCTGCGTGATGCTCGAGCGTCTGCGGCAAGGGGTCGCCGAAGCGCGGCCGGCGAATGTCGAGGCGATGACCGAGCGCGCGCAAGGCGTTGCCGACCCGGCCTGGCGTCGAGGATTCCTGATGCAGGACGATCAGAACAGGCAGCGGCGGCCTTGGGTCGGCGGCGGCGTCTGGCGCCCTTCTCCTGAAGGGGACCACCTCCGCACCACCAAGCCTGTCCGTCCGGAACGACATTGCCCTTGTCGAAAGCTATCGGTTCAGACCGCCAGCATAACTAAGCGATCGTTAATTTCGTGTGAGTTTGCGCACACGCTGAGCTGAAGAAGACAAAGCAAGTGCCGGGCCAAGATCGGCTTTTGTTCTTTCTGGAGCATGATCTCCGGGCAAACGCGGTCCCCGTTGTCGCGAGGGAAAACCGCGTCACACTTTGCGCTAACGCGGCCCTTCGGATCCGGATCATGCTCTAGCGCCGGCGCCTCTGAAACCTGCCGACAGCCGCCAAAATGAATCCGCGCGGGAAGAAGCGCAGCAGGAACGGCACGATCTTGATGCCGAGACCAGGCAATACCGCCCGTTTATTAGCCATCAGCCCACGATAGGCGGCGCGCGCAACATCAGCGGGGGAGACGTCAAGAACCGCGGAATCGATCCCCGGGGTAAAGCCGGCGCGGGTCTGAAACTCGGTCGCCACGGGACCCGGACAAAGTACGGTGACGCGGACGCCGCGCGGGCCGAGCTCGCCGCGCAACGCCTCGGTGAAGGAGATGACGTAGGCCTTGGAGGCATAATAAACGGCCATGCCGGGGCCGGGCAGGAAGCCCGCGACCGAGCCGACGTTGAGGATGCCGCCCTTGTTCTTGACGAGCTGATCCGCGAAACGCAGCGACAGATCGGTCAGGGCGCGGATGTTGACGTCGATGACGCCGAGCTGCGCGGCGCGATCGCATTCGATCGCATCGCCGAACACCCCGAAGCCGGCATTGTTGACGAGATGGTCAAGCTCGACATCGGCGGCGGCCAGAGCCGCCGCGATCTTCTCGCCCGCACCTGGCTCCTCCAGATCGCAGGCGATCACGATCGGCGTCTTGCCGCCCTTGGCTGCGATCTCGCTGGCCAATGCACCAAGCCGGTCGGCGCGACGCGCCGACAAGGCGAGGCGGTGACCGTTCGCGGCAAACACGCGCGCCAGCTCCGTGCCTATGCCCGCCGAGGCACCGGTAATCAGCGTCACACGCTCAGTCACGATCGACGTCTCTTCAATGCAAGCGAAATTGGGGCGACAACCCAGGGACGAGAGCATACGGCGCGTGCGCGATGCAAGCCGCCCGCCGGCCTCGCGATGGGTGGCGGGGATGAGGGATGACGAAAAAGCCGTAGATTTGCAGGGGTATTCCGCGAAGCTGCGATCGCCGGATACATTAAAGTTTCGTCATGTGGCCGGCGCTGACCTCGCTGCCGACGCGTTCAAGTACTGGCGACGCCATCCTCGACCTGACCGGTGCGGCGGCTCGCGATGAGATGCTTGAGCTCGATCCGGTCGCGCTGTGACACGCCGAGCAGATCGGATGCGCGCCAGACGACGTTGTCCTCGAACTCGGTCACCTGGCCATCGGCATAGACCACCTCCCACATCATCTCGACGATGCGCTTGCGGCCCTCTTCATTGAGCGAGCGCATGATGATGCTGGTAAAGTGATAGAGATCGACTGCCTCGCCCTCGACCTGCGTCGCGGAGGCGATCAGGCGGTCCGCGGTGCCGCGATCCAGCGAGAAATGGCTTTCGATCAGGCTGTGCAACTTGCGCCGTTCCGCTTCCGTCGGCTCGCCATCGAGCGAGATCACATGGATCAGCAGCGCGGTCGCCGCCAGGCGATAGTCGCTGTCGCCGAAGGCGCGGTCCCGCGCCTCGGGGGCGACGATGTCCGCAATGAATTGGCGCAGTCCGTCCAGCATGAAATCCCGCCGCATTGGTTGGCGCCGCAACGGCGGCCTCTCCTCATTATATGAGCGGGAAATTCGCACGGCGCAATGCGCGCTTATGCCCGGTGCTGCATTACGTTTCGGCAATTATGTTCCGCATCCTCCGTCAATGGCCTGGCCATGGCCGTCTGAAGGACGGCGTCGCTTCCGCTCTCCTGTGCCCGGGCATGACGACCGAGGGCATGGCGCACATATGCCTCCACATCGTCATTGCGAGCGAAACGAAGCAATCCAGGATTCATCCGCGGAAGCAGTCTGGATTGCTTCGTCGCTTCGCTCCTCGCAATGACGGAAATTGTGGCAGCTATACCTCACCGCTCACGGCAGCTCGTACACCACCATCTTGTCGGCGATGCCGCGGAGCGCGGCCTGCTTCTGGATCGGCTTGATCGACCACTGCTCCAGGATCCTGGCAACCGCCGGCGCGTCCAGCACGGGACCGGTGATGTGGATTTCCTGGGCCATCGACACGCTCTGCACGCGCGCGGCAATGTTGACGGTCCGGCCGAAATAGTCCTGCCGCTCGTTGAGCATGACCGCAAGACATGGCCCCTCATGAATGCCGATCTTGAGAACGAGATCTTGGGAGCCGCGCTTCCTGTTCAATTCCTCCATTGCGGAACGCATGCGCAAGCCGGCCATGAGCGCGTCCTCCGGCTTGACGAACGTCGCCATCACGGCATCGCCGATCGTCTTCACCACCGCGCCCTTCTCGGAGGCGATGATCTCGAGCACGGCATGGAAATGCGCGCGCACGAGGTCGAAGGCGGCCAGATCCCCGACGCGCTCATAGAGCGCGGTCGAGCCCTTGAGGTCCGTGAACAGGAAGGTCAGCGAGGTGATCTGCAGGCGCTGGTCGATATTGAGATTGTCGGCCTTGAAGACATCGCGAAAGGTCTGGTTGGACAGCATCCGCTTGGCGGTCAGGAACGGCTTGCGCTTGCCGATCAGGTGATGCAGCGCCTCGGCCGCAATGAACACGGTCGGCAGCACGCGCACGCCGGCCTGATTGTCCAGCGACAGCCGCAAGGGCCCGGGCCGCAAGGTCGTCGTCCCCGTCGGCGCCTGGACCTTGTTGTACATGATCGCGAGCTGCTGACGCTCCTTGGTCGGCTCGCCCTGGACATCGATGAAATGCGCGGCATGCGTCACCGGCTCGAACACGATGACGAAATCGTTCGGAAGCTGGAGCGACATCGTCGCCTTTTCGCCGGCCGGAATCTCGAGCGTGTCGAGCGTGACCTCATCGGCGAGGGTCGCGAACGACTCCTTGTTGAAGTCGATGCCGGAGCTCCAGAAAATCTGCTTGAAATAGTCCCACACCGACAGCGAATCGGGGTCGTGAGCCGCGATGCGCCGGACGCGCGGACTGACGGTGAAGGAGACCTCGACCGCCTCGTCGACGGACGCCTTGTAGCCGCAGGCGCAAAGCGCGCAGTGATAATCGTCGGGCCGCAGCGCCTTCAGCGTCGTGTGCGCGCCGAGCACGCCGCCGCACCCCGGGCACAAGACGTTCCAGCTCAGGTCAAACAGTCCGAGCCGCGCCGAATGCAGGAAGGCGGAGATGACCCGCTCCTCATCGAAGCCATGCTGCCGGGAGAAATCGATGGCGTTGATGCGGTTGAGCTCGTGATCTTCGCCGCGATCGATCAGCCGCTCGATCTGGTCGACCACCTTGGGCTCGGCGGTTTGCTTGAGAACCGAAAACTGGGCGTGAATGTCACTCATGTCGCCTCATCTAATGTGCCGGCGCAGCGATCCCAAGCAGCGGGCTCGTCACCGTGGCGTGATACGGAACATGGGAGAATGGTCCGGCTGCGTCGTCACGACGCCGACCGGAATGACGGGTCCGGTGTCGACCAGCTCGACACGGAATTCGCCGATCAGCCGGGCCAGGGCCAGCACCGACTCGGCTTGCGCGAAAGGCGCACCGATGCAGACCCGCGGGCCGGCGCCGAACGGCAGATAGGCGAAGCGATCGGGCGGGGTCGCCGACATGAAGCGCTTGGGGATGAAGGCGTTGGGCTGGTCCCAGAGCTTTTCGTGCCGGTGCAGAAGCCACGGCGCGATCATGATGATATCGCCCTTTTCGATCTCGACTCCCGCCGCGTTGTCCTTGTCGAGCGCCGCGCGCGCGATCAGGAAGGCCGGCGGATAGAGCCGCATGGTCTCCTCGATCACGGCGCGGGTGAATTTCTGCCGGTCGATATCGGCGATGCTGTCGAGGTGCTCGCCGCGAGTCTCGGACGCGACTTCCTCCTGAGTCTCACGATCGAGCGCCAGGAGATAGAGCGCCCATGACAGCGCCGTCGCGGTCGTCTCGTGACCGGCGAGGATCATGGTCGCGACCTCGTCGACGAGCTGGGCGTCCGAAAAGCCCTTGCCGGTTTCGGGATCGCGCGCTTCGTCCATGAGGTCGAAGAGATCGCGCGGCGGCGCGCCCTCCTTCTTGCCGGCGGCGCGCCGCTCGGCAATCAGCATCGCGACGAACGCGGTCCAGCGCTTGCGGAAACGGGCGCGCGCAAAATCCATCGGGCTCGGCCAGGACACCGGCAGCAGCATGTCGAGGAAATACGGCCGGCCCAGGCGGTGGCCGTATTCCATGACAAAGTTGCGCAAGGTCGCGCCGTGCTTGTCCATGCCGAACGAGAACATCGTGCGACCGGCGATCTCGAGCGTCATCCGCTGCATGATCTCGCGGAGGTCGAGGACCTCATTGGACTTGGTCTTGAGCTTGACGATGGTCTCGTCGAGCACCGCGGTCATGTGCGGGACGAGGTTGGCGGTGGCGTGCGGCGTGAAGGCAGGCGCCAGCGTTCGACGCTGGTGCCGCCACGGCTGGCCTTCCGCGATCAGCAGACCCTGCCCGAGCACCGGACGCAGCATCCGGATGCCGGCCGGCGTGCGCGTATAATTCTCGTAGTTGGTGAGCAGGATGTGCCGGATCGCGTCCGGCTGGTTGAGGATGAAGCTGTTGTGGAGGAAGAAGCGGCCCTTGACGACGTCTTCCTCATAGGCGCGCTGTCCCCACGTCGCGATCATGTTCTTGCGGATCACCGCAACGCGGCGGAGAAACGACATGCCCTCCGGCGCGCGCGGCGGGGCCGGCGGAATGATGGGCCGGCGCACCTGAGCGACATTCATGGGCTCTCTCCCCGCATATCCGCCACACCCAAAGAGCTAGTAAGTCAGCTCGGCAATCGCAATCCTGTTCTCGGCGGCCGGCCAGGCCCTGGCCACGATCCGTTCTTCGTTGAACTCGGCCACGATGTTACGCCCGACATCTGTGGCGGGAAGCCGCAGGGTTGCTGCCGTATCCGTTGGCACACCTGGCTTGACGTCGGCGGGCTCCTTGCCGTCGAACAGCAGGATGTCGCGCGGCAGGCCGAAATAACCGCGCGGCCGCGACAGAATCAGGACTGCACCGGCCCCGGCGTCGGGCGGCCCGAGCGGGCGCGCCGCGCGCAGATGCACCACGTCCGACGAGCGCGGAAAGGGCGAGCGGTAGATATGCGTCGTGGGCGCGGCTGGCGAGGTCAGGACGAACTCGAGCGACCAGGTCGGGTCAAGCTGCGCCGGCCCCCAGCGGCCATCGGCGGCGGTTGTCGAGCTATGCACCGCGCCGCCCTGGCGCTCGCCGTTTGCGGGATCGACGCGAAATATCTCGACGGTGGCACCCTCCACGGGACGATTGGTCGGCACGCCATCTGGCGTTCCCATCACCACGCCGCTCAACTTGACGCTGCTCTCCGGCGTGATCGCGATGCGGTCCGGCTCGCGTGCCGCGATGAACTTGTAGATCTCGCGGAAGGCGCGCGGATGAAACGCGACTTCACGATGATCGAGCGCGCCGAGCACGAGGTTGGTGGCGCCCTTCAGCTCCGGGCCTTCGGCGGTGACATTGGTGGGCACACCCGGCTTGCCGATAAAGCGACCATCGGCCTGCGCATATTTGTCCATGCCGTCGCTGCGCAGGGTGAGGAAGGCCGTTCCCGGCGTTACCTCGCTCTCGCCCTCGTTCAGGCCGCGCAGGAACGCGCCGCGCCCATTGAACTCGTTGCCAAGCGCATCATCGGTAGCCCAGACACCGTGATTGGGCGTGCCGCACAGCACGGCATGGCTGACATCACCGGCTCCGCCGTTCTTGATGACGTTGCGGATGGCGTTGCCGCCGCGCGAGCTGCCGACCAGCGCGACGCGCGCAGCGCCAGTACGGCGCTTCAAGTCGGCGATCGCAGCGGCGAGCTCGCGACGCTGATCTTCGATCGAGGAGCGGTTGGGCTGTTCGACGCTGTCGACATCCCGCGCATTGGGATCGGTGAAATTGATCGCCTGCATGCGCTCGCGCGCAATGCCATTCGATTCCATGCGCCACAGTGTGGTCATCCAGAGCGCGCCGTAGTCGCCGTTGCCGTGCACGAACAGGATCGGCGGCACCTCGGCGGCGGCTGGCGCTGCGGCGGTGGCCTGCGCCAATGCGGACGTCCGCAAGCTCGCAACCGCGAAAGGCAGGGCGCTGACGCCCTGCAAGATTGTCCGTCGCGATAGTTTCATTTGTTCCTCCCCGGCAAACCATTTCGTTGCACCGCTTATAGCCGTCTAACCACTGGACAGCGAAGGACTTTCACAGGCATCACTTGGCCAGCAGGAATCGCCGAACCATTTCTCGCAAGCCATTTGGAAGGGGATATGACCGAGCAGCCGAAACGCCAGAAATTTGCCAATGACGGCATCACCGCACCCCTGCGGTATACCGTATTCCGGCGCATCTGGCTCGCCAGCCTGCTCTCCAATCTCGGGCTGCTGATTCAGGGCGTGGGCGCAGCCTGGGCGATGACGCAGATGGCGGCCTCGGCCGACAAGGTCGCGCTGGTGCAGACCGCGCTGATGCTGCCGATCATGCTGATCTCGATGCCGGCCGGCGCCATCGCCGATATGTATGACCGCCGCGTCGTCACCCTGGTCTCGCTCGCGATCGCGCTGACCGGCGCGTCCGCGCTCACGATCCTGGCCGGCCTCCAGCTCGTCACGCCGGAAACGCTGCTCGCCTTCTGCTTCGTCGTCGGCAGCGGCAACGCATTGTTCGGACCGGCCTGGCAATCCTCGGTCAGCGAGCAGGTGCCGCCCGAAGCATTGCCGTCCGCCGTCGCGCTGAACGGCATCAGCTACAACATCGCCCGCAGCTTCGGTCCCGCAGTCGGCGGTGTCATCGTCGCCGCGCTCGGCGCGGTGGCGGCGTTTGCCTGCAACGCGATCCTCTATCTGCCGCTGCTGGTCGTGCTGCTGCTCTGGCGGCGCTCGACCGAACCCTCGCGCCTGCCGCGAGAGAAGCTCAACCGGGCCATGGTGTCCGGCGTGCGCTACATCACCAATTCGCCGCCGATCAAGATCGTGCTGACGCGCACGCTGGTGATGGGCCTGATCGGCGGCGCGATCATGGCGCTGATGCCCTTGGTCGCGCGCGACCTCCTGCATGGCGGCGCGCAGACCTACGGCATCATGCTCGGCGCCTTCGGCATGGGCGCCGTGGTCGGCGCGCTCAACATCCACGAATTGCGCAAGCGCATGAGCGGCGAAGCGGCGATCCGCGCCTGCACGATCTCGATGGCCTTCGCGATGGGCGCGATCGCGCTCAGCAGCGAGCCGGTGCTGACCGCGGCTGCGCTGGTGCTGGCGGGCGCGGTGTGGATGGCGTCGGTGGCACTGTTCAATATCGGCGTGCAGCTCTCGGCGCCGCGCTGGGTCGCGGGACGTTCGCTCGCCGCATTCCAGGCCTCGATCTCCGGCGGCATCGCGATCGGCGCCTGGGGCTGGGGCCACCTCACCGATTATGCCGGCGTCGAGACGGCGCTGCTGACGGCCGCCGGCCTGATGCTGCTTTCGCCACTGCTCGGCTTGTGGCTGGCAATGCCGCGCGTCGGCGCGCGCAACGAGGACGCCGAGGTGCTCGCCGATCCCGAGGTGAGGCTGTCATTGACCGGGCGCAGCGGTCCCCTGGTGGTCGAGATCGAATATCGCGTGGGGCAGGAGAACGCGCGCGCCTTCCACAATGTGATGCAGGACGTGCAGCTCTCAAGGCAGCGCAACGGCGCCTATGGCTGGTCGATCGCGCGCGACATCGCCGATCCCGAATTGTGGACCGAGCGCTACCACTGTCCGACCTGGCTCGATTACCTCCGCCAGCGCAACCGCTCGACCCAGTCCGAACGCGCGCTGCATCAGCAGGCGATCGATTTTCACATCGGACCCGAGCCGGTGCGGATTCGCCGCATGCTCGAACGCCCGTTCGGCTCGGTGCGCTGGAAGGAAGAGACGCCGGACCGCAGCAGCGGCGAGGTGCTGCCGGTGGTCGCGACCGCGGCGGGGAGCAGCACGTAGTTTTCATCGAAGTCGCAGCCCGAATTTAATTCCGTCATTCCGGGGCGCCGCAAGGCGCGAGCCCGGAATGACGACAGAGATTACTGCCCGTGCTCGGTCAACACCTTGTCGCAGGCCTTGCCGAGGCGGGTGCGATTTTGCTTGAGGCAGGCGAGCACGGCCGAATCGCCATTGTTCATCACCGAACGGCAGAAGCGCGAGACGTCACGGGCGCAGGCATCGTGGCCCGGCTGCTGCTGCGCCGATGCACCCGATGCGATCAGGGCCAGGGGAAGAATCAAAAGAAATCTGCTCATCGCGCAATGCCTCATACCCGAAACGATAGGCCGGCGAAGCTAGAGCGATGGTTCCCGCGCTGCAACGGCTTTGTTGATGCGCCGCGCCGGCAGCGCTTGTCTCAGCGCGCGCTCTCCTGGGCGTCGGCGACCTTGCGCGACGGCGCCTTGGCGAGATCCCTGTCCATCACGGCCCGGCAGCCGGGACTGAGATCGGCGCGGTGCTTGATCATGCAGGCAGTGATTGCGGGGATGTTGGGGATTTCCGACGAACACAGGCGGAAGGCATCGCCGGTGCACATCTGCTGCGCCTCGGCGGTGTAGGCAAAGCTTGTCGTCGAGGACAGGATCGAGACAAACGCGGCAAAACCCAGCGCCAGGCTGGCGTCGCGGATCTTGGACGAAGACGAGGTGGTCATTTGAGGCTCCCATCGGCGCCGCCGTCGGGCGGGCCATCGTTAACGAAAAGCTACGATGCCCCGGCAAAACCGTTTGCACTGTGATGACGGTCACGACCGGCCCGCCGATTGTGACACCGGTCACTTTGGCGCACCCCGCTGAAATTCCACCGCAACCGCTGTCGCGTTGGTGTCACGTTAACTGTTCCTTCGCATTAATGGGGCGGCGCGGAGAGAAACCGCTGGTTTGGTTGCGTATTTGGAAAGAGTAGCGATGCGTAATGCGTTAGGCCTGATAGCGGCCAGTGTGATTGCGGCGGTCGTGATCGCCGGAGGTTGGTTTTTCTATTCCTCGCGCGCCGAACAGGCCGCTCCCCAGACAATGGCTGCCCGCGCGTCGGAGCCTCTCCCGGCCTCGGCGAAGCTAGCCGCCAGGGATGATGTCGAGACGACGGCGGCATTGTCCGGCAGGCAGGTCGCGGCTGCGGCCGCACCGCCCGTGCCTGCTCCGGCAGCGCCCATGCCGGTCCAGCAGAAATCGACCTGCGCCAATCCGAACGCGCTGGGGGTTGCCCGCGTGGTCGAGATCGACACCACCGGCGGACCCGGATTTGGCTTCGAGCATTTCAAGCAGTTCGACTTCCTCACCGACAAGGAGGTCGTGCTGACCTTCGATGACGGTCCGTGGCCGAACAACACGCCCGCAGTGCTGAAGGCGCTCGCCGACGAATGCACCAAGGGCCTGTTCTTCGCGGTCGGCAAGCATGCGACCTACCATCCCGAGATCCTGCGCCAGGTGCTGGCCCAGGGCCACACGGTCGGCACGCACACCTGGTCGCACGTCAACCTCAACAGCAAGAAGATGACGGAGCAACAGGCCAAGGACGAGGTCGAGAAGGGCTTTAGCGCGGTGAAGTTCGCGCTCGGCACCAATCCGGCGCCGTTCTTCCGCTTCCCGCAGCTTCAGCACAATCCGGCGATCGTGAGCTATTTCGGCACGCGCAACGTCGCGATGTTCTCGACCGATCTCGACTCCTTCGACTTCCGGAAGGAAAGCACGCCGGACAAGATCGTCAGCAACGTGATGACCAAGCTCGACAAGCTCGGCAAGGGCATCATCCTGATGCACGACTTCCAGAAGCACACCGCGGAAGCCTTGCCGACGCTGCTCGCACGCCTGAAGGCCGGCGGCTACAAGGTCGTGCAGATCAAGGCCAAGACGACGTTCGAGACGCTGCCGGAATATGACGAGGCCCTGCTCAAGGAGCTGAAGGTGCCGACGTCGAGCGCGCGCCCGATCTCGAGCGTGGTGCAGACCGTTTCGCAGTAACGACAAACCAATCCGCTTCGACAGTTCATGATGGCCGGGCTTCCCGGCCATCATCGTTTTTGGCTACCAATAAATGCCGTGGCGATGCAGCTCGCCGATGATGCGGCCTGCGGTCCAGTATGGCCTGCGCCTGGGCTTGTCGGCCTTCGCCGCGGTCTTGCTCGAAGCTACAGGCGTCTGCGTCGTCGCGGGCGCTGAGCCCGTGGTCGCCGCGGGTGCCGTGGACACGGCCGCCGGCCGGTCGACATATTTCGGAGCATCCGCGGGCTTGGAGGCCTGCGGGGCCGCGGTGGTCGTGGCTTGCGGCGCGGCCGGATCATCGGCGGACGCGAGCGTGAGCCCACGCGAACCGGCGGCCTGCGCGGACGCGGAGGCGAGAACCATGGCGGCAACCAGAACGATCTTGCGCATGTGCGTGTCTCCCGTGTGAGCCTGACGGGAAGCTAGGACAAGTCGGCCTGGCGTTACGTGACATCGATCACGCAAGTTGCCGGCTTGCCCGGCCGAAGCCAGCGAAAGCTGGTGCCGCAAGAGGGACTCGAACCCCCGACCCCGTCATTACGAATGACGTGCTCTACCAACTGAGCTATTGCGGCGGACCAATGAGGGGCCGGCTGAGCGACCCCAAATACGCGCGCCCCTGATATCGGGCATGGCCGGAATTGGCAAGGACAAGCAGCCGATCAGCGTCCCCAGCGGGACCAGAAACCGCGCCAGCCGCCGGCCTGAGCCTTCGGCGTGCCGATTTGTTCCGTAAATTCATCGCTGGGACCGTCGTCATCGATTCCGGGGTCATCCGGCGCGCGGATGATCGGGATGACGGCAGGAATCGGCGATGCCGCCGGCTTGCCGAGGTCGGCCCGGGCGCGGAACACGGGCGTGGCCGCAATGGGGGCTGATTCGGCGGGCTCCGGGACCAGTTTGGCCGGCTCCGTTACTTCGGACGCCTTCACGTCGACCGTCTCGACTTCCGTCTTTGCCTCCGGCGCCTTGACCTCGGAAGATTTGGTCTCCGAAGCCTTGGTCTCCGAAGCCTTGGCTTCCAAAACCTTGTCGTCCGAAGGCTTGATTTCCAAGGGCTTGGGCGTGGGCGGCAGATTGTCCTGCGCGGCTGGCGCAGGCGCGGGCTGGACCGGTTCCAGCGCCTCGCTGCTCACGGTGATCCGCTTCGGCGGCGGGGCGGCCAGCATGGCCTCCTCGAATGGAGAGGCCTCGATCGTCGTGCCCTTGTCCGAGGGCAGGCTCGCCACCGGCGTCTGCCATTGGAAGGCGTCGAGCCGGCCGGTGACGGGCGAGACCGGGCGCCAGCGGTTGCTGACATAGCCGTCGGCCGTCCAGGCCGGGTCGTGACGGGCGCGCACCGCGCGCAAGGTCCAGGCCCGCGCGCGGCCGCTGTCGCCATGCTCGGCGCGCTCGATCTCCGCCATCAGCAGCGCAACCCGCTGGGTCGGATCGTTGACCAGCGGCGCCAGCGCCTCGCGGGCGCGGGCGAACTCGCTGGCGTCGATCGCGGCGCGCGCGAGCGCGAGCTGGCCCTCGACATGACCGGGCGTCTTGGCCGCCAGCGTCTCGATCCGCTGCAGGCGCTGCCGCGCGGAGTCGCCGAGCTTCACATGCGCATAGGCGTCGGCGAGATCGGGATGCGGATGAGCGAGCCAGGCGGCTTCCACGAGCTTCATGGCGCGCCGCACCTGATGCGCCTCGCTCTCGAATTTCGCGGCGAGGGCTGCAGCCGGCACCAGCGTCGGGGCAAGCTTCACCGCTTCCATCACGCTCTCGCGCGCGACATCGCGGTCCATGGTCTCGAGCTCCAGCGCGCGCGCCGTGAGCAGCACGCCGCGCTGCCGGCGCCAGGCTTTCTTGTCGATCAGGCCTGCCGAGAGATTTGAATCGAGGATCGCGAGCGCGCCGCTCCAGTCGCTGCGCGCGCAGCGGAAGCCGAGCACCGCCTGCGAGGCCCAGGTCGAGGACGGCGCCAGCTTGATCGCCTCCTCAGCGATCATCACCGCGGAAACGGCATCGTCGGCGCGCTGCGCCTCGATAAACAGACCGCGCAGACCGAGGAGCCGCGTATCCGGGCGCTCGGCCATGGCACGGAAGGCGCGCTGCGCCTCGTCGCGATTGCCGTCGAGCTGCGCCGACTGCGCGTGCAAGAGCAGCGCGAGCGGATCGTCCGGCGCATGCCGCCGCGCCGCTTCCGCGTGGCGGCGCGCGAGCGCGGTATCACCATGGCCGATCGCCAGCAATCCATGCGTGATGGCGTGGCGACCGCGCGCATGGCGCTTCTCGTGACGACGGCGACGCAGCCGCGCCGGCGTTCGCCAGATCCCGCTCAAAATGCTCCAGGCGAAGACGGCGGCCACCGCAACGAGACCAAGCCCGAGCACGAACACCGGCACTGTCGTCGTGGCACGCAAGTTGCCCCAGGTCAGGATGACATCGCCGGTCTGATCGGCGACCCAGGCTGCGCCAGCCGCGGCAAGTGCGATGAGGATGAGAAACGATACGACGCGAAACATGGCGATCCCTTCGGCGCGACTCTAGTGCGCGGGTTTGGCGAGATCCGCCATGGCATCGTCGGCGAATTTGCGGGACGCGGCGAGCGCGGCATCGCGCGCATCGGCCTTGTCGAGCCAGGCCTTTGCGGCTTCGCGATCGGACTCCGGCAGCGTCTTCAGCTCGCGCCGCGCCGTGTCGAAATCGTTGCGCAGTGCCGCCGCAGTCATCCGCGCGACGATCGCGCCGCGATCATTGCCGACACCGTCGGTGCGCTCGATGCGGACGAGCTTCGAGGCGCCCGCCTGAAGGCGATCGACAATGCCGCCGCTGGGCGGCGCCTCCGCCGGTGGCGACAACTTCGATACGATGTTGAGGAGTTCGCGGCTCAGCGCAACCGGCGTTGGAATGCCTGCGGAGGCGAACGTCTCGAGCGGCTTCAGCGCCTGCGGATCGGGCGCGAAGGATTTCGCTGCCTCAAGCTGCGCAGCATAGCTATCGCCGTGACGGACCGCGACGTCGAGCAGCGCCGCGGCAACGACGCGACGCATCGCCTTGTCGTCGGTGGACTTAGCATCGGCGATCTTCTCGCCCTGCTGTGCAAGCTCGGCGCGCTCGGCCTTGATGGTACGCTCGAGCTGCGCGATGCGATCGTTGACACCTGACAGATCCGGCGCGGCAGCCGCGTCGCGCGGCGCAGACTTCACGTCGTTCAGTGCACTACCGAGCTTCTCCGATTGGGTCCGCAGGCTCGCGATGTCGCTGCGCAAGGCGGTGACGGATTTATCCAGCGCATCAAGCCGCGCCGCTGCGGCGGGGTCTGCGGCAGGTGCCGCCTGCTTGTTGACCTTGGTCTCGACGGCGGCGACGCGCCCGCTCAACGCATCGACCGTGGCAGTCGTGACCTGTGGCGCCGCTGCGGGCGCCTCCACCTGCGGCCAGCCCAGCATCCAGCCGACCGCGATCACCAGCGCGGCTGCGACCGCGCCCGACAGCGGCGCGATGACCCAGGGTGACACCGGCGCAGACGTCGGAGGCACGCCGGCCTGGGCCTCGGCGCGATCCGGCTTGTCTTCTGGCTGAGCTGCTTCGGGCTCGGCGGCCTCGGCCGCGACCGGTTCGGCTTTGGCCGCATCGGCATCGGCATCGGCAGGCTCGGGCTGCGACTCTTTGGCCGCCTGCTGCGGCTGTGTGGACACCTCGGTCGCCTCGAGGTCGATGGTGGGCGGAGTGCGTTTGGCACGGCCGGATTCGGGGGCCAATCCTGCGTCTTCAGGCTTGTCTTCGGCCATCGTGACGTTTCCTCACACTTGCAAGCGACGTACTCGGACCGGACCCCAAAGTTGAAGGATTCGGCCCGTTCTCTTACGCCAAACGGGTGCGCAAAGCACGCGCCAAGGTCTCAATCAGGGCATTTTCGTCCGGCGCGGCCGCGACCGCAACCTGCGTCGCGCCGGCGTCGCGGAGCACGCCGGCGATGCTCTCCGACAGGCAGCACTGCGGAATCGACAACGCGGAGATTTCGACGCCTTCGTCGCGCGCCGCATCCAGGAAGGCGCGCGCGCTGCGTCGCGAATAGTGCAGGACGGCGCGGATACCCTGGGCGGCGAAACCTTCGCAGACCTCGCGCGGCAAATGCTTGACCGGCACCATGCGATAGATGGTTTGCGTCACCACACTGAATCCTTCCGCGCCGAGCTCGCCGGCGAGATCGCGCGACAGGTCCGCGCCTGCAAGATAGAGCAGCGTGCCCTTTTTCTTCACGACCTTGTCGCGTGCGCCTTGCAGCACCTTATCGCGCAGGGCCGCCCCGTCGCCGCCGGCGGCGATCACCTTTTCAAAGCCGGCCTCGCGGGCGGCCGTGGCCGTGTGCTCGCCGACCGCGAACAGCGGCAGTCTCGACAGACGAAGCTCCGGCAGTTGCGGCGCGATGGAGCGGATCGCATTGGCTGATGTGACGATGATGCCGCTGTAGTTCGCCTCGCTCTCGTCGTGAAACGCGACCGGCTCGAACTTGAGCGCCGGCGCGAGCAGCACCACATGACCCTGAGCACGCAGGCTTGCCGCCGTGGCCTCATTGTCGGGATGCGGCCGTGTGACAAGAATGGCCATGATCTCTATTCTCCGGCGGCATCGCGATCTGGTGTTCCGGACGTTGCAAAGGCGCGATTGCCTTTGGCGACCCCGGAATGCTACCGGACGTACCAGAACTCTGCTTTGCGGAAGAGCGCAAGGGCGCAAATTGGATAACAATTCGCCAATGCTGGTATTGGGCATCGAAACCACCTGCGACGAAACCGCCGCGGCCGTGATCGCGCGCACGGGTGACGGTGACGGCGAGATTCTCTCGAACGTCGTGCGCTCGCAAGTCGAGGAACACGCCCGCTTTGGCGGCGTCGTGCCGGAGATCGCCGCGCGCGCCCATGTCGACCTGCTCGACGGTATCATTGACCGCGCGATGAAAGAAGCCGGCGTCGGCTTCGCCGAGTTGTCGGGCGTAGCGGCTGCGGCGGGCCCCGGACTGATCGGCGGCGTCATCGTCGGGCTCACCACCGCGAAGGCGATCGCGATGGTGCACGACACCCCGCTCGTCGCGGTGAACCATCTCGAGGCGCATGCGCTGACGCCGCGGCTGACCGATCATCTTGAATTCCCCTATTGCCTGTTCCTGGCTTCGGGCGGTCACACCCAGATCGTCGCCGTGGTCGGCGTCGGTCAATACATCCGGCTCGGCACCACCGTCGACGATGCGATCGGCGAAGCCTTCGACAAGGTCGCGAAGATGCTCGGGCTACCTTATCCGGGCGGACCGCAGGTGGAGCGCGCCGCGGCAGAGGGCGATGCGACGCGATTTGCGTTTCCGCGGCCGATGCAGGGACGCCCGGACGCCAATTTCTCACTGTCGGGACTGAAGACGGCGGTGCGCAACGAAGCGAGCCGGATCACGCCGCTCGAGCCACAGGACATCCGCGATCTCTGCGCGAGCTTTCAGGCCGCGGTGCTGGATTCGACCGCGGACCGCCTCGGCATGGGCTTGAAGCTGTTCCGCGAGCAGTTCGGCGCGCCGCAAGCGCTCGTTGCGGCCGGCGGCGTTGCAGCCAATCAGGCGATCCGCGGCGCCTTGCAGGACGTTGCCGACGCAGCCGGGACGCGGCTGATCATGCCGCCCCCGGCGCTCTGCACCGACAACGGCGCGATGATCGCCTGGGCCGGCGCCGAGCGTCTCGCGCTCGGCCTCACCGACACGATGGACGCCCAGCCCCGCGCCCGCTGGCTGCTCGATGCCAATGCCACGGCACCCAAAGGCTACACCAACACCCGCGCGGGATTCTAGTGATGACATCCTTCCGATCCGTCGCAGTGATCGGCGCGGGCGCCTGGGGCACGGCGCTGGCGACGGTCGCTGCGCGGGCGGGAAGAACCGTAACGCTGTGCGCGCGCAATGCCGAGCACGCGGGCCGGATTGCATCGTCACGCGAAAACCCGCGGCTGCCCGGCGTAAAACTGTCTCCCGATATCGTGGTGACGAGCGAGCTGGCGCTTGCCGCGCGCGCGGACATGCTGCTGATCGTCACGCCGGCCCAGCACTTGCGTGGCGCGGTGAGCACGCTGGCGCCGCATTTGACCAGGCCAACGCCGATCATCGCCTGCGCCAAGGGCATCGAGCACGGCACCCACAAATTCATGACCGACGTGATCGCCGAAGCTGCGCCGCATTCGAGCCCCGCGATCCTGTCGGGACCGAGCTTTGCGGACGACGTCGCGCGCGGCTTGCCGACGGCGGTGACGCTCGCCGCAAAAGACGATCAGCTCGCAAGCGCGCTGGTGCAGGCGCTGGGGTCGCCGACTTTCCGGCCTTATCACTCTACTGATGTACGCGGCGTCGAGATCGGCGGCGCGGCCAAGAACGTGCTGGCGATCGCTGTCGGCATCGCAGTCGGACGCAAGCTCGGCGCGTCCGCGCAGGCGGCCTTGACCACGCGCGGCTTTGCCGAGCTTGCCCGCTTCGGCCGCGCACTCGGCGCGCGCAGCGAGACGCTCGCAGGCCTGTCCGGCCTCGGCGACCTGATCCTGACCTGCTCGAGCCCGCAATCGCGCAACTTCGCGCTCGGGCTCGCACTCGGGCGCGGCGACAAGCCGCCGGCCGGCAAGCTCGCAGAAGGCGAATCCACCGCACCCGTGCTGATCGAGCTCGCATCTTCGCAAAGTATCGAGATGCCGGTATCACAGGCGGTGGCAGCGATCCTGAGCGGCAAGAGCACGATCGACGCCGCAATATCGGGACTTTTGACGCGCCCCTTCAAGGCAGAGGAATGAGCATGGCGTACTGGCTGGTGAAATCCGAACCGTCGGTCTGGTCCTGGGACCAGCAGGTCGCCAAGGGCGCCAAGGGCGAGGCCTGGACCGGCGTGCGCAATTTCACCGCGCGCCAGAATCTCGTGAACATGAAGAAGGGCGACAAGGCGTTCTTCTATCATTCCAACGAGGGCAAGGAGATCGTCGGCATCGCGGAGATCATCAAGGAGGCCTATCCCGATCCGACCGACAAGACCGGCAAGTTCGTCTGCGTCGACATCAAGGCCGACAAGCCGTTGAAGACGCCGGTGACGATGGCCGCAGTCAAGGCCGACAAGAAGCTCGCCGACATGGCGCTGGTGAAATATTCGCGGCTGTCGGTGCAGTCGGTGACGGCGGACGAATGGAAGCTCGTCTGCAAGATGGGCGGCCTTTAAACCCTCTCCCCTTGCGGATGCACTCGCGCAGCGAGCGCGGGTGAGGGGTCTCTATCCGCGGAAACAGACCCCTCATCCGTCGCGGACTTCGTCCGCGCCACCTTCTCCCGCAAGGGGAGAAGGAAAAAAGCTGGCCTCACAAGTCCGGCAACGCAAACACTTCGCATGGCGCTACGATCCCACGCAGTGGATGCATCCCGAGGGGAAGCAATGGCGTGTCGGTCTCCGCCGCCAGCGCACCCGACACCAGAATCGTCTTGCCGAGCGGCTTGCACAATCCCTCGAGCCGGCTGACCAAATTGACGGCCGAACCGATGGCGGTGAAATCCAGCCGGTTGGCGGCACCGATATTGCCCCACAGCATCTCGCCGAGATGAAGCGCGGCGCCGAATGATAGCGACGGCAATCTCTGGCGGCGCCGTTCGTCATCCAGATGCACCATGCCGGCGCGTGCCGCGGCCGCCGCACGCAAGGCGGCGTCGCAGGCACGACGCGGCGAATCGTCAAGCACCGGAAAGATCGCGAGCACGCCATCGCCGATGAATTTCAGCACCTCGCCGCCAAAGGCGTGCACCGCGCCCGCGATGCGATCGAACCAGGCGTCGAGCGCCGAGATGACCGCGGCCGGCGGATTGCCTTCGGACAGTGCCGTGAAATCACGCAGATCGGCATAGAGCAGCGCTGCCTGGATGGTTTCACCGAGATCGCGGCGCAAGGGTGCCGCGAGCACGCGCTCGGCGCTGC
The DNA here is from genome assembly GCF_055791185.1 of Bradyrhizobium ingae. Lineage (NCBI taxonomy): Bacteria > Pseudomonadati > Pseudomonadota > Alphaproteobacteria > Hyphomicrobiales > Nitrobacteraceae > Bradyrhizobium > Bradyrhizobium ingae. Next base: position 92,604 of record NZ_JBVUBB010000034.1, read on the forward strand.
GCCGTCCGAGATAAGCTTCGAGCGCGGCCGCCAATGTGGCCCGTGCGGCGAGCACGGCGAGCGGCGCTGCGGCAAAGCGCGCGGCTTGCTGGAGATCGTGGATCTCGCGCGGCGTGAACGGATGCGGCCCGATCCAGCCGAGCAACGGTCCGTCCTGCCGTCCGATCACGTCTTCGTGGACGGTGCCGGCGGCTGTCGTGCTCAGCCAGCGACGGCCGGCATCATTGCGTGGCGCGAGCGCGGCAGCCCCCGGCGCAAAACCAAGTGCTTCGACGACCTCGCCGCTCTCGGCGCGCCACAGCCAGGTTCGCTGTGCGATCAGGGGATGCGGAACGTCCAGTGTCAGGCTGCCCGCGACGAGCGGCAAACCATCCGCAACCAGATGCGCGCCGAGATCGGCGAGCAGCCGGTCGGCGCCCGTGGTCTCGGCGGCGGCATCGACGAGCCAGGCGAGCGTCGAGGACAACTGCATGGTGCGATCATGTGGTCTGCTCGCCCTTTTTGTCACGACCTATCATCGACGGCGGCCTTGAAGAGGCGCTGGAGCGGCGCCATGTCCTTGAGTTCAGCCTGGGAACCGATGCCGATGACTGAGCCATTCATAGTCCGCCGCGAGACCCACATCCCGGCCCCGCGCGCCACCGTCTTCGCCTACCTCGCCGACCCCGACAAAATCGTGAACTGGATGGGCTCGGAGGCGACGTTCGAGACGCAGCCTGGCGGCCTTTACCTGCTGAGGGGTATTGGCCAGCGCGGCGGCGTCGCGCGCGGCGCGTTTCGCGAGGTCGTGCCGGTGCACCGGCTCGCCTACACGTTCGGTTGGGAGGGCGGCCAGGAAGTGCCGCCGGGCTCCAGCCTGATCGAGATCGACCTGATCGAACGCGATGGCGGCACGCTGTTGCGCATGACGCACAGCGGCCTGCCGACTGCGGAACAATGCGAAGCCCACAGCAGGGGCTGGGCCCATTACCTGGACCGGTTGAGCCTCGTGGCCGGAGGCCGAGATCCCGGGCCCGATGTGATGAGGCCTCAGGGCAAGATGTAGCGGGCGCTACACCGCAGCCGTCGCCACCACCTGCGCCAGAAGCTGCTCGCGCCTCGCCTGCGAACGCTGCCCCTTCATCGTCGCGGCAAAACGTTCGAGGATGCCGTCCTCGAATGCGGTGACGATGGTGTCGTGGACGTAGCTCCTGCGGCAGATCGCCGGCGTGTTGGAAAGCTTGTCGGCCGCGGCACGGATCGCGTCCAGCACCTGGCGCTTGCGGCCGCGCTGGCTGGTCGCCGGCGTGATCCGTGACAGCGATTCCACCACGACGGCCGAGGCCATCAGGGTGCGAAAATCCTTCAGCGAAATCTTGATGCCGGCGATCTCGCGCAGGAACGCGTTCACCTGCGTGGTGTTCACAGCGCGCACGATGCCGTAGGCATCGCGATACTGGAACATGCGCTTGCCGGGGACGCCCCGCAGAATGCCGATGGCGCGGACCAGCTTGGCCGCGTCGCACTCCTTCCGCACCGCCTTGCCGCCCTTGGCCTTGAAGGTCAGCACGAAGCAGTCGTCTTCGAGCGTGACGTTGGACTTCAGCAGCGTGGTGGCGCCGCGGGTGCCATTGAGGCGGGCGTAGGATTCATTGCCGGGACGGATCGCGGTGCGGGCGATCAACTCGATCACCGCCGAGAGCGCAAATTCGCGCGTCGGCTCGTCGCCCGAGAGAAACGCCGAGACCTTGCGCCGGATTTTTGGCAAGGCACCGACGAGCTTTTCCAGGCGATGCGCCTTGCGATGCTCGCGGACCTTCTCCCAGTCGGCGTGATAGCGATATTGCAGCCGCCCTGCGGCATCGCGACCCACCGCCTGGAGATGCGAGCTCGGGTCAGCCGAATAACGCACCTCGCGATAGGCCGGCGGCACCGCCATGGCGTGCAGCCGGCGGATGGTGCGGGCATCGCGGATATGGGCGCCGTTGGGACGGACGAAGGAGTAGCCCTTGCCGCGCTTGATGCGGCGGATCGTCAGCTCGTTCTGGTCGCCGAGCCGCAGACCCAATTCCTTGGCCAGCGCCTCGACCGAAGTTGCGGCCGCCGTATCATAGGTCTTTTTCGGACTGGGGCGCCGGAAACCGGTCGGTTTCGGCCATTGTCCGAGCGCTTTGGCGAGCGCAATAGCGGCGGGATCGGCTGAAGCGGGCCGCATCGTCCCGAAATTCTGCTGATCCATCATAGTCTTGCGCCTTAGCTCCGCCTGTTATCGGTCAATGCTGTTGTTTTGATTTTTGTTCCGGTGGGCCCAACGGACCCGGTCAGGCCATTTAGGAGGTTCCGAACGGCATTGCGAGTCCCGAATCAGCGGTTAACGGTTGCCAAATACCTCCGGCTAGCGCATGGAGGGTCTGCGTCGCGGCTTCCGCAAGGTTCGGTAAAGAGCCCAGGAGCCTTCGCGCCGGCTGTTTCAGATTTGCGACAGGCCCCCTCACCGATCTTGATTCTGCTCATGGCCGAATGCCCGCCGAAGGTCCAGCTTGTCCTCCTTGTCGGGCGCGGTTAGCCCGACGCATAATCATTCAAATGATGTCGGCGTGGCCTTGAGCTTGCCGCTTGGTGGAGGAAAACATGTCCGAGAAGATCTACGACGTCCCGGCAGAGTGGACGAAGCGTGCCTGGGTCGACCAGGCCAGGTACAAGGACATGTACGCCCGCTCGATCTCGGACCCGAACGGCTTCTGGGCCGAGCAGGCCAGGCGCATCGACTGGATGAAGGCGCCGACCAGGATCGAGAACGTCTCGTTCGCGCCCGGCAACGTCTCGATCAAATGGTTCGAGGACGGCGTCCTCAACGTCGCCTGGAACTGCATCGACCGGCATCTTCACACCCGTGCAAATCAAACCGCGATCATCTGGGAGGGCGACGATCCCTCGCAGTCGAAGCACATCACCTACAAGGAGCTGCATGACGAGGTCTGCCGGATGGCCAACATCCTGCGCACCCGCAACGTCAAGAAGGGCGACCGCGTCACCATCTACCTGCCGATGATCCCCGAGGCCGCCTATGCGATGCTGGCCTGCGCGCGGATCGGGGCAATCCACTCGGTGGTGTTCGCCGGCTTCTCGCCGGACAGCCTCGCCCAGCGCATCAGCGACTGCAAATCCAAGGTGATCATCACCGCCGATGAGGGCCTGCGCGGCGGCAGGAAGGTGCCGCTGAAGGCCAATGTCGATGCGGCGCTCGCCAAGACAGAAGGCGTCGACTGGGTCATCGTGGTCAAGCGCACCGGCGGCAAGGTCGACATGAACCCGTCGCGCGACCTCTGGTACCACGACGCCGCCAAGATGGTGACGACGGACTGCCCGGCCGAGCACATGCACGCCGAGGATCCGCTGTTCATCCTCTACACCTCGGGTTCGACCGGCACGCCGAAGGGCGTGCTGCACACCTCGGGCGGCTATCTCGTCTATGCCGCGATGACGCATCAATACGTGTTCGACTATCACGACGGCGACATCTACTGGTGCACCGCCGACGTCGGCTGGGTCACCGGCCACAGCTACATCCTGTACGGACCGCTCGCCAACGGCGCGACCACGCTGATGTTCGAAGGCGTGCCGAACTACCCCGATAATTCCCGCTTCTGGAACGTCATCGACAAGCACAAGGTCAACATCTTCTACACCGCGCCGACCGCGATCCGCGCCTTGATGCAGGGCGGCGACGAGCCGGTGAAGAAGACCTCGCGCGCGAGCCTGCGTCTGCTCGGCTCGGTCGGCGAGCCCATCAATCCGGAAGCCTGGGAGTGGTATCACCGCGTCGTCGGCGAGGACCGCTGCCCGATCGTCGACACCTGGTGGCAGACC
>NZ_JBVUBB010000035.1:0-88160 GCF_055791185.1 Bradyrhizobium ingae
ACGCGGTTCGGGAGGTGTCGCGGGCGCATCAGCAGCACGGGTATGCCGATCCGACCCTCGGCGCCCCGGCAGCCCTTGCCATGAATGCGGTGTCCCGGATGGAGCCACCGCGATCGTGGCCGAAGCAAGAGCGGCAGCGTTTTTTTGCTCTGCCGTATGACCTCCAGATCTACGTCAACAAGCGCGAGGCCGACAGAGATCGGGCCGTTCGTCGCGCACAGAATGCGGCTGCTGCCGCGAGGAAAGGATGGATCGATGGCAACAGCCTCTCAGCAGATTGAGCAGCGCATCAAGCAGCTCCGCGCTGAAATCGACGCGGTCATTGAGGCTCATGTCGACGAAGTCGTGAAGCAATGCCCAGGCATTCCGCGGGCGTCGATCCGGGCGAGTATCGAGAATCAGGCGCTCAAGATCGATGTCGAAACGGCAAACGAGGAATGTCAGTGCCGGCCGTTCCTCGCTCTCTTGAAGCTGGGGACGCTATGAACTGGTTGGATAGGCTCGAGGCTGCCAGCGGGAAGGCTGCCAATGCGGCTCCCGCGGTCGAGGAGCGCCGGCCCTCGGCACAGGAGGATTCCTCGGGTGTCCTGGCGCAAGAGCCGCCAACGGCGGCACATCGCGTGCAATCGATCACGGTGAGCGTGAAAGGTGCTAAGGGTAGCGATCCCGGCCAGGTAGAGCTTGGCCACTACGTGGTGCAAGGTAGCCTTCTCACGCTCACGAACGAACAGGGCGTCCCGATTGAGGGCTGTGAAGCAGTTGCAATTGGGCCCGGTGTCGACTGCCGAACTGTGGCAAGCGTCCTGATCCGCCAGCGCTGGAATGGGGGCGGGTTCAATCGCCGGCTTGATTACGGTCCCAGCCGCGTCGCGTAGCCCAGGGCAGGCGCTGAGGGCCGGTGAGCCGTCCTGATGGCCCTCTCAGTCTCACCGGACCTAGGGCGTTCGGGAAGATGCCTCAGCCTGCGCGCGCTCCCGCGCCCGCGCCTTCATTTCATAGTGAAGCCAGATCGCGAAAATCCCAGCTGCGATAAACGCGAGGCCGAGGGCCGCCGTCGACTGTGCAATAGCCCATATGGCCACCCCGGCAGCGATCAGCAGGCAAATGACGATCGCGCCGACAAACAGCGCAGAGAGCACCACCAATATCCGTGGCAGGAAAGCCAGCACCGCCACTGCAATCAGAATGCCACCAGCGATCTCTAACATTTTTTCGCCCCTATCTCACCACGCAACACTCTTATTTGGAAACGCGAGCTGCGGCAAACACGACTTGCCGCCGCCATCTTGCCCAAATTCGCGCAGTTCAATCCCCCAGCAACGCCTTGAGCTTGGCTTTGTCAGCGCGCGACATGCGCCAGCCGACGCCCCACACGGCTTCAAAGTCTATACCGTGCCGGCGCAGCACCGGTCGAAGCCTTGCAGTGATCACATCGAGGTTCTTTTCGCCGTTCTCTGGCTGATCGCAGTCGGGATCGCGGCCATACAGATACTCAAGCAGTCCCGAGCGCGTTACCGTCTCCCGGCGCATCAGAAGCTCGAGCATGTCGGCATGCATCGTCTCGATTCGGAGCGCCTCGCGGAGCCGCGCTGAGAGCGGCAACCGCTCGGCTACGAGTGCCTCCAGAGCGTCAACCCGGGCCTGTAGGCGATCAACCGCGCCGATCATGCTTTCCTCTGCTGTTTGTCCAAGGCCTGCTCAACCAGGCGGCGGATTGCCTCGGGGCGCCCGGGTAGATCGTCCTGTAGTCGGCGCCAGTCATCGAGCGATCTGAGCGCATCGGCCGTCATGCGGACCGTGACAGGCTGACTGTCCACAGCCGGGCGCCCACGCGATTTTTTAATGTCATTTATTCTTGACGTCACGAATTTATAATGGCATAAAACAGTGGACCGGGCAAGTGTTGGAAGCACAGGCCCGGTCCTAACCCCCACCAAGGATCTGGACCATGGCGAAGGCTGCAAAGGCGAATAACACATCTCGTCGTGAATTTCTTACTCTCTCGGCCCTGGCCGGTGCGGCCACGTTGGCGGCCGTCCCCGCAATCGCAATGAAGGCTGTTGACCCCATTTTCGCGGCCCTGGCTGAATACGAGAGGGTCGATGAAGCGTTGGCAGATGCGACCGATGCGCTCGAGGCGGCCGAACGGGAATTGGACCGCGCCGGCGATCTTAACCCGTGCGTCCTCAGCGTCGGAAACGTGCTCAACGTCGGAAACATGCAGGAATTCCCTTCGATGTCCCATGTGGAAATCGATCGGTACACTCCGGCAGACCTGTATCCCGATCGCAACCGTGATGAGCATGCAAGGTTGTCGGCCGCGATCGCGCGCCGGGATGCGCGGCTCCGCCCTCTCGTAGCGGCCTTACGCGCCGTCGAAGCGCGCGAACTCGAGGCGCGGTTGAGCGTCGACGATATCGAGCCAACGACGTTCGAGGGCGCGCTGGCAGCCCTCAAGTTCACGCGCAAATTCACCTTCTGAGCCCCACCATGTGGCACTACCATCACATCGTGGCCTACTATGAGCGCCGGGGGCTGTACGGGCTCCTGAGGGCCCGCACCTACCGGATCCTCACTGCCGAATAACGGCGGGGCATACGTGATTGGAGGCCCGCCAGCTTGCCGCTGGCGGCCTTTTCTATTCGAGCCCGTCGCCTGGGCCGAAGCTGTTGACCTTCGCGACGATCGCGATCAAGCCGGCGATGGCAGCAACGACGAGCAGCGCGACGCCGCCCACAATCCAAAGCGAAGTCATGGTTAGGCTCGGCGTGTGTGCATGGTGTGTGCACGCCGCGAAATCGCAGGGAGTTTATGGATTGCAAATTTCGACCTAAGTCTTTGTTTTTGCTTGGTGAGCGCGCTGGGGCTCGAACCCAGGACCCCGTGATTAAAAGTCACGTGCTCTACCGGCTGAGCTACGCGCTCCCATGACCGCTTGATGGCTTCGCGGATCGGTCGCCATCGCCTTCGGACATTCGAGAAGCATGTCTTGCCGCAACGTAACGCGCGTCGCGGGGAAAACCGGTAAGGCAATTTCCGGATCATGCTTTCGGCCCGCGCTGTGTAGGGGGAGCGGCCGCGCAGGTCAATAGCGGGTGCGGTTGCCGCAGATCGCGGCAGGGGGCGGGATTTCCGCGCCCGTTCCGTGGTTTAGCCCGAAATGTTCAGCTCATCGACGAGCGTCGTCCATCTCGAAGAGCGGGGACTTCCAATCCAGGGGGCGTGGGCTGCCCTCCGGTCGGCTGCGGCGTCCGGTCAGTTCGCCTCGCGGCGGGCTTCGCTGGCGACCGGCTGCGAGGAGCCGGCGGGGCTCGGCAGCGCGACCGGGCGCAGGCCGATCAGCTCGGCGGCGCGCACGGCGCTGTCGCGCCAGAACTGGAACGAGTTGATGCGACTGAGCTCCAGGATGGCGATCGCGACCGCTGCCAGGAACGGCAGGCTTTGCAGCACCAGGACGCCGGCGAAGATGTAGATCTCGGTGATCTGCCGGTAGCTGTTGGAGGCGACCAGCACGCCGGCGCCGATCAGCAGCAGCGCGCCGATCACGGCTTCCCAGAACGCCTGGAACTCGATCGACATCCGCGACAGGCCGCCCTTGGAGGTTCGGGCGAAGGCGATGTGCTCGGTGATCAACCCCTGCGCGACCGCGCGTGACACCGTCCATTGCACGCTCATGGCCGCGATCATGGCGCCCAGCATCTGGCCGGGCTTCACCGCGACGCGCAGGCGATACATCGACAGGAAGTGCGCGAGCGAGACCACGAAGGCGGCGATGATCGGCAGCGTCAGGATCTTGTCGGGGATCGCGATGTCGGCAAAGGCCACGATCGGCACCCAGACGAGGTTGAGGAGCGCAACGACGACGCCGAGGCTTTCCGCGCCCAGCCAGTTCAACCAGCCCAGCCCATATTCGCGTTTCTGGTCCTGCGTCAGCCGGCTTGCGCCGGGCATGAAGCGCCGCCAATGCTTCTTCACGATCTGCAAGCCGCCATAGGCCCAGCGGTGACGCTGCTTCTTGAAGGCCTCGTAGGTGTCGGGCAGCAGGCCCTGGCCGTAGCGGTGGCGGGTGTAGTGCGTGGTCCAGCCGAGCTCCTGGATTGCCAGGCCAAGATCGCTATCTTCGCAGATCGTGTCGCTCGACCAGCCGCCGGCCATGTCCATCGCGCCGCGGCGGATCAGGCACATCGTGCCGTGCACGATGACGGCATTGAACTCGTTGCGCTGGACCATGCCGATGTCGAAGAACCCGGCATATTCGCCGTTCATGATGTAGTGCATGATCGACAGGTCTTCGTCGCGGTGATCCTGCGGCGCCTGCACGAGGCCGACGCGCGGATCGGCGAAGGCCGGCACCAGATCCTTCAGCCAGTCGGGATCGACGACATAGTCGGCATCGAGAATGCCGATGATCTCCGCATCGGCCGCGGTGCGGTCCATCGCGATGCGCAGCGCACCGGCCTTGAAGCCCTGCACCTTCTCGGCGTTGATGAACTTGAAGCGCTCGCCGAGCGCGCGGCAGTGATCCTGGATCGGCTGCCAGAAGGCGGGATCGGGCGTGTTGTTGATGATGACCACGCACTCGTAGTTCGGGTAGTTCAGCCGCGCCAGCGCATCAAGCGTCTGCTTGAGCATGTCGACCGGCTCGTAATAGGCGGGGATGTGAATCGAGACTTTCGGGAAATAGTTCTCGGGCACGCCTTCGACCGGCTTGTCCTTGGCGAGCAGCCGGCGCGGTGGCCGGCCGAAGGCCACCGCTGCGATCTCCTCGATCCGCGCCATCGCAATGAGGACAAGGGGAACAAGGAGGGTCATGCCCAGCGTCAGTGCGAACGCCGAGCCGAACAGGAAATAGTGTCCGTTCCAATAGGCGAACACGGTCGCGACCCAGGCGCCGACGCCGTTCGCAGTCGCCGACAGCAGGAACGCCTGCTTGGCGGTAGGCTGCTCCAGTCGCAGGATCGGTAGCGAGAGAAGGATGCCGACCAGCAGCGCGATCGTCATCAGCTTCCAATAGTCGAGATTCTCGACCGGCCCTGTCCAGGAGAACTTCGGTTCGCGGCTGGCGTCGAGGATGCCCCAATAAGGACCCACGCCGCCTTCGAAGAACTTCCAGGGCTGATCGATCGCCTCGACGATGTTGTATTCCATGCCGAGGGCTTCGGCGCGGCTGACGAAGTTACGCAGCGTCAGCGCCTGCTGGAACGGACCGGGATCGGCATTGCGCAGATTGTAGCCCGCGCTCGGCCAGCCGAATTCGGCGATCACGATGCGCTTGCCGGGGAATAAATTGCGCAGCAGGTTGTAACGATCGACGGCCTGGTCGACCGCCTGGTCCGAGCGGAAATTTTCCCAATAGGGCAGGACGTGGGCGGCGATGAAGTCGACGTTGGAGGCAAGGTCGGGATTGTCGCGCCAGATGTTCCAGATCTCGCCGGTCGTGACGGGGACGCGAACCGCGCTCCTGACCTTCTTGATCATGTCGATCAGGTCTTCGACCTTCTGCTCGCCGCGGTAGATCACCTCGTTGCCGACGACGACGCCGATGACGTTGCTGTTCTTCCGAGCAAGGTTGATGGCGGCTTCGATCTCCCGCTGGTTGCGGTCCTCGTCCTTGCCGATCCACGCGCCGACCGTCACCTTGAGTCCGAATTCGGCAGCGATCGGCGGCACCAGTTCATTGCCTTCCGTTGCGGAGTACGATCGAACGGCGCGCGCAATCGTCGAGAGTCTCTTCAAGTCGGCGCGAATTCTTTCGGAGTCGATGTTGATGTCGACGACGTGTCCTGGCTCGAATGGTGTATAGGACACGCTCGGCAACAGGCCCTTGAAGTCCGGCGCGGGCTCCCTGTCGCGCAGGACTCCCCACAGCCCGGCGTGAAGCGCGGACACGAGCAACAGAACGGCGACGATGGCACGCATCGCGGCTAAACCAATTGGGGCTGAGATGGCAGGGAAGCGGATCCGACCCCGAGATCCGACCGAGTCCGCGGCAAATGGAACATACCTCTGCCACGCCTTTTCACAACTGTCATGACGCCCTGTCGTTTAGCGGCATGGCCTTTTGAGGGCACCGACGATCTGAAAAGCACGCGCAGTGCCAATCGTCGGTATCGCCCATCGTTCCTGAACGGCGCGTGAAGTGATCGCGGCTTATTTTGAAGGGGCGGCGGGTGAGGGGCTCGCGGCTGGCGCAGGGCTTGCTGCCGGCTGCGGCGATGCGCCCGTTGTCGGCGCCGGCGGCTGGGACGCCGCGGCAGCGGCCTGCTGCGGCTGCGCCGCCGGATTGATCCAGCAGGCATGCACGCGGCTGTCCAGGGTCTCGGCGACCTTGGGATCGATCTGGCCGCCAAAGCGGGTCAGGCAGCGGAACGCCGCCTGGATGTGGCCGCCGGGGCAGCCGAAGCGGTCGTAGAGATCGAGATGGCGGAAGGCGGTATCGAGATCATCGCGCCACATCAACCGTACCACGCGGCGGCCGAGCCAGACGCATTCGGGGTTTCCGGCCGGGCCGTTGATGGCCTGGGCCGCCTCGGCGAACTCGTCGGTGCGGCGCTGGTTCTGGTTGGCGTCCTTGGCCGCATCGGCTGGCGTCGTCGCGGCCGCCTTGCCCTGATCCTGGGGAGTGCCGCTTTGGGCGAATGCGCTTGAAATGCCGAGCAGAACGACAAGGGAGGGGACGGCAACATGCCGCAGGACCGCATTCGTTAACTCAAGCACCCGTCGCCGCATAAATTCCCCGATCTCTCTGGCCGCCCGCACGAGAACGCCACGGACGCGCGGTGTGATGCCGTCCAAATGGGTCTCCAATGCGGCGGAAAAGTCCCGCTGAATCCCATGACTGGTATTTCGAATTTTGTCCAGCAAAGTCACCATGCTATGCGCCGGTCGAAGAGCCGCAGGCGAAACGGGCGGGATGGTGGGTGCAATTGCCGCTTGTCCGCATCGGCCCCCTTGGCAGACGGCCTGCAAGCAGGTAATCGACGGACCCTTCGCGGAGGACGGAACCGATTACTCTTCGTACGCCACTGGCGCTCCTGCTCTTATCGTTGGGTGCGATTGCTGCCGTGTGGTGGTGGTTGGCCACGCCGATCACGCTGGCGCGCGCGCCCATCGATCCCAGTTCCAAGCTGCAATGCGTCTCCTATGCGCCGTTCCGCGGCGACCAGACGCCGCTAAATCCCGCGACCCATATCGAAGCCGACCAGCTCGAGCAGGATCTGCGGCAGCTCAAGGAGATCACCGACTGCGTTCGCACCTACTCGATCGAGAACGGCCTCGATCAGGTGCCCGCGATCGCCACCAAGGTCGGTGGGCTGAAGGTGATCCAGGGCATCTGGCTCGGCAGCAACCGCTCCAAGAATTTCTCCCAGGTCGCGACCGCGGTCCGCCTGAGCAAGGAATTCCCCGACACCATCACCTCGCTCGTGGTCGGCAACGAGGTGCTGTTGCGCGGTGAGATGACCACGGCCGACCTCGTCGCCATCATCCGCTCGGTGAAGGCGCAGGTCGCCGTTCCCGTGACCTATGCCGACGTCTGGGAATACTGGCTGAAAAATCGCGAGGTCTATGACGCCGTCGACTTCGTCACGATCCACATCCTTCCCTATTGGGAGGATTTTCCGATCCGCGCCAAGTTCGCCGCCGCCCATGTCGAGCAGATCCGCCAGCGCATGGCGGTCGCCTTTCCCGGCAAGGAGATCCTGATCGGCGAGACTGGCTGGCCGAGCGAGGGCCGGATGCGCGAAGGCGCGCTGCCCTCGCGCACCAACCAGGCGCGCGTGGTGTCGGAAATCCTGACCCTCGCCAAGGCGCAGGGCTTTCGCGTCAACCTGATCGAGGCCTATGACCAGCCCTGGAAGCGCCAGCTCGAAGGCACCGTCGGTGGCTACTGGGGCTTCATCGATTCCGTGCGCCGCCAGCTCAAATATCCGCCGGGCGAGCCGATCAGCAATTTCCCGTACTGGAAATGGTACATGGGCGCCGGCATGGCCGTGAGCGTGCTGGTGTTCGCGGTCGCAGGCCTGACGCTGCGCCGGCGGCCGTGGACGCCGCGTTTCTCGGCATGGCTCGGCGTCGGCATCTCGGCGACGACGGCCGGCATGCTGTCCGGGGTCGCTTTCGACAAGATGTACTACGAGAGCTACGGCTGGGGCGGCTGGCTGCAATGGGGCGCGCTGCTTGCCGCCGGCGTGCTGTCGCCGATCTTCTGCGCGCAGGCGCTGGTGTCGGGGCGGGGACTGCCGACGTTTCTCGATATCCTGGGTCCGCGCGAGGAGCGCAAATGGTCAAAACTCACCGCGGCGCTTGGGTTGACGCTTGCGGTGACCGCCGTGATCGCAGCCGAGACCGCGCTCGGTTTCGTGTTCGATCCGCGCTACCGCGATTTTCCGTTCGCTTCGCTGACCATGGCGGTGGTGCCGTTTGCGCTTCTGATGCTGAACCGCCCGCAGACCGGCGTACGCCCGATCGCTGAGTCGGTCTTTGCCGGCCTCTTGGCGCTGTCGGCGGCCTATGTGCTGATCAACGAAGGGCGCGACAATTGGCAGTCGCTGTGGACCTGCGCGATGTATCTGCTGTTCGCGCTTACGCTGTGGCGGGCGCGGGCCGCGCAAAGCCCAGAATAAGCAGGCCGATCGCGATCCCCGCCAACACGATGTTGTAGAGCACGATGCCGAGGCCTGCGGCGATCACGCCCAGCGTCAGCAGCACGATCGAAGGTCGCATCAGGTTCAGCGTCGCGATCACCAGCGCGACGATGCCGAATACCGAGTTCTTGAACAGCACGGTCGCGGTCGCGCGTGCCTTGCAGATCATGGTCTGCAGGCCGGCGTCGCAGGCAAGCGACACTTGCGAGAACTCGACGGCGAGATAGCGCAGATAAAGGGCGTAGCCGACGGTGGTGAAGCCGACCACGAGCAGGAACTGCACCTGGTAGGGCGTGAGGCGAAACGGTTTCTTCTTCATGGGGCCCAATATGGTCGGGAAGGCGGATGCGGGCAACAGGCAAGGCGAAGGCCTTGTGAATTTGCCTCAGAGTCTCGAGATAAGAGACTGACTAAACTTCAGTTTTTGTTTCGACTGAAGAACGAGGATATGGTCGAGGCGGCCGTCGTCTCCTGCTTGGGCGGCGGTGTGGCCGCTGCCGGCGGGGGCGGCGGTGGTGGCTCCTCGCGTTTGCTGCGCCGGGAAGAGTAGCCTCGCCGGTGCTGCGGCTTCTCCGGCTTGGCGGTGGTGGCAGGCGGCGTCTCGGCCTGGGGAGAGATCTGCTGGGGCGCTGCATCCTGGCCGCGCATCGACAGCCGCTGGCCGTCGAACACGGTGGTCTCGCAGGCCCGTTCGTTCTCGATGAGGCCGGCGCAGATCTTCGCGGCGGCGGCGGCATTCACCAGTGGTCCGGCGCCGAGCCGGAGCTGCATGCCGGCGCCGGTCTTGCTTTCCTTGATCATGATGATCGGCCGGAGGTTGGCGACCTCGGGGTTGGACTTGATCAGGCCCTGCCACAGCGCGCGCAGGCCACCGACCGAGCTGGCGCTGCCGAGGTCCACTGCGAACCGGGTCTGCTGCACCGCTATCGTCGGCGGCGGCGGCTCGCTCTCGGCGGCCTCGGGCTCGGTGCTCGGAGATGCTGTCACCGCGACCTCGGTCGGCGACGTAGCGTCAGCCTTCGGCTTCTCGGCCTTCTCCGTCTTGTCCGATTTGTCAGCCTTCTCGGATTTGTCTGCCGCCTCCGGCTGGAACAGCCTGGATGCGGCGGCATCGGGCGGTGCCATCAGTGATTTGGATGCGACCAGTGGCATCGTGGGCAGCCCGGCAGGCGGTGTTGAGGATTGCGAAACGAGCGATGCCGCAGCAGCAGTCTGGGGCGGCGGAGCGGCTTGCTGCTTGGCCTGTTCCCTGCTTGGTTCCTTGTTCGCTTCCTTGTTCGCTTCCTTGACCTGGTCTTTGACGGCGTCCGCGCGCGGCTTGTCGCTCGCCGCGGGTGTCGTCGAGGCGACCGGTGCGACGCTTGGCGCAGCGGGCGAAGGCGAGGGCGTCGGCTGCGCGGTGGCCGCCGCCATCTCCTGCGGCTTGGCGGGTGGCGTCTGCGGCGGCGCTGCATTCTGCTTTGCGATTGCGCCGGTGACGGAATCGAGCCCTTGCTCCAAAACAGCGACGCGCGAATAGAGCCGGTCGCGATCGGTGTTGAGCGTCTCGATCGCGGACGCCAGCCTGCGGGCCTCGCTCTGGCTCTCCCTCGTCAGCATCTGGAGCCGATCCGCCTGGCGCGTGAGATCGGCGGCTGCGACCTGGTCGCGCCGCCACCCGAGCTCCGCCTGACTGGCCATGACGGCGATCACCACGGCGCCGACGGCAGCGACGCCCCACGAGCCGAGCCGCCACATCATGCGGCGATCGAACTCGTTCTCCTCAGCCAGGAGCCCGGCGAGAAGGCCGCCGGATTCCTTGGTCTCGAAGACGCCGGCCAGTGGGTCGGAATCCTTTGCCATGATTGTTAAGTGCCCAGCCCCGTCGAGCTTCCCCGAATCAATCACGGAACATTAACAGGAAAAGCGGGATGCACTGGAATTCCGGGCGTTTGCGGGGGAAGCAAAACGCCTTTATGACGAAGGGCAAAGCAGCTTGCGCCGATCGGAAGCGATTCGGCCGACACTGGAATCACCAGGGATCTCGATGACCGCCCGCTCCAGCCTCGCGATCGTTCTCGCCGCCGGCGAAGGCACACGCATGCGATCGAGCCTGCCAAAAGTGCTGCATCCGGTGGCAGGACAGTCGCTGCTCGCCCATGTGCTCGCGGCGGCTCCGCAAGGAACCGGCACTTCGCTTGCTGTGGTGATCGGGCCCGACCATGCGGCCGTTGCGGATGAAGCGCGGCGCATCCGGCCCGACACGCTCACCTTCGTACAGGCCGAGCGGCTCGGCACCGCCCATGCCGTGCTGGCGGCGCGCGAGGCGATCGCGCGCGGAGCAGATGATCTTCTGATCGCATTCGGCGACACGCCGCTGATCTCGGCCGAAACGTTCGAGCGGCTCCGTGCGCCGCTTGCAAGCGGCGCGGCGCTTGCCGCGCTCGGCTTTCGTGCCGCCGATCCGACGGGTTACGGCCGTTTCATCGTCGAAGGCGACCGCCTGGTTGCGATCCGCGAGCAGGCGGATGCGAATGCTGAAGAGCGCAAGATCACGCTGTGCAACGCCGGCGTGATGGCGCTGGACGGGCGCCGCGCGCTGGCGATCCTCGACAAGATCGGCAATGCGAACTCCAAGGGTGAATATTATCTGACGGACGCGGTCGGCATTATCAGCGAACAGGGATGGGAGGCCGTGGTGATCGAGACCGGCGAAGACGAAGTGCGCGGCATCAACACCAAGGCACAGCTAGCGGAAGCAGAGAGCGTGATGCAGGCGCGGCTGCGAAGAGCGGCGATGGACGCCGGCGTCACGCTGATTGCGCCCGAAACCGTCTATCTCGCCGCCGACACGACGTTCGGCAAGGACGTGACGATCGAGCCCTTCGTGGTGATCGGTCCCGGCGTCTCGATCGGCGACGGAACGGTGATCCACTCCTTCTCGCACATCGTCGAGACTTCGCTCGGCAAGAACGTCTCGATCGGCCCCTACGCGCGCCTGCGGCCCGGTACCTCGCTCGGCGACGGCGCCCGCATCGGCAATTTCGTGGAGACCAAGGCCGCGACGCTGGAAGCCGGCGTCAAGGTCAACCATCTCTCCTATATCGGGGATGCGACCGTCGGCGCCAATTCCAACATCGGCGCCGGCACCATCACCTGCAACTACGACGGCTTCAAGAAGCACAAGACGCTGATCGGGAAGGGTGCCTTCGTCGGCACCAATTCCTCGCTGGTTGCCCCGGTGAAGATTGGCAACGGCGCCTATATCGGCTCGGGCTCCGTCATCACCAAAGACGTCCCTGACGATGCGATGGCGCTGGAGCGCAGCCAGCAGACCATCCGCGAAGGTGGCGCGGCGCGCTATCGCGAAATGAAGACGCGTGGCAAGAAGCCGGAGAAGTGAGCGGGCGAGAACCAGGTCCTTAGGTTCGCGCACTCGTGAACGACTTCCTTGCTGTTGTGATCAATCTGCTCGTTGAGCTCTTCTTCGTGGCGACGGGACGGTGGGCGCTGAAGCTGTTCGGCGAGGGCGAGCCGCACTACGGCTTGTCTCTCGCAATGGGACTGGTGTTTTGGGGGCTCGTTGCTGTGCTGGCTTTCATCATGCAAATGTGAAGCGGCAACGATCACGGACTTTACTCGTCCTCGGCGAATTCGGAGAAGATCGCGCGGGTCAGGCGCCAGCCGCGCGGCTTGGCGCGCTTGATCGGCTCGCCTTCCGGATGCTTTACGAAGACGGGCTTGCTCTCCTTGCCGCGCTGGGGCGGTGGCCAGTGCGCCAGATGCGTGCCCGCGGTCTCGCTGGCGCGCAAGTAAACAGACGGTGGACCCTTGCGGTCGGATGAGCTTCTCATGACCGTATCTCCTGCGCGCAAATCGTTGGCCAAACTTGTTGACAGCAAGTTAATGGCCGGGGTTAAAGGCCAGCCAATTCGCCGCACATTTGGGCTACCGCCATTTGGTGCTGTCGCAATCCGCAATAATTATTGAGTATCTGGTTCCTTGCGAGTTTCGATAAAAACCGATCGCGTCGTTTTGGCTATTTTTCGACGATTTGGGGGATATTGATCCGCATGTGCGGGATTGTCGGCATTCTCGGGCGCGAACCGGTTGCAGAGCAACTGGTGGATTCGCTCAAGCGGCTTGAATATCGCGGCTATGACTCCGCGGGTGTTGCCACGCTCGAAGGCGATCACCTGGAGCGCCGCCGTGCCGAAGGCAAGCTCAAGAACCTCGAGGCGCGGCTGCGCGACAAGCCGCTGAAGGGGACGAGCGGCATCGGTCACACCCGCTGGGCCACCCACGGCAAGCCGACCGAGCACAATGCCCATCCGCACGCCACCGAGCGCGTAGCGGTGGTCCACAACGGCATCATCGAGAATTTCCGCGAGCTGCGCGAGGAACTGCAAGCGAAGGGTACGGTGTTCCGCACCGAGACCGACACCGAGATCGTTTTGCATCTGGTGGACGACCTGCTCACCCGCGGGAACAAGCCGGTCGAAGCGGTGAAGCTCGCCTTGGGCCGGCTGCGCGGCGCCTTCGCGCTCGGCTTCATTTTCGCGGGCGAGAGCGATCTGATGATCGGCGCCCGCAATGGTCCGCCGCTGGCGGTCGGCTACGGCGATGGCGAGATGTTCCTGGGCTCGGACGCGATCGCGCTCGGCCCCTTCACCGACACGATCAGCTATCTCGAGGACGGCGACTGGGTCGTTCTGACCCGGAGCAGCGTTGCCGTCTTCGACAAGGACGGCAACGCCGTCCAGCGCGACAAGATCAAGCATGCGGCCTCGACCTCGCTGATCGACAAGGCCAATTATCGCCATTTCATGGCGAAGGAGATCCACGAGCAGCCCGAGGTCGTCGGCCACACGCTGGCCCGCTACGTCGATATGGCATCCGAGCGCGTCTCGCTCCCGGTGAAGCTGCCGTTCGACTTCCGAGACGTCAAGCGCATCACGATCACGGCCTGCGGTACGGCGAGCTACGCCGGCTATGTCGCAAAGTACTGGTTCGAGCGCATGGCGCGCCTGCCGGTCGAGGTCGACGTCGCCTCCGAGTTCCGCTACCGCGAGTCTCCCTTGCGCAAGGGCGATTTGGCGATCTTCATTTCGCAATCGGGCGAGACTGCCGACACGCTCGCGGCGCTCCGCTATGCCAAGGCCGAAGGCGCGCACACGCTCGCCGTCGTCAACGTGCCGACCTCGACGATCGCGCGCGAGAGCGAAACCGTGCTCCAGACGCTCGCTGGCCCCGAGATCGGCGTCGCGTCCACGAAGGCCTTCACCTGCCAGCTCATGGTGCTCGCCTCGCTCGCGGTTGCCGCCGGCAAGGCGCGCGGCGAATTGTCCGAGGAGGACGAGACCCAGCTCGTGCACGGCCTGGTCGAGATTCCGCGCCTGATGGCGGACGCGCTCACCACCGAGTTGCAGATCGAGAAGCTTGCGCACAGGATCGCCAAGTCGCGCGACGTGCTCTATCTCGGCCGCGGCACCAGCTTCCCGCTCGCGCTCGAAGGCGCCCTGAAGCTGAAGGAGATCTCCTACATCCACGCCGAGGGCTACGCTGCCGGCGAGCTCAAGCACGGGCCGATCGCGCTGATCGACGAGACCATGCCGGTCGTCGTCATTGCACCCTACGATCGCGTGTTCGAGAAGACCGTTTCAAACATGCAGGAAGTCGCAGCCCGCGGCGGCAACATCATCCTGATGACGGACGCCAAGGGGGCGGCGGAGGCGACGGTGGATTCCCTCGTCACCATCGTCATGCCCGACATGGCGGCAGCCTTCACGCCCATGGTGTATGCCGTCCCCGTGCAACTTTTGGCCTACCATACGGCGGTGGTCATGGGCACCGACGTCGACCAGCCGCGCAATCTGGCCAAGTCGGTGACCGTCGAATAGGCAGGGCGGGCGCAGAAGGAGAGCAGGCGCGGTCGCCTTGCACCTTCAAAAATCTGCTAGAAGACCCTAGCTAGAGTGCTGCGACCGACTTGGAACCCGAATGACCGCCCGTGACGACGCGTCCCCGCCTGTGCCTGCCGAAGACCTGCCGCCGGAGCCGCATACCGGCCTGATGGGCCGATTCCGCAATTATTTCCTGACCGGGCTCGTGGTTACGGGGCCGATTGCGATCACCCTCTATCTGGTCTGGTGGTTCGTCACCTGGGTCGACGGGGTGGTGCGGCCGTTCGTGCCGCTGGCCTATCGCCCCGAAACCTATCTGCCGTACGGTGTTCCCGGCTGGGGACTGATTGTCGCATTTTTTACGCTGACGCTGGTCGGCTTTCTCGCTGCCAACCTGATCGGCCGGACGCTGGTCGATGTCGGCGAGACCTTCCTCGGCCGGATCCCGGCCGTGCGCGCGATCTATCGCGGGCTGAAGCAGGTGTTCGAGACGTTGTTCTCGGGCAAGGGCTCGAGCTTCCGGAAGGTGGGCCTGGTCGAATTTCCCTCGCCGGGCATGTGGTCGATCGTGCTGATCTCGCAATCGCCGAGCGAGGACATCGCACGGAGCCTGCCGGGACAGGAGGAGCATGTCTCGGTGTTCCTGCCGTGCTCGCCGAACCCGACGACCGGCTTCTTCTTCTACGTCCCCAAGAGCAAGATCATCGAGGTCGAGCTGAGCGCCGAGGATGCTGCGACGCTGATCATGTCGGCGGGCGTGGTGCAGCCGGGATCGAGCCCCGATCCGAAGAAGGTCGCAGCTCTTGCGGGCGTGGCGAACGCCGCCCGCATTGCCAATGCCGCTGCCGCGCGCCCCGAGCCCGTCAAGGTGGAGTGAACATCCGCCATTCCGCTGCGGGATGGCGGGCATTCGCTTGGCGGTTCCCTGACTCTGCTATCATTCCAGATGACGAAGCGCTGATCGCTTTCGCATTCGAACTGGAGTGAGCCATGTCCCCAACCATCGCGATCCTCGCACCCGGCGCCATGGGCAGCGCGATCGGCCGTCGCCTGAGTGAAAACGGCGCGCGCGTACTGACCTCGTTGAAAGGTCGCAGCGAGCAGACCGCAAAGCGCGCCGCGGAGGCGGGCATGATTGCCGCGGAGGATGCCGATATCGCGGGCTGCGACATCATCCTGTCGATCGTGCCGCCGGGCGAAGCTGTGGCGCTTGCCGAGCGGCTGGCCGCAGTGATCGTGAGGCGGGAGAAGAAGCCGCTGGTCGTCGACTGCAACGCCGTCAATGTCGATACGGTCCTGGGAATCGAGGAGATCATCGGCTCGGCGCAGGCGCCGTTCGTCGATGCGGGCATCATCGGCTTCCCGCCGCAGCCCGGCAGCAAGGGACCGGCATTCTATGTGTCCGGCGAGCACGCAAGGGATCTGGCCGTGCTGAAAGAGCTCGGCCTTGACCTGCGGATCGTCGAAGGCCCGGTCGGCGCGGCGTCGGCGCTGAAAATGTCCTACGCCGGGATCGCCAAGGGGCTTGCCGGCATAGGCTCGGCCATGGTGCTCGCCGCGACCAAGGCCGGCGCCGCCGATGCGCTGCGCGACGAACTCGCGCTCAGCCAGCCGGCGATCTTGGCGCGGCTATCCACCGTACTCCCGGACATGATCCCGAAGGCCTATCGCTGGGTCGCGGAGATGCGGGAGATCGCGGGTTTTCTGGGGGGCGATCATCCCGCGAGCCAGATCTACGAAGGCTTTGCGCGCTGGTTCGAGCATCTCGCGGAGGACGCGAAGGGTGAGGCGGCGGATGCGGAGCTGTTAAAGGCGTTTGCCGAAAAGAGCACGGAAAAGAAGGGCTAGCTTGCTGGCAGTTGGGTGCTCGCTTTATTACCTGGCATGTAATTGAGCCAATTCGCCGTCTGACTACTCTCCTGATCATTCGCCAGCCACGGAGCAACCAACGAAGCTTTCTGGCCAGCTTGTATCACTGCATCAGGAGAGAAACATGCAAGTCATGTTCACGCGAAAGGAGCCGCCGCAATGGCTCCTCGACATGTGGAAGGAGATCGACGACAAGACCTTCGGAAAGGGCTTTGACTGCTTCGCGGAGGATGCCGTCTGCAACCTCGGTGTGGCCGATTGGAAGGGGCGCGAAGCGATCCGCGCCAACCTGAAAGCCTTCATCGATACCGGCTTCACCGCGCTTCATCACGTCACCGAGTATTGGGATGCCGGCGCGCTGAAGGTGTTTCGCGGTGTCGTGGACATGACACCCGATGACCGGTCGGGGCCGACGGTGCATCCCACGATGACCCATTTCTTCTACATGGACGAAAAGGACGACACCAAAGTGCGCCGCTGGGTTGGTGCAGTAGGCCCGGTTGCCTTCGGTTGATCCGCTCCGATCGGCGGCGCGAGGGTGCTCCGGGTCAGCCGGGGCACCCCGACTGCTGACGCGCGAAGCCGCAAATCGACAAGAAGGACCGCCCGACATGAAAGCGACGGCCAGCGACATCAAGACACGCGCCGCTTCGGCGGGCGCCCTCCTGCGTCAATGGCGGGATATTCGTGGCAAGACGCAGCTGGATCTGTCGTTCGATGCCGGTGTCTCGCAGAAGCATATCAGTTTTGTCGAAAGCGGCCGCAGCGTCCCGAGCCGCCAAATGCTACTCGATCTCGCTCAGGCCCTCGATGTGCCGCTCCGCGAAAGAAACGAGCTGCTGCTCGCCGCCGGCTACGCGCCGTCTTATTCCGATCCCGCTCTCGATGCGCCCGCCATGACGAGCATCAACCGCGCCTTGCAACGCATGCTGCGTCAGCACGAGCCCTTTCCGGCCATCGTCATGGACCGCTATTGGAACGTGCTGATGACCAACGAGGCCGCACCGCAGCTGTTCAATTGCTTCATCGACATGTCCGCGCGGCCGACCCCGCGGAACTTGCTGCACCTCATGTTCGATCCGGAGGGCATGCGTCCCTTCGTGGCGAACTGGCCGGAGACGGCCCGGGGATTGCTTGCGCGGGTGTATCGCGAGGCGGTCGGACGCGTCATCGACGACAGGATGGAGGCCCTTCTGGCGGAATTGTCGCGATATCCGGGCGTGAAGCCGGAATGGCGCGCGCCGTCGCCGAGTGATGCCATGCCGATGATTTCGCTCACCTTCGTCAAGGACAGCGTGACGCTGGATTATTTCTCCATGATCACAACGGTCGGAACGCCGCAGACGGTCACTGCAGAGGAGCTACGACTCGAGTGCATGTTTCCGGCCAATGAGGCGACCGAAGCCGAGCATTGCAGGTTCGTGCGAGCCCATTCCAGTCTTTGGTCGGCCCGCCATTGACGGGGGCAAAGCCGGCCGATCAGCATCAACCCGCTCCGATCAGCGGGATCGCCTCGTCCCGCTCATACAAATACAATAGGCACCGCAGCGCTTCGCCGCGCTCGCCCTTGAGCTTCGGATCGTCCTTCATGATACGCAGCGCCTCGTCGCGTGCCTGCGTGATGAGCTGGCTGTGGACTTCAGAACGCGCGATCCGGTAGCCGGGGAGGCCGCTCTGGCGCACGCCCAGCACGTCGCCTTCGCCGCGCAGCTTCAAATCCTCCTCGGCGATCCGAAAGCCGTCGGTGGTCTCGCGGATCACCTTCAGCCGCGCTTTCGACATCTCGCCGAGCGGCTCCGAGTAGAGCAGGAGGCAGGTGGAGGCTTCCGAGCCGCGTCCGATGCGGCCGCGCAACTGGTGTAGTTGCGCAAGGCCAAAGCGTTCGGCGTTCTCGATCACCATGATGGTCGCGGCCGGCACGTCGACGCCGACCTCGACGACGGTGGTGGCGACCAGAAGCCCGATCTCGTGCGCCGCGAACTGCGCCATCACGCGGTCCTTCTCCGTGCCCTTCATCTGGCCGTGGACCAGCCCGACGCGATCGCCAAAACGCTTTTGCAGGCTCTCGAAGCGCTTGGTCGCATTGGTCAGATGCTCGGTGCCCTCGGCCTCGGATTCCTCGACCAAGGGGCAGATCCAGTAGACCAGCTTGCCGGATTGCAGCGCGCGAGCGACGCCATCCATGACCTCCGAAAGCCGGCTCATCGGCACCGCCCGGGTATCGATCGGTTGTCGGCCCGCCGGCTTCTCGCACAGCTCGCTGACATCCATGTCGCCGAAATAAGTCAGGACCAGCGTGCGCGGGATGGGTGTGGCGCTCAGCACCAGCACGTCGACCGCGTCGCCCTTCGACGTCAGCGCCAGCCGCTCGCGGACGCCGAAACGGTGCTGCTCGTCGACGACCGCAAGAGCGAGAGCCCTGAAGATCACGTCGTCCTGGATCAGCGCATGGGTTCCGACCAGAAGATCGATCTCGCCATCTGCCAGCCGCGCAAGGAGGTCGCGTCGCTCCTTGCCCTTCTCGCGCCCGGTGAGGATCGCAACCCGCAAGCCCGCGCGTTCGGCGAGCGGGGCGATGGTCTTGATGTGCTGGCGCGCCAGAATTTCGGTCGGCGCCATCAGCGCGGCCTGCTTGCCGACTTCGGCGACCGCCGCCGCAGCCAGCAGCGCCACCACCGTCTTGCCGGAGCCGACGTCGCCCTGAAGCAGGCGCAGCATGCGCACGGGCTGTGTCAAGTCTTCGGCGATCGCGGCCGCGGCGTTGCGCTGCGACGGCGTCAACGCGTAGGGAAGGGCGTCGATGATCTTGTTGCGCAAATGACCGTCGCCGGCATTGCGCACGCCGGCAGGCCTACGCAATTGCGCGCGGATCAGCGCCAGTGCGAGCTGGCCGGCGAGCAATTCGTCGAACGCAAGCCGCGACCAGAATGGCTGGTCCGGCAGCACGTCGGTGAGCTCGACCGGCTGGTGCACACGGGTGAGCGCTTCCGCGATGGGCGGGAAGTGGCAGCGGCGCAGCACCTCAGGGCTGATCCACTCCGGCAAAGCCGGCAGCTTTTGCAGCGCCTGCGCGATCGCGCGGCGGAGCGAGCCAAGCGCCAGGCCTTCGGTGAGTGGATAGACCGGGTCGATGCCGGAGAGCTTGGAGATGGCTTCCTCGTCCAGAACGCGGTCGGGATGCACGATCTGCGGGATGCTGTCGTACATCTGGAGCGTGCCGGAGACGTAGCGCTTCTCACCGACCGGCAGCAGCTTTTCGACATAGCCTGGTTTGGCGCGGAAGAAGGTCAGCACGACGTCGCCGGTATCGTCGCTGGCGTAGACGAGATAGGGCGCGCGCGCATTGCGTGGTGGGGGCGGGCGGTGGCGATCGATCGTCACCTCCAGCGTCACCAACGTTCCCTGCGCGGCGTCGCGAATCTTCGGCCGCGCCCGGCGGTCGATGACCTTGCTCGGCAGATGCAGCAGCAGATCGACCAGCCGCGGCGTCTCATCACGGCTGAGCAGATAGCGCAGCAGCTTGTCCTGCTTCGGCCCGACGCCGGGCAGGCTGGTCACGAGAGCAAACAACGGATTGAGCAGGCTGGGGCGCATTCGTGCAACATTCGTCATGCGCGGGCTTGCCGTCTTCGCTGAAGCTTCGCCGGCCCAAGATCGTAGGCCCGGCGAAGCCGGGGCCCGCGCGTCCATCTTTCAAGGACGATGGATTGCCGGGTCAAGCCCGGCAATGACGAACTGAAACAAATGGGCACAACAAAGGGCTGACACGGGCGACCTCAGCCGCTATATCACCCCCGCCCGGCACGTCCGGGCTTTTGGCGTTTGACTGGATCCTTGGAAATGACGGGAACAACACGATCGAGCGGCGGCCTGGATGACCGGCGCAAGCGGCTTCTGTTCCGCTGCTGGCACCGCGGCACGCGTGAGATGGACCTCATCCTCGGCCGCTTTGCGGACGCCGAGATCGGCAATCTGTCCGAGGGTGAACTGACCGAGCTAGAGCACCTGCTCGAGGTCAACGATCCCGACCTCTATGCCGCCATTACCGGCGACAAGGTGTTGCCACCCGATGTCGCCGGCGCACTGTTTGCCCGCATCAAGGCGTTCCCGGTCGCGGATCGCAACCTATGAAACAGGGGTTGAAATCGCCGGCCGAATTGCTCGCGCCCGGCCGTGTGCTGACACTTGCCAATGTCGCCGAGGGAGCCGAGGGGCTGGTTGTCTCCGATCTTGCCCGTGCGATCGCGGCGCGGCCGAAGAAGTCCGCCGTTAGCCTCGCGGTGATCTGCCGGGACGGGCCGCGCATGCAGCAGCTCGAACGCGCGCTGCAATTCTTCGCGCCCGACCTGCCGGTGCTCCAGTTCCCGGCCTGGGACTGCCAGCCCTATGACCGCGTCTCGCCGCACGGCGGCATCCTCGCCCAGCGCCTGACGACGCTGGCGCGGCTCGCCTCGCTCACCGGCAGCGACAAGCCGCTGATCGTGCTGACCACCGTCAACGCCGTCGTGCAGCGCGTGCCCTCGCGCGATCTGGTGGCGGCGCAGGCGCTGTCGCTTGCGCCGGGCAATGTCGTGCCGATGGATACCATCGTCGCCTGGCTGGAGCACAACGGGTATAACCGCTCCTCGACCGTGCGCGAGCCCGGCGAATATGCCGTGCGCGGCGGCATCCTCGACCTGTTCCCGGCTGGCCTCGACCAGCCCGTCCGCTTCGACTTCTTCGGCGACAGCCTTGAGTCGATCCGCTCCTTCGACGCAGAGACGCAGCGCACGCTGCTCGACATGCGCTCGCTTGATCTGGTGCCGGTCTCGGAATTCCAGCTCGTGACCGAGACCATCCGCCGCTTCCGCATGGGCTATGTCGCCGAATTCGGCGCGCCGGAGCGCGATGATGCGCTCTATGAGGCCGTCAGCGAAGGCCGACGCCATCCCGGCATGGAGCATTGGCTGCCGTTGTTCCAGGAGCGAATGGACACCCTGTTCGACTATCTGCAAGGTGCAGCCGTCGCGATCGAGCCGCAGGCCGAGGACGCGATCCGCGAACGCTTCAAGCAGATCCTCGACTATTACGAGGCGCGCCGCGATGCGCTGGAGCATCCGACCGGCGGCGCCGTCTACAAGCCGCTGCCGCCTGACAGGCTGTATCTGACCGAAGAGGAATGGGGAAAGCGTGAAGGCGCGATCCCATTGGTGCGGCTGACGCAGTTCTCGGTGCCCGCCGACGGCGCCAGCGTCATCGATGCCGGCGCGCGCAAGGGCCGCGACTTTGCGCCCGAGCGCAACGACACCACCGTCAACGTCTTCGAGGCTGTGGTGGCGCATGTGATGGCCTTGCAGGCCACCCGCAAAAAGGTCGTCGTGGCGCTCTGGACCGAGGGCTCGCGCGACCGCATGATCTCGATGCTGCGCGACCACAAGCTGACGCATACGACCAGCGTCAATAGCTGGCGCACCGTGCAGGCAACCCCGCGCAACGAAACCATGCTCGCCGTGCTCGGCCTCGAAAGCGGGTTCGAGACCGACGAGATCGCTATCATCAGCGAGCAGGATATCCTCGGCGACCGCCTCGTGCGGCCGCGCAAGGCGAGCCGGAAGCTCGACAATTTCATCTCGGAGGTGACGAGCCTCAGCGCCGGCGATATCGTCGTCCATGTCGATCACGGCATCGGCCGCTTCGTCGGCTTGCAGACCCTTGAGGTCGGCGGCGCGCCGCATGACTGTCTAGAGCTGCACTATGCGGCCGAGACCAAGCTGTTCCTGCCGGTCGAGAACATCGAACTACTCTCGCGCTACGGCTCCGATCAGACCACGGTCGAGCTCGACCGCCTCGGCGGCAGCGGCTGGCAGACCCGCAAGGCGAAGCTGAAGAACCGCATCCGCGAGATCGCAGGTGAGCTGATCAAGATCGCGGCCGCGCGCCATCTGCACGAGGCACCCAAGCTGCCGGTGCAGCAGGGGCTCTATGACGAGTTCTGCGCGCGCTTCCCCTATGACGAGACCGAGGACCAGTTAGGAGCCATCGAGTCCACGCTGAAGGACCTTGAGCTCGGTCGTCCCATGGACCGGCTGATCTGTGGCGACGTCGGCTTCGGCAAGACCGAGGTTGCGCTCCGCGCGGCGTTTGCCGTTGCGCTCGAAGGCAAGCAGGTTGCGGTCGTGGTTCCGACCACACTGCTGGCGCGCCAACATGCAAAAACGTTCACCGAGCGCTTCAAGGGCTTTCCGGTGAACGTCGCGCAGGCTTCGCGCCTGATCGCGACCAAGGAGCTGAACCAGGTCAAGAAGGGCATCGCCGACGGATCGGTCGATATCGTCGTCGGCACCCATGCGCTGCTCGGCAAGGCCATCAAATTCCGCGATCTCGGCCTCGTCATCGTGGACGAGGAGCAGCACTTTGGTGTCACGCACAAGGAGCGGCTGAAAGCGTTGCGTTCCGAGGTGCACGTGCTGACGCTGTCGGCGACGCCGATCCCGCGCACGCTGCAACTTGCGCTCACCGGTGTGCGCGAGCTCTCGATCATCGCCTCGCCTCCGGTAGACCGCCTCGCGGTGCGCACCTTCGTCGCCCCGCATGATCCCCTGATGATCCGTGAGGCGCTCTTGCGCGAGCGCTATCGCGGCGGACAGGCGTTCTACGTGGTGCCGCGGATCGATGACTTGGCCGAGGTCAAGGACTTCCTCGACAAGAACGTGCCGGAGATGAAGGTCGCCGTCGCGCACGGGCAGATGCCGCCCGCCGTGATCGAGGACATCATGACGGCGTTCTACGACGGCAAGTTCGACATCCTGCTCTCGACCACCATCGTGGAATCAGGCCTTGACATCCCCAATGCCAACACGCTGATCGTGCATCGCGCCGACATGTTCGGCCTTGCTCAGCTCTACCAGCTCCGCGGCCGCGTCGGCCGGTCGAAGCTGCGCGCCTATGCGCTGTTCACGCTGCCGGCGCAGCAGAAGATCACGGCGCAGGCCGAACGCCGGCTCACCGTGCTGCAATCGCTGGAGACGCTCGGCGCCGGCTTCCAGCTCGCCTCGCACGACCTCGATATCCGCGGTGCCGGCAACCTGCTCGGCGAGGAGCAGTCCGGCCACATCAAGGAGGTCGGCTTCGAGCTTTATCAATCGATGCTGGAAGAGGCGATCGTCAACCTCAAGGCAGGTGTTTCCGAGCCCGCGGCCGACCGCTGGTCGCCGTCGATCACGATTGGCATGCCCGTGCTCATTCCGGAAGATTATGTCGGCGACCTCTCGGTGCGGCTGTCGCTCTACCGGAGGCTTGCCGATCTGGATACCGAGGAGGAGATCGAGAACTTTGCCGCCGAGATGCGAGACCGTTTTGGCGTGCTGCCCGACGAGGTGCGGTATCTCTTCAAGGTCGCGGCGATCAAGGCCTATTGCCGGCGCGCCAATGTCGAGAAGGTCGATGCCGGCCCCAAGGGCGCGGTCATCGTTTTCCGCGACAACTCCTTCGCCCATCCCGACCGCCTGGTGTCGTTCATTCGCAGCCACGGCGAGGCCGCGAAGGTGCGGCCCGACATGAAGGTCGTGTTCTTCCAGGATTGGGAGACGCCGGAAGAGCGGCTGGCGGGCACGACCGAGATCCTGCGCCAGCTCGCGCAGCTCGCCACGAGCAAGAAGGCGGCTTAGGCGCGATCAGGATGCGGCGCGCGGAGCTTCCGCCGACAAGCGCGCGAGCAGCGACCGCGCGGTATCCGAGGGCGACAGCGAATCCACACTGACGACGGGTTCATTGCGCGGCTCGCGCTTGCCGTTCGAGGTATGGCGCATCACGGCGAAGAGGCGGCGCGCGATCATGTGGGCGGTCCGGAAATCGGTCTCGGCGAACACCACGATGACGGAGCCATCCTTCTGCGCGGCGCCAAAATCCATCTGCCGCATCAGCCGGCTCAGGATTCGCGCGGCGTCCAACTGCGCGCGCGGATTGTGTGCATCGAACGCAAAGCGCGCCACCGACAGGCCGCCGCCGCGGGCGAGCGTCTGCTCGACCGCCTTGGAAAAATCGCGGGCAAAGGCTTCAGGCGTGAGCAGGCCGCTGCGCGGATCGAGCCAGCCGCCGGCGTCGATCGAGCGCAGCGTGCGGCTGAACTGGGCTTCCATCGCGTGCTGACGGATCAGCGGCAATGCGTTGGCCGCGATCTGTGCGGGCTCGCCGGAGATGAGCTCGAGGTTCGGCAGATCGTAAGTCTGGGTGAGCTGATGCGCGGTGACGATCACGGGCATATTGCGAAAGCGGGTGTCTTCCGCGAGCACCGTGAGGAAGGCGTCCGCAACGCGCGCGGTAAACCCTTCGGCGAGCACGACACCGTCGATGTCGCGGGTGTTGAGATGCCTGGCGGCGGCTTCGATACTGAGAGCGCCGATCACACCCATGCGCTCGCCGAGCGCAACGGACAGCGCCGGATAGGCGGAGCCGCGGCCGATCAGCAGCACGGAGGCGTCGCGCGCGGGGTCGGAGTCGGGCAGCGAGACCTTTGCCTCCGGCAGGCGGCGCAGCACGGTCGCGTGCAGCGTGCGGACGCGCATCGCGGCGCGCAGCCGTGCGATGAGGCGGTCGGAATTGTTGCCGCGTAGGGCGAACGGCAGCGCATTATGGGGCAGGGCTGTCCGGGGATCGACTATGATCAACGGAAGGTAGAGCGTCTGGCCCGCAATCGCTTTTGCGACCGCAGCAAGATGCGGCTCATGCCCACCGGCGAGCACCGCGACGACAGATGCTGGTTGGACCTCTTCGACGGCGCGTGCAGCGCTCGCCCAATCGCTGTCGATGACGGGAAAAAGCCGGGCCTCATCAAGCGCCGAAATGAATGCCGGCCGCGGGGCATTGGACACAAAGAGGATCGGGCCCGCCTGGGACATCTCACGCTCTGATTACGCAAACGAATGCCGCGCAATCTAGTCCGGCCGCCTTAATGCCCGGTCAACGCAAGCAACGAAAAGCGCTTCAAGCGGGCTCGGTGCGGTCGCGAAAAGCCTCAACCATCAGGGGGTTAAGCCCGAGCTCGCTGAGTGCTTCGCGCGCCCTTGCGTTGTCCTGGGCGCGCCCGGCCAGACGGTGCCCGGAGAGCCGGTCTGGCAGCGCCGTGAGCAGGGCGCCCTGGCCGAGCCGGCGTGCCCACTCCTGCAGGTCGTTCGACAGGAAGCGATAGCCGCCAACGGCCATGATGCCGGAAGGGGGGGCGGTAATGCAGAGCGCGCCGCCGGTGCGATCGAGCCGTGCAGCATAGCCGGTGTCGACATAGTCGCGCGGCGGCTGGGCGATCAGCGTATCGCCGACCGGTTGCGGCGGGGCGTAGGCGGCGATCGGCACCATCGGCCCGCGCAGGCCGAGTGTGCCCTTCGGCGTCAGCAGGATCTCTCCGGCAACGGAGGAGCCCGACTGCTCCCGTGGAGCGCCGTGCGGCCCCGGCATCACCGGTATTGGCATGCCATCTTCGCCGCGCCGGGCTCCGAACAGGCCGGCCTCGCCGAACAAATAGACGTCCGTTAGCGGCGCATGCGGCGCGATCCAGGCATCGCTTGCCGCGACCTGCTCCGGCGCGCGCCACAGGCCGACGACGTTGCGCAAGCCCGGCATGCGCGCCGCGAGCTCGGCCTCACCGAGCCGCAAGGCCAGCGGGGCAGGTGCGATCAACACCTCGCAGCCCTGCTCGTCGACTTGCTGCTCGAGCACCTCGCTGTCAAAGGGATGGTGCAGCGCCAGCGTTCCGCCCGAGAGCAGCCAGATCGCAAGCGAAGAAGCAAGGCCGGCGAACGACATCGGCGCGAATGCCGACATGATGGTCGCGCCCTGCGGAATGTCGGCTTCAAGCGACATCGCAAGCCCGCCCGCGATGATGCTGAAATGCGGCCGCGGCACCGGACGAAAGCCTTCCGCAGTGACGTCGAAGGAGATCATCGCAGCCTTGCGGCCGTCCTGGATCACGCTGCGTGTCGTGCCGGGCGGGCGCGAAAGAACACCGTCGAGCGAGGCCATGCCTTCCGGCAGGTCGGTGCCGAAGCCGCAGACGTGACGGATGGAGAAGGCTTCCGCCGCGGCATGCATGGCTAGATCGGCATAGATCACGCCGTCGACCTTGCTCATGGTGACGATCGCGCGTGCCGCGGTGCGGTTGAGCGCCGCTGTCAGCTCCGCGTGCCGCCACAGGAGCGGCAGCACGGCGACAACGAGACCGGCGCGATGGGCGGCGAGCACCGTGAGCACGAACTCGACCGTGTTCGGCAGCTGCACGGCGATCACGGAGTTGGCCGGCAGGCCGGATTCGACGAAATGGGCGGACAGAGCCTCGATCGCGTGATCGGCTTCGGCGTAAGTCAAGCGCCTGGGCAGATGCCCGGTGATACGAATCTTGTTGAGGGGATCGTACAGCGCAGGCGCATGCGGCTGGCGGGCGAGCGTCCGCTGGAACAGCGTGTCGAGCGTCGGCGATACGGCTGGCTGATTCACGGCATCACGTCGCTTGCAGGTTGCCTTGTTACTTGCGCGGGGCGTCCATCTTCTGCCACCAGGTCTCCGGCAGATAACCGGACAGGGCGGTAGCCGATGGCCGTTCTATCCGATTCCAGCGTGCGATCCATTGCTCCGATACGTTAAAGAGGGGGATCGTGTAGAAGCCGGCGATCAGGGCGCGGTCGAGGGCCCGCACGGCGGAGACGAAATCCGCGTGATCGCGGGCCTCCAGAAGAGCTGCGATCATCGCGTCGACAGCCGGGTCCTTCGCGCCCATGTAGTTGCGGGTGCCGGGATTGTCGGCGGCGGCACTGCCCCAGTAGAACGACTGCTCGTTGCCCGGCGAGAGCGACTGGTCCCACCGGTTCTGGATCATGTCGAACTCGTAGCCGAGCCGGCGCTGGTCGAACTGTACCGGATCGACCGAACGCACGGTCGGCTCGATGCCGGCGCGCTTGAGGTCACGGGCGAAGGCGAGCGCAATGCGCTCCTGGTCGCGCGTGGTCACCAGGATCTCGAAGGTGAAGGGCGCTTTGGTCGCGCGGCTGCGCAGAACTGTGCCGTCGAGATCGTAGCCCGCCTCCGACAACAGCTTCAGCGCTGCGCGTAGCGTGGCGCGATCGCGCCCCGAGCCGTCGGTCACGGGCAGGCGGTAGCTGCCGTCCATGACATCCGGCCGGATCTGCGCCGCGTACGGCTTCAGGAGCTCCTGCTCGCGCGTGTCGGCGGGGCGGCCATAGGCGGATAGGTCCGAGCCCGCGAAGTAGCCGGCCACGCGCGAATAGAGCCCGAAGAAGTAGCTGCGGTTGACCAGCTCGAAGTCGAACAACAGCGTCAGCGCCTGGCGAACGCGGATGTCGGCAAACATCGGTCGGCGGGTGTTGAACACCAGAAATTCCGAGGGCTGCGGCACACCCGGCTTGATGGTGTCGCGGATCACCTGGCCGGTCTTCACGGCGGGAAAGTCGTAAGCGTCATGCCAGCGCAGCGGCTCGGTTTCGACGCGAAAGTCGTAGAGGCCGCGCTTGAAGGCTTCAAACTGGCCGTTGGCCTCGCGATAATAATCCAGCCTGATCTCGTCGAAATTGTACAGGCCACGGTTGACCGGCAGGTCGCGGCCCCAATAGTCGGGATTGCGGGTCAGCGTCACGCTGGTGCCGGGCTTAACTGCGCTGACACGATACGGCCCCGAACCGATCGGGCCGCTCATCGTCGTCTCCTCGAAGGTCGCGACATCGACGGCGTGCCTGGGCAGGATCGGCATCAGCCCCAGGATCAGCGGCAGTTCCCGGTCATTGGCGCCAGTGAGATCGAAGCGGACGGTGAGGGGATCCGGCGCCTCCGCCTTGGCGACCTTGGTGTAATATTGCCGGTGGTTGGGGCGGCCATGGTCTCGCAGGAGCTGCCAGGAGAACAGCACGTCATCGGCGAGGACCGGTGTTCCGTCAGAGAACCGCGCGCGCGGATCGAGATGGAATGTCACGTAAGTCCGGTCGTTGTCGGTTTCGACGGTCCTGGCGAGCAGTCCGTACAGCGTGAAGGCCTCGTCATTGCCGCGTGCGAGCAGGCTTTCAACGACGTAGCTGCGGACCTGCTGGACCGCGATGCCTCTGACGATGAACGGGTTGAGGCTGTCGAAGGTGCCGAGCACCGACCAAATCAGCCGGCCGCCCTTGGGCGCATCGGGATTGGCGTAGGGCATATGGGTGAAATCGGGCGGCAGTGCCGGCTCGCCATGCATGGCAATGGCGTAGCTTTCGGCCGCGTTGGCCGGAACGGACGTCGGGCCCGCACATGCGAGAACAATCGCCACGCAGGCCGCTGTTGGCAGGCGCAGGCTCTCAAGCATGAACAACGGCGCGCGGATTGATTCGGGGACCGATCACCCCCCGAACCTAGCACATAGGCCTTCGTCTTAAGTCTCTCTGCCCACTTCAAACATGCTTGTCGGCATTGATCTTTTCGTCCGCCACGTTAAGAAGGCGGGCAATCGCGCAGGAGCGTCGAACTTGTCACGTTTCCGCCTCTATTGATGGGGAGACAGCCGCGCCAAGGCGGCTCGGTATCGGTGCTCAGGAGCGGTTCGGGCACTTCCCGTTCAGAAAGGGTTTTCCGCAATGAATTTTCGTATTTTGGCCGCGTCGGTCCGGCCGCGCGGGCGCCTTCTCGCCCTGCTGACGGCCTCGGCACTTGTTGTTCCCTTCGCCGCCCAGGCT
This sequence comes from Bradyrhizobium ingae, assembly GCF_055791185.1. NCBI lineage: Bacteria > Pseudomonadati > Pseudomonadota > Alphaproteobacteria > Hyphomicrobiales > Nitrobacteraceae > Bradyrhizobium > Bradyrhizobium ingae. The sequence continues at coordinate 29,080 of NZ_JBVUBB010000035.1, forward strand.
CAGACCGCAACGCCTGCTCCGGCGGCACCGAAGGCTGCTCCGAAAGCCGCGCCGAAGGCCGCTCCCAAGGCGCCTGCGCCCGCCGCACCGGCGCCGCAGGCCCAGGGCCAGGCGCCCGCCGCCGGCGCTCCGGCAGCCGGCGCACCGCCGGCCGACCAGCAACAGCAGCAGATCCAGCTGATCTACGCGCCCTGGACCAAATTCTGCCTGAAGGGCCAGGATGCCAATGCCAAGCAGGTCTGTTTCACCGGCAAGGACGGTCGCATCGAGTCCGGTCAGCCCGTGATCGCCGCCGTGATCATCGAGCCAGAAGGCGAGCCAAAGAAAATTCTTCGCGTTACGCTGCCGCTCGGCATGCAGCTCGTGCACGGCACCCGCATCATCGTCGACAGCAATCCGCCGTTGCAGAGCCCGTACGTGATCTGCTTCGCCAACGGCTGCATGTCGGACTATGAAGCAACCCCCGAGCTCATCGCCAACCTGAAGAAGGGGCAGAACCTCGTGGTTCAGGCCATCAACGCCAACGGCGCGCCGCTGACGCTGCCGCTGCCGCTCGCGGGCGAGTTTGCCAAGGCCTATGACGGTCCGCCGACCGATCCGAAGGTGTTCGAAGAGAACCAGAAGAAGCTTCAGGAAGAGCTGCAGAAGAAGGCCGACGAGCAGCGCAAGAAGCTCGAGCAGAGCGGCCAGGCAACGCCGGCGCCTTCGGCCCAGAAGTAATCGGGCCGACACAAGAACACGAAAAAGGCGCTCGGTTGAGCGCCTTTTTTATTGGCTTGATTGGCCGAATTCCAAACGGATCAGTTGAGCGACGGATTGCGCGGGCGATAGCCGCCCGACTTGTCCTTCACGAAGATCTCGGCGACCTGCGAATGCCGGATCGGCTCGCCGGAATCGTCGGGCAACAGGTTCTGCTCGGAGACATAGGCGACGTATTCGGACTCCGCGTTTTCCGCCAGCAGATGGTAGAACGGCTGATCCTTGTGGGGCCGGACCTCCTCGGGGATCGACAGCCACCATTCCTCGGTGTTGTTGAATTCCGGATCGATGTCGAAGATCACGCCCCGGAACGAGAATATCCGGTGGCGCACGACCTGTCCGATCTGGAATTTTGCGGTCCGTGCTTTAATCATGCTTCGTCGATAGACCAGGATTGTGGCCGATGCTAGTGGCCTTGCTTGGAATTAACCCGCAGAGGGCGGGCGGATAGCCCTGATTGCCTCAGACATCACTTCATAAATGGTCGATATCCTCAATCTGGCCCTACCTTATTTCGGTCTGATCTTCGTCGGTTTCGCCTGCGGCAAGGCCAAATCCCTACCGGAATCGGGCCTCGCCTGGATGAACTTCTTCCTGCTCTACGTGTCGTTGCCGGCGCTGCTCTTTGCGATCATGTCGAAGACGCCGTTCTCCGAGCTGAACAACCCGCCGTTTCTGGTTGCGACCACGCTATCGACGATTGCCGCGTTCAGCATTGCGCTCGTGGTGGGTAAGGTCCTTGGCCGGCTCTCGTTGCGCGAGGCGACGCTTGCGGGGCTTTCCGGCGGCTATGGCAATATCGGTTATATGGGCCCGGGGCTCGCGCTCGCTGTGCTCGGACCAAAGGCTGCGGCGCCCACCGCGCTGATCTTCTGCTGCGACAGCATTTTCCTGTTCACGATCGTGCCGCTCCTGATCGAGCTCTCCGACCGTGATCATCCCTCGATCCTGCACGCTTTCGGCGTCGTGCTGAAGCAGATCCTGCTCAACCCGCTGATCATGTCGGCCTGCTTTGGCGCGGCCGTCGCGGCACTCCATGTCGAGCTGCCGGTCGCGCTCGATCGCACCATCACCTTCCTGCAAAATGCTGCGGCTCCTACGGCGCTGTTCGTGCTCGGCGTCACCGTGGCGCTGCGGCCGTTCGATCGCGTACCCTGGGAAGTGCCGGGCGTGATCGCAGTGAAACTGCTGATCCATCCGCTCACGTCGTTTGCGCTGATGCTGGCGTTCGGCCCGTTCGCGCAGCCCTGGGCCGCGACCGCCGTGCTGATGGCCTCGCTGCCGCCCGCGCTGAACGTGTTCGTCATCGCGCGCCAGAACGATGCCTGGATCGAATCCGCATCGGTTGCGGTGCTGCTCGGGACGTTCGCCTCGGTAGTCACGCTGACCAGCGTGATGTGGTTCATCCAGACCGGACGGCTTGCATTTCCGTGACGCAAGGCTGGGGCCGCTAAATGACCGCCGCCGATCTAGCGCCGCCACGTCGGCGCCAGCCCCTCGCGCATGGCGAAGCGCCGCAACGGGCCGATGGCCCCGAGCAGGTGCATGCCGACGGCGCGAACCGGCTGCAGCGGCAGGAAATCGTTCAGCAGTGAACGGTTCGCCATATCGATCATGAAGGTGCGGCTCAAGATGTCCGGGCGGCGCGCCCAGTCGTAGCGCTTGAGCACCTCGTCCGCTCCCGGATCGCGACCTGCCGCGATCGCCTCTCCGGCGAGCCCGGCGATATCGGCGGCATCCCGCAGGCCCAGATTGAGACCTTGCGCGCCAATCGGGGGAACCACATGGGCCGCTTCGCCCACCAGCGCGATGCGGTCGCGAGCGAAGGATTTCGGTCGCTCGATCGCCAGCGGAAACAGGTTGCGGCCCGGTTCCACGCTCATCCGGCCCAGGATGGAATGCGATTGCTTCTCGACCGCTGTCGAGAGCTCCTCGTCGCTCAAGGCGCGGAGCCCCTCGGCTTCCGCAGGCGAGGTCACCCAGACGATGCTGCAACGATCGCCGGGCAGCGGCACGAACACACAAGGCCCATGCGGCGTGTGGAACTCGGTCGAGACGTTGCAATGCGGCCGGGAATGGCTGACGTTGAAGGTCAGCGCCGTCTGCTTCAGATCGTGCCGCGTGACCTCGATGCCGGCGGCCTCGCGGCACAGCGAATGTCGGCCGTCGGCGCCGACAACGAGGTGCGCGGTCAGATACTGCCCGGCGGCGGTGTGGATCGCGACATCCTCAGCCTCGGTCAGGACGCTGTCGGCCTCGTCATCGAAGCGAACCAGATTGGCAAGCTCGGTGGCGCGCGCCTCCAGCGCCTGCATCAGCGAGCGGTTGTCGATGTTGTAGCCGAACGCGTCGAGCCCGATCTCATGGCAGGAGAACCGCACCTCCGGCGCGCGGATCAATCGGCCGGTATCGTCAACGAGCCGCATCGCCTCGAGTGGTGAGGCCTTGTCGCTGCAACGCGACCAGACCCCGAGCCCGTCCAGGAATTCGACGGAGCCGCCGAGCAGCGCGGTGGTGCGATTGTCGGAATAGGGCGCGCGCCGCGCCACCAGCGCCGTACGCGCACCGGACTTCGCCAGCGCGATGGCCGCCGCGACGCCGGCCGGTCCGCCGCCGATCACGGCCACGTCAAAAGGTGCTGCTAGATCTGTCATGACCGGACATTTGACATGCCCGGCGGTAAATTCAAGCCGCTGTTTCGCGCGAATTTGTCGCGAAATTGCGCGGCCGGATGTCGCCGCGGCTTATGTGCAAATCGTTCTCATTCTGATAGCACTGCGCCAGCCATGGATACCCCGCAGGATTCTCTCAACCCCACGCCGGCCGCCCGTGCCGCAGCCTTCTCCGTGCACATCTTCACGGCGTTCGGCGGGGCAGTCGCGCTGCTGGCGATGCTGGAAGCCGTGCGCGAGCATTGGGCGGCGATGTTTCAATGGCTCGGCGTCGCCCTGATCATCGATGCGATCGACGGCCCCATTGCGCGCAGGCTGAACGTCAAGAATGTGCAGCCGAACTGGTCGGGTGACGTACTCGACCTCGTGGTCGATTTCGTCACCTATGTGTTCGTGCCAGCCTATGCGATCGTGGCGAGTGGCCTGCTGCTGCCGGTCGCAGCGCCGCTACTGGGCGTCGCCATCATCGTCACCAGCGCGCTGTATTTCGCCGACCTGCGCATGAAGGCCGAGGACAATCACTTTCGCGGCTTTCCGGCGCTGTGGAATGCTGCGGCGTTTTATCTGTTCCTGCTGCACTGGCCGCCGCTGTGGTCTACGCTGCTGGTCGCCGCGCTGGTCGTCCTGACCTTCGTTCCCTTCCACGTGCTGCATCCGGTGCGCGTGGTGCGGTTGCGTTGGCTCACCATGTCGCTGATCGTGATCTGGGCCGCGCTTGGCCTTTATGCACTGGAGATGGACTTCCAGGTCGGCACCGCTGCGAAGATCGCGCTGTGCGCAATTGCGCTCTGGATTGTCGGCAGCGACGCCGTGATCAGGATGGCAAGATCTTTCGCATGATTCATCTCATCACCAGCCCGGAAGCCTGGGCCGCTCTTCTCACCCTGACGTCGCTCGAGATCGTGCTCGGCATCGACAACGTCATCTTCCTGTCGGTGATGGTCTCGCGCATTCCCGAGAAACAGGCGCACCGCGCCCGCCAGATCGGACTCGCGCTGGCCCTGGTGTTCCGCATCATCCTGCTCAGCATACTGGTCTGGCTGATCGGTCTGACCCAGCCGGTGTTCTCGCTCGGGGGATATGATTTCTCCTGGCGCGACCTCATCCTGATCGGCGGCGGCATGTTCTTGATCGCGAAAGCGACCCACGAGATCCATGCGGAGGTCGATGCGGATGACGAGGGGGGCGAGGACAATTCCGGACGCCGCGCCTTCTTCTGGGTGATCGCCCAGATCGTCGTCATCGACATCGTGTTCTCGCTGGATTCCATCATCACCGCGATCGGCATGGCCCAGGACCTCGAGATCATGATCGCGGCCGTCGTGATCGCCTGCCTCGTGATGTACATTTCCTCTGGACCGGTGGCGCGATTCGTTGCCGAGCATCCCACCACGAAGATGCTGGCGCTGGCATTTCTGGTGCTGATCGGCGTCGCGCTGGTGGCCGACGGATTCAAGTTTCACATTCCGCGCGGCTACATCTACTTCGCAATTGCGTTCTCGGCGGCGGTCGAGTTCTTCAACGTGCTGGCCAAGCGCAATCGCAGGAAGGCCGGCAAATAGCCGGGTTTGTCCGGTCGGATTCGTGCGTCGAGTTGACAAGGCAGGCGTGATGGCTTTCGCTTGCGTTCAACAAGAACGAGGAGGTCAGGTGATGACCAAAGCCGTCCGGGTGCACCAGGTCGGGGGTCCCGAGGTCCTGGTCTATGAGAGCGTCGACGTGCCGGCGCCGGGGCCGGGCGAGGTGCGCATTCGCCAGCACGCGGTCGGGTTGAACTTCATCGACGTCTATTTCCGCACCGGCCTCTACAAGGCGCCAGGACTGCCCTTCATCGCCGGCAACGAGGCGGCGGGCGAGGTGATCTCGGTCGGTCCCGGTGTGACGAATTTCCACCCCGGCGACCGCGTCGCCTACTACCACAATCTGGGTGCCTACACCGGCGAGCGCAACATCCCCTGGGAGAAGCTGGTCAAGCTGCCCGACCACATCACCTACGAGCAGGGCGCCGTGCTGATGCTCAAGGGGCTCACCGTCTGGTACCTCCTGCACAAGACCTTCAAGGTCGAGCCGCATCACCGCGTGCTGATCCATGCCGCCGCCGGCGGCATCGGCCTGCTTGCCTGCCAATGGGCGAGGGCGCTCGGGGCGCACGTGATCGGTACGGTCGGCTCGCGTCAGAAGGCGGAGCTTGCCGAGGCCAATGGCTGCGACCACGTCATCCTCTACAACGAGGAGGATTTCGTCGCGCGCGTAAAGCAGATCAGCCGCAACGAGGGCTGCGACGTCGTCTATGACGGCGTCGGCAAGGCGACTTTTCCCGGCTCGCTGTCCTGCCTGAAGCCGCGCGGCATGTTCGTCTCGTTCGGCAATGCCTCAGGTCCGGTGCCGCCATTCGCGATCGCCGAGCTCAACAATCACGGCTCGCTGTTTGCCACCCGGCCGAAGCTCAACGACTATATCGGTAAGCGCTCGGAATTGCTGGAAGGCGCCGACACACTGTTCGCCGCCGTGATCAGCGGCAAGCTGCACGTGCCGATCAACCACGCCTATGCGCTGAAGGACGCGGCGAAGGCGCATATCGATCTGGAGAGCCGCGCCACCACGGGGGCTTCGATCTTGAAGCCGTAGGCGCAGCGCCGCTGTCCAAGAGGGACGTCATGCCGGGGCTTGTCCCGGGCATCAACGATCTTCGTGAATCGTGGCGAAGCGTGGATGGCCGGGACAGGCCGGGCCATGACGACGGGGCAGGGGCGTAAACCTTACGCCACCCGCCGTGCCGCGCCCGCCTTGGTCAATATCCCGTCGAGACAATCGATCATCTCGGCGATCTCCTCGCGCGTCACGTTGAGCGCGGGCATGAAACGCAGCGTGTCGACCTGCGGCGCGTTGAGGAGGACACCCTCTTCGAATGCCTGCGCGACGATCGCAGACGCGATCGGCAGTTTCAAGTCGAGTGCCAGGAGCAGGCCGCGGCCGCGCACCTCGCCGAGGCCGTGCCGCGCCGAGACCTTCTGCAACGCACTTTCGAGCAGCAGACCCGTGTCGGCGACGGCTTTCAAGAACTCCGGCTTGCCGACTTCCTCAAGCACCGCGAGCCCTGCGGCGCACATCACGGGATTGCCGGCGAACGTGCCGCCCTGGTCGCCATGCTCGAAGCATGAGGCGTGCTTGGTCGCGAGCAGCGCGGCGAGCGGCACGCCGCCGCCGATGCCCTTGCCGAGTGTCATGATGTCGGGCGTGATCCCGGCATGTTCATAGTGGAAGAGCTTTCCGGTCCGGCCCACGCCGGTCTGGATCTCGTCGAGGATCAGCAAGAGGCCGTGCGCCTTGGTGAGCGCGCGCAGGTCCTGCAGGAATTTGTCGGTCGCGGGCCACACGCCGGCTTCGCCCTGGATCGGCTCGAGCATCACGGCCACGGTGTTCGCAGTGACGAGCGCTTCGACGGAGGCGATGTCGTTCAGCGTCGCCTTCTTGAAGCCCGAGACTTTCGGCTCGAACAGTGGCTCGAATGCCTTCTTGCCCGATGCCGACATGGTGGCGAGCGTGCGGCCGTGGAAGCCGCCTGCGAACGTGATGATCTCGAACGCGCCGGCCTTGTGCAGACTGCCAAATTTGCGCGCCAGCTTGATCGCGCCCTCGTTGGCTTCCGCACCGGAATTGGCGAAGAACACCTGATCGAAGCAACTGTTCTGGACCAGCGCCTGCGCGAGCTTCAAACTCGGCTCGTTGTAGAAGGCGGGGCTCGGCGTCAGCAGTCGCTTGGCTTGCGCGGTGAGCGCGTCGGCAATGGCCGGCGGCGAGTGACCGAGGCAGTTGACGGCCCAGCCCTGTACGAAATCGAGATATCGCTTGCGGCTGTCGTCCCAGAGATAGGAGCCCGCGCCGCGGATGAACACGGCCTTCGGCCGCGCGGTGATGTCCATCAGCGCATGATACGGATGGGTAGCCTTGGTCATGTCAGACTCCTCATGGGGGCAGGGACAGTTCAGGGAAAAAGACGCGCGAAAAAGCGAGAAGGCCGCACTTTGCGGGTGCGGCCTTCTCGAAAACTCTGCTGATGTCAGTGCTTCAGCGGCGTCGTCGGACATGGCGCAACCCATCATCGTCGCGGGTGCGACGACGGAAAGCTGCGCGGCGGTGGGTCCGAGAAGAGATCATGGGGCGCGGCCATACAGGCGAAGGGCGGGGCTTGTCAAGCTGCTTCGTGAGGACGACCGTGCAGCCTTCGATGAGCCGGTCGAAGTGGATCACGTCCCTTGTGAGCACTGTTCGCACAGCTCGGACGGTGAGGACGTCCACGCCTCCGTCGAGTGGCGGCGAGCGAGGGCAAGAGCGAGAATGGCCGCAAAAGCCCCGGGATCAGCCCAGAATTCAGATTTCATCGATGGCGACCGCGCCGAACCATTTTCACGCCCGCGTGTTTGTACCTTTCAGGCGCCGCTTGGTTCGAACCGGGCTGGTGGCCTGCGCGACCAAGAAGACATCTCCATCCCGTCAGGCGCGCTCCCTTGTCCGATCCCTCCTATCGTATCGACGTCGACAGCATTCGCCGGGCCTTTCCGCCCGGCACCGAGGCGCCGCCCCTTTTGCTCGATTTTGCAGGCTGGCTCGAGGGCCGTCCCTGGGGCAGTGTCGGATGCTTCGATCTGCGCGGGCAGTTCGCGGATACCGCGCCGGTCTTCGACAGCAGCCCCTTACGCGACAAATTCGCCCTGTTCATGCGGCTGCCGGACGGCTCGGCCGTCGGCGCCTGGTATGGTGAGGGCCTGGACAGAGCCGATCCGCCCATCGTGGGACTTGGATCGGAAGGCGAATACGACATACTTGCATCGTCATTGCCGCGGCTGATCGCCAAGCTCGCGAGCCAGGAGTTCGAGCGTGCGTGGCATGATCTGGCGCCCAACGACGAGGTGGAATGCGAGACGGTCGAGCTTGCGCAGTGGCTGGCGAGGCGACTTTCCGGTGTCGGTTTGGCGCCACTGGAAGAGGCGTCATCGGACCTGCCCGACTTTCGTGGCTTCGTCGACAGATGGAGCAGGGAGCGCGAGACCTATTGGGCCAACCACACGATGATGGCCGAACTCGGCTGGCGCCTCGCCGCGCACCTTCCGAAAGGCAAAAATCCCTGGGACAAGACACGGTTCGAGGTCGCGATCGTCGGCACGCAATATCAGGCGCGCCTCATGCGTTCCGGTCCGCAGTCGTTCAAGGAGGAAAAGGCGATCGAGCCGTTGCTGCGTGAGTTGCGCGACGACATGCGCCGCGCGCAGCCGGAGCTCGGGCTTTGGTACTCGATGGATTTTGGCCTCTACGCCGACGGCCGCGTCATGCCGTGCTTCGACTATGACGAGCGCCCGACGATCGACGACGTCCCGGCGGAGCTGTCCGAGGCGAAGGCGGACCTCGCCCGGGCGCCGCGGCCGGAGCGCTGGGTGCCGACCTGGCTGGCTGCAGGCTGATCTCGCTCCGAACGGCTCGTCGTGCGATAAGTGTTTGGTTAATGTTTTCTTGCTATTCACCGTCCGCTTCGAATGGGGAGAGCGGATGAGATTTTTCGGGCGGCAAGCAAGCCAGGATCGCGACGGCCAGATCTGGCAAGCAATTTTCGAACGTTCGGTCGATGCGATCATGGTGCTGGCGGGACCCAAGATCATCGCCTGCAACGAGGCCGCGGTCAGGTTTGGCGGCTATCGCAGCAAGGCCGACCTGCTGTCCCGGTCCCCGGCCGATATGGCTCCCGAATTCCAGGCGGATGGTCGCCGCTCGTCGGAGTGCGTCAAGGAGACGCTCGCGCGGGCAATGAAGGATGGCCACGCCCGTTTCGAATGGATCACGCGCCGAGCGGATGGGCAGATGGTGCCGGTGCAGGTCACTCTCGTTCCCGCGGAGATCGATGGCCAGCCCGTCGTCATCAGCTATCGGCGGGACTTATCCGAGCTGATTGCCGCGCGGGAAGAGAAGAAGCGCGCTATCGCAAAACTCGCCGGCGAATTCGAGGAAACCATCGGCTCCATTGCCAATGCCCTGTCGTCGGCCGCGAAGGACGTAGAGGTGACGGCGAGCTCGCTCAGCTCGACCGCCGAGAATGCTGCGCAACGCGTTTCGACCGTCGCGGCTGCATCGTCCGAGGCGTCGACCAATGTTCAGTCGGTGGCGGGTGCGACCGAAGAGCTGTCGAGCTCGGTTGCTGAGATCAACCGTCAGGTCACGACCTCATCGAGCATCGCTGCCGAAGCGGTGGAGGCGTCCGCGCGCACCAATGATCTCGTGAAGAGCCTGTCAGAGGCGGCGGCCAAGATCGGAGCCGTCACCGAGATGATCAATGCGATCGCAAGCCAGACCAATCTTCTGGCCCTGAACGCCACGATCGAGGCGGCGCGAGCCGGTGATGCCGGTCGCGGCTTTGCGGTCGTCGCTGCCGAGGTCAAGAGCCTGTCCAGCCAGACCGCCAAGGCCACCGAAGAGATCAGCGCCCATATCAGCGCCATGCAACGTGCAACGGATGATACTGTTGCTGCCATCCAGGGAATTGGCGGGACGATCGGGCAGATCAGTGATATCGGCAAGTCGATTGCCATTGCCGTCGAACAGCAAGGTCATGCGACGCAGGAGATCGCGCGCTCAGTGAGCCAGGCGGCGGCAGGCACCGGCGGGGTTGCCGCAAACATCAATGCCGTCACGCACACGATCGATGCCACGGGCACTGCCGCCAACGACATGCTCGGCGCTGCCGGCGAATTGTCACGCAACGCAGTTGCGCTGCGCGACAAGGTGGCCGGCTTTCTGAAAGCCGTGCGCGCCGCGTAACGCGTGGCCGGCGTGAAGATCAGAATCCCGCAACGCTGCCGTGCAGATCGTAGGCGTCGGCGCGCTCGATCTTGGCGGTGACGATCTCCCCGACGCGCAAGGGGCGGCGGCTCGACAGATACACCGCGCCGTCGATCTCGGGCGCATCTGACTTGGAGCGGCCTTTCGCAACGGTCGGGCCGACCTCGTCGATGATGACCTGCTGGCGGGTGCCGACCTTGCGCTTGAGCCTCCGCGCGGAAATCTTCTGCTGGCGCGCCATCAATGCGTTGTAGCGCTCCTGCTTCACCTCATCCGGCACCGCGCCGGGCAGCGCGTTGGAGGTTGCGCCCGCGACCGGCTCGTATTTGAAGCAGCCGACGCGATCGATCTCGGCTTCGTCAAGCCAGTCGAGCAGATAGGCGAAGTCCGCATCGGTCTCGCCGGGGAAACCGACGATGAAGGTCGAACGCAAGGCGAGATCGGGACATTCCTCGCGCCAGCGCTTGATCCGCGCCAGCGTCTTGTCCTGCGCCGCCGGACGCTTCATTGCTTTGAGAACTTCAGGGCTCGCGTGTTGGAAAGGGATGTCGAGATAGGGCAGCACCTTGCCCTCGGTCATCAGCGCGATGACCTCATCGACATGCGGGTAGGGGTAGACATACTGCAGCCGCACCCAGGCCCCGAGCTCGCCGAGCTCGCGCGCGAGGTCGAGGAATTTGGCGCGGACCTGGCGATCCTTCCACGGGCTCTCGGCATATTTGACGTCGACGCCATAGGCCGAGGTGTCCTGCGAGATGACGAGTAGCTCCCTGACGCCGGCGCCGACCAGCCGCTCGGCCTCGCGCAGCACGTCATTGGCGGGGCGTGATACCAGGTCGCCGCGCAGCTTGGGGATGATGCAGAAGGTGCAGCGGTTGTTGCAGCCCTCGGAGATCTTCAAATAGGCGTAGTGGCGCGGCGTCAGCTTGATGCCCTGCGGCGGCACCAGGTCGAGATGCGGATTGTGCGCCGGCGGCAGAGCCCGGTGCACGGCATCGAGCACGGATTCGTATTGCTGCGGCCCCGTGATCGAGAGCACGCCGGGATAGGCCTGCTCGATCTGCTCGGGCTCGGCGCCCATGCAGCCGGTCACGATGACCTTGCCGTTCTCGGCCATTGCCTCGCCGATCGCCGAGAGCGATTCCTGCTTGGCGCTGTCGAGAAAGCCACAAGTGTTAACGATGACGATATCGGCCCCATCATGCTTGCGGGCAAGCTCGTAGCCCTCGGCGCGCAGCCGCGTGATGATGCGCTCGGAATCCACCAATGCCTTGGGACACCCGAGCGAAACGAAGCTGACCTTGGGCGCAGCCGTCTGATCCATACCTAAATCTGCCTGATTGACCGCTTGCAGCTAGTCCTAATTGCCCACAATTACAACCCTTTGCATGGGGCTCCGGCGTGCTATGGATGCCTCGCCGGGTGGTGAGTGAGCAATGAGCGCCGAACAGTCGCCTAAAATCGTGATTGTCGACGAAAGCCCGATCCGGGCTGCGATCCTCGAGGAGGGGTTGCGGGAGGCGGGCTTCACCCAGGTCATGCATATCCGGGAGATGCAGAGCCTGCTGGCGCGCATCTATGCGGTCGACCCCGATATCATCCTGATCGATCTGGAAAACCCCAGCCGCGACGTCCTGGAACAGATGTTCCAGGTCAGCCGCGCCGTGCGGCGGCCGATCGCGATGTTCGTCGACCAGAGCGATTCGGCCTCGATCCAGGCGTCCGTGGAGGCGGGGGTATCCGCCTATATCGTCGACGGGTTGAAGAAAGAGCGTATCAAGCCGATCCTCGACCTCTGCGTGTCCCGCTTCAACGCTTTTGCGAAACTCCAGGAGGAGCTGGAGCGCACCAAATCGCAGCTCGAGGACCGCAAGATCATCGAGCGCGCCAAGGGCATATTGATGCGGGTGAAGGGCCTGACCGAAGACGAGGCCTACGTGCTGATGCGTTCCACCGCGATGCGCGAAAAGAAGAAGATCGGCGAAATCGCCCAGTCGATCATCACCGCGTCGGAGATGCTGAAATGACCGGACCGCTCCGCATAGGGTTCATCCCGCTGGTCGATGCCGCAGCGCTGATCGTTGCCGTCGACAAGGGGTTTACCGCGGCCGAAGGGCTCGAGGTCGAACTGGTGCGCGAGGTCTCCTGGTCCAACGTCCGCGACAAGCTCAATATCGGCCTATTCGATGCCGCCCATCTGTTGGCACCGGTTGCGATCGCATCGTCACTGGGGCTCGGCCACGTCAAGGTGCCGATCGCAGCTCCCTTCAACCTCGGCATCAACGGCAACGCGATCACGGTCTCGCCGCCGCTTCACGCCGCGCTGATGGAAGAGATCGACGGCGACCGCTTCGATCCGATGGCGACCGCCAAGGCGCTCTCGCGCGTTGTGGCGAAACGGCGCAAGGCAGGGGCTGAGCCGCTGACCTTCGGCATGACCTTCCCGTTCTCCACCCACAATTACCAGCTCCGGTTCTGGATGGCGGCGGCCGGCGTTGATCCCGATGAGGACGTGCGTCTCGTGGTGCTGCCGCCGCCCTACATGGTCGACAGTCTCGCCAACGGCCATGTCGATGCGTTCTGCGTCGGCGCGCCCTGGAATTCGGTCGCGGTCGATCTCGGTATCGGTCACATCTTGCATTTCGTCTCCGACATTCTGGTTCGCGCCGCCGAGAAGGTCCTGGCCGTGCGTCAGACCTGGGCCGAGAAGCACACCGACGCGGTAGCCGCGCTGGTGCGTGCCGCGGTGAAGGCTGCCGAGTTCATCGAGCATCCAGACAATCGCGACGAGACCGCGCGCCTCCTTGCGCAGCCGGAGCGGCTTGGCGTCGATGCCGAAGTGATCCGGCGCACCCTTGGTGGCCGCCTGAAAATCTCGCCCGACGGCACTCTGCGAGAGAGCGGCCGCTATCTCCTCGTTGGTCGTGAAGGGGCAGGGCGGCCCGAACCTGTCCAGGCTGCCTGGCTCTATGCGCAGATGGTGCGCTGGGGTCAGACCGAGCTCAGCGAGACTGCGCTAAAGACCGCCATGGGCGTATTCCGGCCCGACCTCTACGACGCCGCGGTCGGCCCAGGGGGAGGCGGCAAGGATGCCACGGGCGGCTCGTTCGGGGCCTTCGCCGGACCGGCCTTGGACCCCCAGGATCTGGCCGGTTATCTCGCCGCTTTCGAGGTCCCGCGCCGCGCTCGCTAGTTTCTGCTTAAATATTAAGCTGAGCGATTCGAAGCTTAAACTTTGGGCTATTGCTGCCCCAAGCGGCATGAATGCTGATCCATTTCATGCGGTGCACACAGATATAACCTACTGATTTTACACAAATTCCAGAGTTATGCTGCGTTGGCACACTCCTTGAATAGGAAGGAATAAGCCGACCAGCGTGGAAGCTGGCGGCCCCAAGTCCATGATGGATTTCCGCAGCAACGAGGCTGATCGGATCGCCCCGGGTTCCGGTCAGGCTACGTGCGCCTGAAATCGTGCTCCCAGCGGTCAACGCCGTTTCAACCCGTTGTGGCCGCCCGCGCGGCGCTGGAGCTTCGATATGGATTACGCAAAACCCTCTGACGTCGTGGCCTCGATGGTTGATGCCAGCCTGAAGAAGCTGGCACTCGGTCCGCGCGACCTCCTGATCCGCGGCGCGATTTCCGGGGCGCTCCTGGGTGCTGCCACGACGCTCGCTTTCACCGGCGCCGTCACCACCGGCCAGCCGATCGTCGGTGCACTCATCTTCCCCGTCAGCCTCGTGATGATCGTGCTGCTCGGGCTTGAACTCGTGACCGGCAGCTTCGCCATCGTGCCGCTCGCCCGCCTCGAGGGCAAAGCCACCTGGAATGCGGTGATCGCCAACTGGTCCTGGGTCTTCGTAGCGAACCTGCTCGGCAGCCTCGCCTTCGGTGCCCTGATTGCGATCTCGCTCACCAACATGGGCAAGGTTGAAGTCGCCGGCGTCGCCGCGCGCATCGTTGCGGTGGCGGAAGCCAAGACGATCGGCAATGCCGCGATCGGCACCGCCGGCATGGTCTCCGTCTTCGTCAAGGCGATCCTCTGCAACTGGCTGGTCTGCCTCGGCGTTGTCATGGCGATGACCTCGACCTCGACGGTCGGCAAGATCGCGGCGACCTGGTTGCCGATCTTCCTGTTCTTCGCGCTCGGTTTCGAGCACGCCGTCGTCAACATGTTCGTCATCCCGACCGGCATGCTGCTCGGCGCGAAAGTGTCCATCACCGACTGGTGGCTCTGGAATCAGATTCCCGTGACGCTCGGCAATCTCGTCGGCGGATTCGTGTTCACCGGTCTTGCCCTCTACGCAACGTACAAGCCCGTAAAGCCGCCGGCCGAAGTGGCGCAGGTCGCGGTTCAGCCAGCAGAGTAGGTCCAGTTACCCCATGAAACTCGACACAGCACCCACGGCCGACTTCTCCGACGAGCAGAAGCGCTATCTCGAAGGCTTCATGTCCGGCCTCCAGGTCGGACGTGTCGGCCGCGCCTTCGTCGCAGGCGGCGCTCCCGCGGCCGGCGGCAACGCGCCGTCGGAGCCGACGGGGCCCGATGCCGCGGCGTTCAAGGCGCAGGATAAGGTCACGGCCTCCGGCAAGAAGCTTGCCGATCAGGAGAAGTTCAAGCGGGAGCTTCATCCTTTCGACGGCTATGAGCGGCTGAAGGACCAGGCCCGCAACAACGCCAACCCGACGCCGGCGGACAATTTCCGCTGGCGCTATTACGGCATCTTCTGGGTTGCGCCGGCGCAGACCTCCTATATGGCGCGACTGCGCATTCCGAACGGCATCCTGAAGCACTGGCAGATGTCGGGCCTTGCCGATCTGGCCGAAGCTTATGGCGGTGGCTACACCCACGTGACTACGCGTGCCAACTTCCAGATCCGCGAGATCGAGCCGAAGAACGCGGTCGCGCTGATCGAAGGCATCCAGGACATCGGCCTGTGCTCACGCGGCTCCGGCGCGGACAACATCCGCAACGTCACGGGCACGCCGACCGCTGGCATCGATCCGCAGGAGCTGCTCGACACGCGCCCCTATGCGCGCGAGTGGCACTACCACATCCTCAACGACCGCTCGCTCTACGGCCTGCCGCGCAAGTTCAACGTCGCTTTCGATGGCGCGGGCCGCGTCGCGGTGCTGGAGGAAACCAACGATATCGCGTTCTCCGCGGTGGAGGTGAAGGGCGGATTTGGCGTCGACGCCGGCGTCTGGTTCCGGCTCGGCATCGGCGGCATCACCGGCCACAAGGACTTTGCGAAATATTCTGACATCGTCGTTCGTCCCGAGGACGCCACAGCAGTTGCCGACGCCATCGTGCGCGTCTTCATCGAGCATGGCGACCGCACCAACCGCACCAAGGCACGGCTGAAATATGTGCTCGACAACATGGGGCACGATCAATTCCTCAAGCTCGTCGAGGAACGGCTGAAGAAGCCCTTCACGCGCGTGCCGGCGGATGCGATGGCACCGCGCCCGGCATTTGACCGCATGGCCCATATCGGCGTGCACAAGCAGAAGCAGGCGGGGCTCAACTGGGTCGGCGTCGCGCTCCCGGTCGGCAAGCTGACCTGCGAGCAGATGCGCGGCATCGGCAGGATCGCGCAGGATCTCGGTGACGGCGATATCCGCTTGACCGTCTGGCAGAATTTTCTGATCTCAGGCGTGCGCGACGAGAACGTCGCGCTGGTGACCGCGGCCGTCGAGAAGCTCGGCCTCGCCACGCAGGTCTCGCAAGTGCGCGCCGGTCTGATCGCCTGCACCGGCAATGCCGGCTGCAAGTTCGCGGCTTCCGACACCAAGCGCCATGCGGCTGCGATCGGCGACTGGTGCGACGAACACGTGAAGCTCGACACGCCGCTCAATATCCATCTGACCGGTTGCCACCACTCCTGTGCGCAGCACTACATCTCCGACATCGGCCTGATCGCGGCCAAGGTGCCCGGTGCGACGGAAGAGGACACCGTCGAGGGCTATCACCTCTTCACCGGCGGCGGTTTCGGTCCCGATGCTGACATCGGGCAGGAGGTCTATCACGACGTGAAGGCCGAGGACGCGCCCAGGCTCGTCGAGGGTCTCTTGAAGGCCTATCTCGCCAACCGCGCCTCGCCGGAAGAAACGTTCCTTACCTTCTCTCGTCGCCATGACGGCGAAGCCCTGCGCAAACTGGCCGGAGCGGAAGCAACAGCATGACCCAGATGCCTGTCCCACCGAAACTCGAGATCATCCCGCCGAACGCGCCCTTCAGCGAAGGGCAGCGGCTGTGGCTGAATGGATTTCTCGTGGGCATGTTCGGCCTTGACGGCTCGACGCCGCTGTCGCCCGCCGAAAACGGTGCTGTGCTCGCGCCGCAGGGCGATGGCGATGATGGCGAGGCGCCCTGGCACGATCCGGCGATGCCGATCGGCGATCGCATGAAGCTTGCGGATGGGCGTCCGCTCCGCCGCCGCATGATGGCGGCGATGGCGCAGCAAGACTGTGGCCAGTGCGGTTACAACTGCGCCGACTATTCCGACGCCATTGCCAAGAAGAGCGAAGCCCGCCTCAACCTTTGCGCTCCCGGCGGCAAGGAGACGGCGCGGATGCTGAAGCAGCTCTTCGAGGAGCTCGACAAGGCACCGGCCGCGAAGCCTGCCGCGGGCGCTGCTGCTCCGGCAGCCGCCGCGCCGGAAGTGAAGGGCGAACTGGGCCGCGTCCGTGAAAATCCGGCTGAAGCCGTGTTTCTGTCGAGGCGCCTCCTCAACAAGCAGGGCTCCGAGAAGGAGACCTATCACATCGAGTTCGATCTCTCCGAGAGCAAGCTCGACTATGTCGTCGGCGATTCCTTCGGCGTGTTCGCGCGCAACGATCTCGGTCTCGTCGACCAGATCATCGCGCTGCTCGGTGCCTCCCATACCACGCAGGTTAACGGCAAGACGTTGCGCCAAGCGCTGGTCGAGGACGTCTCGCTGTCGCCGGCGCCGGATAAGCTGTTCGAGCTGCTGTCCTTCATCACCGGCGGCGCGCAGCGCGAGAAGGCGCGGGCGCTGGCGCAGGGCGAGGATCCCGATGGCGATGCCGCCACGCTCGACGTCATGGCGGCGCTGCAAAAGTTCTCCGGCTGCCGTCCGCATCCCGAAGCCTTCGTCGAGGCGCTCGAGCCCCTGCAGCCGCGGCTCTACTCGATCTCGTCCTCGCACAATGCGACGCCCGGAAAGCTGTCGCTGACCGTCGATTCCGTGCGCTACGTCATCGGCAAGCGCAAGCGCCTCGGCGTTGCCTCGACCTTCCTCGGCGAGCGCATCACCGAGGGCGAGAAGCTGAACGTCTATGTGCAGAAGGCGCACGGCTTTGCCTTGCCGCAGGACCCCAAGACACCGATCATCATGGTGGGTCCCGGCACCGGCGTCGCTCCGTTCCGCGCCTTCCTGCTCGACCGCAAGGCGACCGGCGCGCCGGGCAAGAACTGGTTGTTCTTCGGCCATCAGCGCAGCGACTGCGATTTCTTCTATCGCGATGAGCTCAACGCGCTGAAGACCTCCGGCCTGCTGACCCGCCTCTCTCTCGCCTGGTCGCGCGACGGCGAGAAGAAGTTTTACGTGCAGGACCGCATGCGCGAGCTCGGCCGCGAGGTGTGGACGTGGCTGGCCGAAGGCGCGCATCTCTACATCTGCGGCGATGCCAAGCGCATGGCCAAGGACGTCGAGCGTGCGCTGGTCGACATCGTCGCCCAGTTCGGCGCGCGTTCGACCGACGAGGCCGTGAGCTTCGTGGCCGACCTCAAAAAGAAGGGCAGGTTCCAGGCGGATGTTTATTAGTGCGCGGGAACCGGTTCCATTGGCCTAAAGGTTGAACGAATAAGATTCTCGGAACCCGGCGGTGAAGAGAATTTCCCTCTGCGATGGCGCTTCCGGAGAGAACCGCCGTCGCTATTTCTGCCGGCACCTTGTCCGCCGCCCCGATTGCTCCTTCATATCTCCGCAAATGGGGCGTTGGAGATCGACCATGCGCGAACTATCGGCGGAAGCCAGGCTGCATCTCTACGCGCGCTCGCTCTCGCGGCGGACCGGGGCAAGCATGCACCATGTTGCCCTTTACAGTGCATTTGCGGTTATCGCGGCCATCGTCTTCGGCACGCTGTCGGTGCACCCGTTCTGAGAATTCGTAGGTGGGTTAGCGAAGCGTAACCCACCTCTTTTGCTTTCCGCGAAGAGAGAAGTGGTGGGTTACGCCTTCGGCCAACCCACCCTACAGACCTTACATCACGCGGCGCGCTTGAACGGCGCCACCGCAATCCCGGCATCCTTCAACGCCTGACGCAGATTGCGCGCGATATCCACCGCACCTTGCGTGTCGCCGTGGATGCATACCGTGTCCATCCGCATCTTGATGACCTTGCCGGTGACCGAGATCACGGCGCCGTCCTGCACCATGCGCACGACGCGATCCGCGATCGCCTTGGCGTCGTGCAACACCGCCCCAGGTTTCTTGCGCGAGACCAGGTTGCCGTCGTCCTCATAGGCGCGGTCGGCGAACACCTCATGCACCATCGGCAGGTTCGCGTCTTCGCCGGCCTTCACCAGTTTTGAATTGGCGAGCACGACGAAGATCAGCGAGGGATCGACGGCCTTGATGCCGGCCGCGATCGCCCTTGCTGTCACGTCGTCCTCGCAGGCGACATTGGAGAGCGCGCCGTGCGCCTTCACATGCGTAACCTTGTGGCCGGCCGCGGTCGCGAGCGCCTGGAGCGCGCCGATCTGGTAGGCGACGAGGTTCTCGATCTCGGAGGATTTCAGCCCGACGATCGGATGCCGCCCAAAGCCGTGCAGGTCGCGATACCCGGGATGGGCGCCGATCGAGACGCCGCGCGCCTTTGCAAGCTCCACCGTCCGCCGCATGATGTCGGGATCGCCGGCATGAAAGCCGCAGGCGACGTTGACCGAGGTCGCGAGTTCGAGCATCGCTGCATCGTTGCCCATCTCCCAGGCGCCGAATCCCTCACCGAGGTCGCAGTTGAGATCGATCGTCGTCATGGTGCTCTCCGCCTCTCATCTTCTTGTCGGTTACGGCTCCGCCGAAACCTGCCACGTCCCGGCGTCGACGGCGTTCACCGCGTAGCCCGCGACGTTAGCATCGTGCAGCGCGTCGATGTTGAGTTCTGAGGTGTCCGCCGCGCGCAAGCGGTCGGGCAGGCTGCGCAGGAGCTGTGCGAATTTTTTCGCCTCCTCCTGCCCTTCCGCTATGCTGACCGCCTTGAAGCGGAACGCGGTGCCGGCCGAGGTCTGGGCGAGGCGGCCGAGATCGGCGGAGATGACGGTCGCGATCTTCGGATAGCCGCCGCTGGTGCCGCGGTCCATCATCAGGACGATCGGCGCGCCATTGCCGGGCACCTGGATGCTGCCGTTAACCGTGCCATCGGAAACGATGTTGTGGCCGTGCAGATGCTTGATCGCGGGACCTTCGAGCCGGTAGCCCATGCGGTCTGACGTTGCCGAGATCTTCCAGTCGCTCGACAGGAACAGCGCCTTGTTGGCGTCATCGAACTCGTCGTCCTGCGGACCCAGCACGACGCGGATCGGACCACTCAATGGCTTCGGCAGCTCGATCCGCTGCTCCGGCCCGCCGCTGGCGGCCGCGACACTGAACTCGTCGCCGGCCTGGAGCGGGCGCGGGTAGGGGCTGCCAAGCCCGGCGCGGGCGTTGACCGCGAGACTGCCGAACACCGGCTCGCCTTGGATAGCCCCTTCGATCGTGAGGTAGCTGAACGCGCCGCCGCGGGCGAAGCCGAGCGTGAGCGTCTCCCCATCCTTCAGCGTCAACGATGTTTCAAGCGCGACGGGCTTGCCGGCGATATCGACATTGCGCGGCGCCCCCGCGAGGGCGACACGCACCGAGCCGTCGCGCGCGATGAAGGAGGCACCGAACGGGCCGATCTCGACGGCGGCTGCGAACAGCTCGTTGCCGACCAGGCAGTTGGCGGCTGCCAGCGCCAGCCGGTCCATCGCGCCGCTCGGCGTGAGGCCATAGCGCTGCGAGCCCGGCCGGCCGCCGTCCTGGACGGAGCTGGCCGGCCCGATGCTGGCGACAATGAGCCGGCTCATGGCGTCAGCTCCGCAATGATCTCGCCAGCTTCGGCCGCCCGGTCCTGCTCCGCAAAGGTCTTATGGTCGACGGCAAAAAACGTCACGCGATCACCGGGTTCGGTAAGGAAGGTGGGATTCCGGTGGAGCTGATAGGTCCGCACGGGGGTGCGCCCCAACAGGTGCCAGCCGCTCGGACCGGCAAGGCATTGCACGCCCGTCTGCACGCCGCCGATCGCGATCGTTCCGGCGGGCGTCAAGAGCCGCGGATTCTGCCGCCGCGACAAGTGCAGGGATTTCGCCAGGCCGCTGAGATAGGACCAGCCTGGGGTGAAGCCGATCATGGCGACGCGGTAGTCGCCGGCGACGTGGCGCGCGATGATGTCGTCGGGCGTGGTGTTCAGCGTCTTGGCGACATCCTCGAGATCGATGCCGTGCTCGCCGCCATAGGCCACGGGAATGCGCCAGCGGCGCGCCTTTGCCGTGGGCGGTTGCGGCTGGCTTGCAAGCGCGAGCAGCTTTTCGCCCAACGCATCGAAGCCGATCCGGCCGGGATCGTAGTGCACCAGCAGAGAGCGATAGGTCGGCACCGCCTCGGTGACGCCTTCGATGCCGGCTTCGGTGAGCGCCCGGTCGAGCGCCAGCACGCGCTGGTTTGCGGCATTGTCGATGGTGCGGCTGAACTCGACCGTGACGGCACTGTCGCCACTGGGCAGAAGGCGGGGTGGGGCGAGGGTCGGAGCAAGCGTCGCTGCCATGAGCTGTCGAAATCGGCCTTTTGGAAGTCGCAGGAGACTCCCTTGGTTCCCGCTGCCCCTTTGCTTCGCGTAAATGCGCCCGCAAGTCCAATAAATTAATTCAGCGGCTAGCGATAAAGCCTTGTTATCGCATCGCATAACAGTGTTGCGTGCCTTCTCCTTTGGCCTTGACGGACGCCGCGCACACCGCAAGATGCGCAACTTCTTTCCCGCCCACCCGGAGCTCGTTCTCGTCCATGTCGCTGTCCCCCGAAGCCCGCAAGACCCTCGCCGGCATCACCACCGCCACCATCACCACGGTCCTCCTGAAGAAGGGCCTGCGCAATGTCTGGATGCGCGGCGCGCGTCCGCTGCGTCCGGGGTTGCCGCGGCTGGTCGGCCCGGCCTTCACGCTGCGCTTCGTGCCGGCGCGCGAGGATCTGGCGACGCCGGAATCCTGGTCCTCCCCAATCTCGACCCGCACCGCGATCGAGGCAATGCCGGAGGGCTGCATCACCGTGGTCGACGCCATGGGCATCACCGATGCCGGCATTTTCGGCGACATCCTCTGCGCGCGCATGGTCAAGCGCGGTGTCACCGCGCTCGTCACCGACGGCGTCGTGCGTGACGTCGAGGGCGTGCTCGGCACCAACCTTCCGGTGTGGTGCGACGGCTACGCTGCGCCGCCGTCGGTCGCGGGCCTGACCTTCGTCGGCTGGGGCGAGCCGGTCGGCTGCGGCGGCGTTGCCGTGTTTCCGAACGACATCGTCGTCGCGGACCAGGACGGCTGTGTGCTGATTCCGCAGGCTATGCTCGAGCACGTGCTCAACGAGGGCGTCGAGCAGGAGCGGATGGAAGCCTGGATCGTCAATGAAGTGAACAATGGCGCCGTCCTGCCGGGCCTCTATCCCATGAACGCCGAGACCAAGGCGCGCTACGCCGCGAGCAAGAAGTAACGAGAAACCAAGCGAGGTATCCCATGGATATTCATGTCGCAGGCACGCGGCCGACCCGCCGCGCGCCCAAGGAGAACTTCACCGGCACGGTGTTGCAGGACCCCGTCATCATGGCGCCCGCGCCTGCACGGCTGAACTGCTCGCGCGTCTCGTTCGAGCCCGGCGCGCGCACCAACTGGCATCACCATCCGCTCGGGCAGACGCTCTACGTCATCTCCGGCGTCGGCCGCGTCCAGGCCAAGGGCGGCCCGATCAGGGAAATCCGCCCCGGCGACACCGTCTGGATTCCGCCGAACGAATTGCACTGGCATGGCGCTTCGCCCACCAACGGCATGACACACATCGCCATGCAGGAAGCGCTCGACGGCGTCTATTCGACTTGGCTGGAGCCGGTGACCGACGCGGAATATTCAGCGCCGGTGGGCTAGCAACGTGCTCCTGGACAAGATGCATCGCCTCGTGGCGATGCATCGCCGATCCGGGGCCTAGAATTCTCGACGGCACCACGATTACTGGCCGGCTCTGCGGAGCAATTCTGCGCGCTGCAACGCGTCCGGGACTCGCGAGCTTGTCCAAGTCCTGCGCATTTGTGGCGCCGTCAGAGGCGCCGCTCACAAAGCGTCGCGGCCCGCATCGGTGATCCGGTATTCGACTTCGCCTGAAACCAGTGGTTCCGTCTCAACGAGTCCGAATTCCACGAGTCGGACGACGATTTCATGGTCGAACAGCGGTGGGCTGGTCCAGGCCTCGAAAGCTAGCCGTCTCAGGAAATCGCGCTCGGTTGCGGTAAGGTCCATCGGGCAAAATCTCCCCACCCAAGAACCAAGGCCGCGGGGGCGGTCCTGGTTCCTGCCGGACCATCTCTAAATGTCCCCGAAAGCGCTCAAAAGCCCGATTGCGATGGGCAACAGGGCAGCGCACGACCGGAGTGCGGGTGTGCTGGAGTCCAGGCCAGCAACAAGGATCCAGATGCCGAAGCCGACGATGAAACCCGAAATCGTATAGGCGAGAACTTTTTCCATGAGCAAACGCAAGCTGGTGGTGATGATTCATCGCTCTCAAGGTGACGTAAGCTATTTCGCGACCCGCGCTTCCTCCTTCTTGCTCACGTGCCAGACCACGAAGTGGTAGTGGGGCACGTCCACGCCAGGGTGACCCGGGTTGAAGTAGATGTTGACGTGGTCAACCCGTCCAGCGAAGCCCAGCGCCTCCAACGACTTGTGATCGTCGATATCCTTGATGGGCACCATATACACGCTCGCCACCAGGCGATCCCTGCGATCAAAGCACAGGAAAGGCCCTAGCGGCAGAGTGTCGGGTTTGACAAAGAGAATGCCCAAGCCGGGAAAGAATTTCGGGAAGTTCACGAGGTCGCTGACGCGCTTGTATCCCTTCGTTTCGGCGATCCTCCGCTGATTTGGCTGTAAGGCAGCGACGTAGAGCCTTTTGTGTGGTTTGCCGTCCGGGCGAGTATGCGGTTTGCCGTCATGACGAGTTACCGCCTTGGCTTTCCCGGTGTTGGCTTTCCCATTATCGTCGGTCGATGGCAGCGTAGTTGGAGCGAGCGTCTGCGGAGCCGGCTGCTCGAATGGAAAAAGTTGCGCGGCCGGCTGCCTGACGTCGGCAGTCAATGCAAGCAACGTGACCAAGGCTCCGGTCACCAGTGAATTGCGCATCAAGACCTCCCAGTGCTTGGGTCATCGGCCCTGCTGGCGTTCTCGCCATCGCATAAAGTCCTGGAACAATTGTTCGCGGTCAGGCGGATTGCTGATCGGTTTTTGCTCGAGGAAACGACCGAACGCCTTGCGAAGCGCGGCTTCCCCGCCGGATTGCTGCTGGAGCCAGCGCTCCGCAGGTTGAAATCGCCGCCAACCAGGAACCAGCGCGGCCAGATTCACCTCTCGCCATTTGGGGTGATGGTCATCACCCAGAAATTCAGGAAACCGCGAGAACAGTGTCTGCACGAACAGTTCCAGAAGCGGAAACCGCTCGCTGCGGATCGGCCAGTTGTAAGCGAAAAGCGCGCATTTGATCGCGATGGTGTCGACGCTCTCAGAGGCGCCGATAATCTCTGGATAGTCTTCATGGCGCAGCGTCGACGGCAGATAATCTTGCTGAAGCAACGCCTTCGAGTAAGGAATGGAGAGAAAGTGAAGGCCGTCGCCTTGCGCGGAGCGAACCAGGAAACTGACCGGCTTGCCCGACACCAGCAGAGCGGCGGAGATTTGC
This sequence comes from Bradyrhizobium ingae, assembly GCF_055791185.1. Lineage (NCBI taxonomy): Bacteria > Pseudomonadati > Pseudomonadota > Alphaproteobacteria > Hyphomicrobiales > Nitrobacteraceae > Bradyrhizobium > Bradyrhizobium ingae. Next base: position 53,313 of record NZ_JBVUBB010000035.1, read on the forward strand.
CCCTTCCGCATTCCCTCCAGTGCTGCGTCCGGAGCCAGGTTGGATTCGCTGACCTTCACCTCGAGATGGTTGAGCACCTCGCGGCCGAGGACAGCGCCTGCACTGCCTTCTTCGCCGAGATTGACCCGCTTTCCCGCCAGATCCGACACGCTCTGGATCTCGGGCCGCGCAAGGAGGTGGAACTCTTCGACAAACAGCGGGGCGATGTAGACGAGCTTGTTTCCGATATCTCCGAGCGTTCCTGAATCTCGAAGACGATCAGCCAGCAGGACAGGAGCGATCGCCATGTCCGCGCCTGCCAGGCTCAGTATATCGATGATGTTGCGAACGCCACCATTTCCCACTATTGGCAGCACCCGCAACGCGACCTCGCCGTGAGGGCCGGTCTCCTGGCCACTGGCCAGCGTCGTTGCAATGTCCTGAGCGATGGCAAACTCAGTGCTCTGCGCCGCGCCGGTTACAAATCCTGTCGTGTGCGGATCAGATCTCGCAGCTTCCTTCCGGGGTACACTTTCTTTCCGCGGAGACACCTTCGCCTTTTCGTTGGAGGAAACGGATGGCCGGGTCTGCGCGAGGGATGTCTGGACCTGTCCGCCGAGCCAGGTCGCTGCAATGAGTGCGGTGAACAAACCGGCCCGCATAGCTGCGCAGACCCTCATTGTTCAAGCCTATTCGCGGCGTCAACGTCCGCTTGGCGCGGTCTTATCTTATCTGGCAAATCCCCCGCCCATCGGTCGCATGACGGTCGGAGTGGGTTTGCTTGGACTTCCCAACGCGCCGATCGGAGCGACGTTCCCCGGCACGTCTGCGCGTGATCGGCGAACCGCGACTAGAATGCCAACCGTCAGGCAAGCCTCGCCATGTTTAGAGTCATTCCGCCTTCCACGTTCCCGTACATGTGGTGCCGAAGCCTGAGGTGCCGACGAGCTGGCCAAAGCCCATGACGCGCTTGATGCCGCTGCTTAAGACGACTCTGATATTGCCGGCGTTGGCGACGCGCCCGGACGCACTTACCGCCGCGCTGCTGGATGCGACCTGACCATTGCTGATGCCGATGGCGACCGTCGAGCCGTTGCCGCAGGCTTCTGACGACGACGCGATCCGCACGTTCCAGGTGCCGTCGAAGCTCGGGGGCGCAGCGCTTGCCCGTGCGACCGGCAGGGCAATAGCGAGGAGGCTGATCAAAAATCCTTCGGAAATGGCTCATGACTCGCCCCTGGGTTTGAACGTGCAGGAAGCTTGCCACCGTGTTCGGGCGCGTCGACGTGAGGGCTGTCACTCCGATTCCGTGGGCGTGACATTGCGCACGCTGGACGGCATGCTGTGCAGCGCAACGTGACAAGGCGCCGCGGCCGTGTCCTGCTGCCTTGCGTCCCGAACGGCTGTTCGCGAGGGGAGATACGATGCCTGAATCCGACAAGGTATTTGCCGGTTCGGTCCCGGAAAATTACGACCGCCATATGGTTCCGCTGATTTTCCAGAGCTATGCCGACGACATGGCGCGTCGCGTCGCCGTACGCGCGCCAAAGGCCGTGCTGGAAACCGCGGCGGGAAGCGGCGCGGTTACGCGCGCGGTCGCGGCTCTCTTGCCGCCGGACGCAACTTACGTGGTAACAGATCTCAATCAGCCGATGCTCGACCATGCAAAGCTTCGGCAGGGCGCCGATGCGCGCCTGAACTGGCGCCAGGCCGACGCGCTGTCACTGCCGTTTCCGGACAACTCGTTCGACGTCGTGTGCTGCCAGTTCGGTGCGATGTTCTTCCCGGACCGCATCAAAGGCTATCAGGAGGCGCGGCGAGTTCTAAAGCCGCAGGGCATTTTCATTTTCAATGTCTGGGACAGGATCGAGGACAATGTCATTGCCGCCGACGTCACGGATGCACTGGCCGAGTTCTTTCCGGACGATCCGCCGCGATTTCTTGCACGCACGCCGCACGGTTATCACGACACCGCCTTGATCCGCCGCGACGTGCTGGGTGCAGGGTTTTCAGCCGTGACGATTGAAACACGGTCCGATCAAAATCGGGCCATCTCAGCGCAGCTTGCCGCGATAAGCTACTGTCAGGGCACGCCCCTCCGCGGCGAAATCGAGGCGAGGCGTCCCGACGCGCTGGAGGCTGCTACCGCTCACGCGGCAAAGATAATTGCCGCCCGCCATGGTGAGGGCGAGATCTCCGCAAAGATCCAGGCGCACGTGATCGAGGCGACGCCCTAGATCGACATGAACTAATTCACGCGCGTCCAGGTCTGGCCGCCGCAGAACATGCCGCCGAAGGCACAGCCCTGCACGCGCAGGCGGTCGCTGCCCCGCATCGCGATCGTGGAGTCGTAGGTCGAGCCGGTGTTGGGATCGACGATCCGGCCGGTCCATTTCTGGCCTTGAGCCGGTTTCATGTTGATCAGGATCTGCTCGCCGTTCTGGTCCGACTTGGCGTCGACTGAGTAGCCGCAGAGATTGTTGCCGCACTGCTCGATACGGACCTTGCCTTCCTTCTCCTCGGTGAGCCAGACGCCAAGCGGCGAATTGAGGTCGCGCGTGGGCGCAGGCGTCGCTGCGGCCGGAGCGGCCGTCGCCTGAACGGGAGGCGGAGCGGAGGCTGGTGGCGGAGCCGGGGGCGCGGGCGGCGCAACCGCCACGGTGGCCGGCGGAGCAGGCGGCGGCGTGAGCGCGGGAGCAGCGTCCTGCTGAGCCGGAGCAGGCGAAGACACGACAGCGGTTGCGGCCGGCGCGTTGTTGGCGGTCGTGGTCGGCGGCGGAGCAGGCGGGGCGGCTGGCGCTGGAGGCGGCGCGGCGGCTGTTGGAGCTTGCGTCGCTGCGGGCGTCTGCTCGGCAACCGGCGGCGGCGCTACGGGAGCCGGCGCGGGACTGGCTTGCGGTCGCGGATCGACCTTGGCCTGCTGGGGTGGCTGCGTGTCGGTTTTGGGAGCAACCTTCGTGTCGCTCTTGGCATCGTTCTTGGCGTCGTTCTTGGCCTTTTTCGCCTTGCCCTGGCCGGTGTTGTCGTAGACCCCGGGGATCTGCACCGTACCGCGGTCGGGGTCGATGCGGATGGTCCGACCGCCATACTCGAAGGTGTATTGCGCTTGCGCGGCCGTGCTCGCCAAAAGAAATGCGGCCATCGCCAACAGCTTTTTCATAGCAATCTCCTGAGCAGGTCGTCCCCGTATCAACGCTTACGCCCTGGCCCCGTGGCGAAACGTGATCCAGATCACTTTCAAGCTATGAGTCGTGCTCCCTTCGATGTTGGTTCAATGCGCGCCAACTCGGTCCAAGGTTTGACCTGCAAGCAGCCGAAATGCGGACAGGCGCGATAAGAGCATGATCCGGAAAAGTTCATGCTCGAACAAGAAATTAGAGCGCGATGAGGAGTTATCGCGCGCGCTAGTCGAACCAGGCGCCATAGATTTTCTGGTAGCTGCCGTCCTCCATGGAGACGTGCAGCCACTGGTCGACGAAGGCTTTCAGCGCGACGTCGCGCTGGAGCCAGTAGGCCTTCTCGGAGAAATCGAACGGTTTGTCCGGATGCACCGCGCACAGCACGCCCTGATGCTGCTTCTGCTGGTAACGCGTCTCCGAGGCGTCGGTCATCATCAGGTCGGCATTGCCCTTGGCGATCTCGTCGAAGATCGCGGTGTTGTCCGGAAAGACGTTGATATCGGCGTCCTTGATGTTGGCCCGCGCGAAGCGCTCGTTGGTGCCGCCGGGATTGACGATGACGCGCGTGCCCTTCTTGTCGATATCGGCGAGCGTCTGGTACTTCGCGACATCGGCGCAGCGTGCGATCGGGGTCTTGCCCTCGCGCATGATGGGCGTGGAGAACAGGCCCTTCTTCTGGCGGTCGAAGGTGATGGAGATGCCGCCCATCGCGACGTCGAACTGGTCGGCCTCAAAGTCCTTCATCAGCTTGGGCCAGGCGGTCTGGACGTACTCGACCTTGACGCCGAGCGCCTTGCCCAGCGCCTCGGCCATGTCGACGTCGAAGCCGCTGAACTTCTGCGTCGCCTTGTCCAGAGAGGTGAAGGGCCGGTAATCGCCGGTCATGCCGACGCGCAGCGTGCCGCGCTTGATGATCTCATCGAGGCGGGAAGGGGACGTTGTCTCCTGTGCATGGGCCGCAAAGCTCACCACCACCGCCGCGGCCAGCGCCGCCAGTCGTCGAACGATCATCTCTTTCCCACCCTCACACGAGCTGTCATGTTGCTCCGGAACCTGCGGATTTAGACCAGATGTCCGGGACTTGCGAGAAGGAAATTGTGAAGTGACGCTCTCCCTGCATGAGGTTTCCGTCGGCATGTTTGCGCCGTTCCTGCGCAACCTGTCCGCGGTGCTGGACAAGGCTGCCGCCTACGCGGAGGCGCGCAAGATCGATCCGGCGATCCTGCTGGGCATGCGGCTCTATCCGAACATGTATGATCTGGCACAGCAGGTGAGCGAGGCAGTTCGCCACGCCGTTGTCGGATCCGCGCTGCTTGCCGGGCGCGAGCCAATCACGTTTGGCGATGCGAAGCCTGATCTCGCTGAGCTGCAGCGGCGCATCGCGGCTGCGGTCGATTTCGTCGAAAGCCTGCCGCGCGCCGAGATCGATGCCGCGGGCGAGAAGGAGGTCGCCTTCCGCCTGAAAAGCGGCGTCGAGTTGCCCTTCACCGGACGCTCGCTGCTCTTGACCTTCACGGTCCCGCAATTCTTCTTCCACGTCACGACCGCCTACGACATCCTGCGGCACGCAGGCGTCGATCTCGTGAAGAAGGACTTCTTGGGCAGAAAGTGAGGCTTACGCCTCACCTTTCCGTACGATGTCGGCGACCGAGCTGCGGTTGGCGATCTCGTCGCGCAGGACCTCGAAGCGCTGATGCGCTTCGCTCTCGCGCTCGTCGACGAACTGCACTGCGGCATCGCCTGACATCGGTCCGCTGATCACGGGTGTGGAATACTCGCCGATGGTTTCGTGGACGTAGTAGAGACCCTCGTCGCCGCGCTGCACGGTCCATTTGAACCGCAGCGCCGCCATCGGTCCGGGGCCGAGCTTGCTGTAGCCTTCGGCGTCGATCGGGTGCTCCGGCACCAGCGGCTGCTCGTCGACCACCGGCTGCTCGTCGGCACTCGCATGCTCGTCGATGCTCGCGAACTTCTCAGTCTCGGGCGGCGCCTCGGGGTGTTCGAGAATGCTGGCGATCGTCGCCAGTGCGTGATCGGTCGGGTCGATGTCTGACAAAGGTCCATCCTCCAAGAGGACGCGCCGGCAATTCCGTCCCACGACCGGTCGCGACCTGTCACCCTAGGTTGCCTTTGATTAAGGCCAGGTTTGGGCCCGATTGTGCCGAAATGGGACGTCCGGTTGACCGTGGCGAGGCAATTTCCGTCTTTCCGAAAATGATCAGGCAAGGACGTCCTGATTGATCACGTTCTGGCGGATCGGATCGCCGTCGAGCGCGCTCAGGATATTGCGCGCTGTCTGCTCGCTCATGCGATCGACCGCCTCGACTGTGACGCCGGCCACATGCGGCGCCATGATCACGTTCGGAAGCGCGAACAGCGAGTGTCCAGCCGGCGGCGGCTCCTGCTCGAACACGTCTAGCCCGGCGCCGGCAAGCCGGCCCGAGGTGAGCGCATCGTAGAGCGCCTTCTCTTCGACGATACCGCCGCGTGCGGTGTTGATGAGATAGGCCGACCGCTTCATCAGGCCGATCCGCGCCGCGTTGAACATGCCGACGGTTTCGGGTGTCTTCGGGCAGTGGAGGCTGACGAAGTCGGCGCGGGCCAGCGCGGCGTCGAGATCGGTGACCGGCTCGCAACCGGCAGTCCTGATGTCGGCCGCCGGCTTGTAGGGGTCGTAGACCTGGACGTTCATTTCCATCGCAAGGCAGCGCTTGGCCGTACGGCTGCCGATGCGGCCAAAGCCGATGACCACCACGGTCTTGCCGTAGAGATCGAAAGGCAGGATGCCGAGCCGGTCGGCCCATCTATCGTCCCTGACGCAGGCGTGCAGCTCCTGGGCGCGCTTGGCCAGCGTCAGCATCATGAACAGCGCCGCTTCCGCCACCGAGGGCGAGTTAGCGCTGCCTGCGATCATCAGCGGCACCTTGCGGCGGGAGAGGGCGGGCACATCGACGGAGTCGTAGCCGACGCCGATCCGCGTCACCACCTGCATGTCCTTGGATGCCTCGAGCTCGAGCTCGCCGAATCGGGTCGGGCCGAGCGCCACGCCGTGAACCGGCGCATGCGCCGCGAGCATCGCCTGGAAATCCGCAGACGAGATCAGGTTGGAGAACTCGACGAGCTCGATGTCATCCCGCTGGGTGAGGAGGGCGCGTGCGCCCCGCGACAAAGTCTGCGCGACAAAAATCTTCTTCTTGTTGGTCGCCATCGTTCCCTACCTGCTCGAAGCTTTTCTCGGCCGGCCATCACAGCACGAGGCCGGTTGCCTCGTTTAGCAGGTGCATGTTGTTGAGGTCCATCGCCAAACGCATGGGTGCCCCGTCCTTGGCGCCGGCATTGGGATTGACGCGGCCGCAAACTGCAGCGCCGTCCATGGTGAAGTAGACCAGCGTCTCCATGCCCATCGGCTCGGTGACGTCGAGCACGGTGTCGAAGGTCTCGACGCCGGGGTCCAGATGCGCATGCGACTCGGTGATGTGCTCGGGGCGGATTCCGAGCTGCAGCTTGTCGCTGCGCGGCAGCGTGTTGTAGCGCGAGGCGCGCGCCGGCGGCAGCGGGAAGGTGACGCGGTCGCTCAGGCGGATATTGAGCTGGCCGCCGACGTCCTCGAGCCGGCACGGCACGAAATTCATCGCGGGCGAGCCGATGAAGCCCGCGACGAAGCGCGTCGCCGGCTTGTGGTAGAGTTCGTTCGGCGTACCGATCTGTTCGATGCGGCCCTTGTTCATGACCACGACGCGGTCGGCCAGCGTCATCGCCTCGACCTGGTCGTGGGTGACGTAGACCGTTGTGGTGCGCACCTTCTGATGCACCTTCTTGATCTCGATCCGCATCTGCACGCGCAGCTTGGCGTCGAGATTGGAGAGCGGCTCGTCGAACAAAAACACTTTCGGATTTCGCACGATCGCGCGCCCCATCGCGACGCGTTGGCGCTGGCCGCCGGAGAGCTGCTTCGGCTTGCGGTCGATCAGGTCGGTGATATCGAGGAGGCGGGCGGCCTCCGTCACGCGCGCCTTGATCTCGGCCTTCGGATAGTGTTTCAGGCGCAACCCGAACGACATGTTCTCCGCCACCGTCATGTGCGGATAGAGCGCGTAGTTCTGGAACACCATTGCGATGTCGCGGTCCTTCGGGGGGACGTCGTTGACGATGTCGCCGCCGATCGTGATGTCGCCGTCGCTGATGTCCTCCAGCCCTGCGATCATGCGCAGCGTCGTCGACTTGCCGCAGCCCGACGGGCCCACCAGCACGATGAACTCGTGGTCTGCGATGTCGAGATCGATGCCGCGCACCGCCTCGACGTCGTCGTAACGCTTGACCACCTTCCGCAAGGACACGTCAGCCATGAATCGTCAACCTCTCGATTTCAACCCTTCGTCGCACCGGCGGTCAGGCCGGCAATGTAGTAGTCCATCAGGAAGGCGTAGATGATCAACGGCGGTGCTGCGCCGAGCAGCGCGCCGGTCATGATCTGGCCCCAGTTGAAGACGTCACCCTTGATCAGCGTCGTGGTGATGCCGACCGGCAGCACGAGCTGATCGATGGAGGTCGTGAAAACCAGGGGATAGAGGAACTGGGCCCAGGAGACCGTGAAGGCGAAGATCGTCGCCGCGATCAGCCCGGGCAGCGCCACCGGAATGAAGATTCGAGTCAGGGTCTGGAGCCAGGATGCCCCATCGATGATCGCGGCTTCATCGAGCTCCTTCGGGATCGAGGCGAAATAGCCGATCATGATCCAGGTGCAGAACGGCACCGTCAGCGTCGGATAGACGAACAGCAGCACATACCATCGATTGAGCAATGTGATGCCTGTCAGATCCTGGATCAGCGCGAACATCTTGAACAGCGGTATGAACAGCAGGCTGTCCGGAATCAGATAGGTCAGGAACACGCCCGTGGCGAGCGTCGCCGAACCCCAGAACTTCATCCGTGCGAGCGCAAAGGCCGCGGGAATGCTGATCAGCATGGTCACGATTACGACCACGATCGAGACCATGGAGGAATTCCAGAAGAAGCGCAGGAATTGGTTTGAGGTCAGGAGCTCGAGGTAGTTCGACAGCGTCGGGTGGAATACCCACCATGGATTGGTCGCGGCCGAGATCTCCGCGCTGCTCTTCAGCGAGGTGATCAGCATGTAGATGGGCGGCGTCAGCGAAAAGATCACGAACAGCACCAGGAAGAAGTAGGACCAGCGCAGCGCCCAGGCGCGGTCCCGGCTCATGCTGCCATATTTGACCTTGCGCCGGGGACCGGCCTTGTCGATCGCGAGGGTGCTCATCAGGCTTCGTTCCCTCGTTTGTTGACGTCGCGCAGGATGAAGATCGCCGCGACGGCGAGGATAGGGACCATGAATAGCGAGACGCTGGCGCCGAGCGGGATGTCGCTGCTCTCGATGCCGACCCGGAACGCGTAAGTGGCAAAGATCTGGGTCTGGTCGAGCGGCCCCCCCGAGGTCAGGATGCGGACGATGTCGAAATTGGCGAAAGTGACGATCAGGGAGAACAGCGTCGTGATCGCGATGATGTTGCGCATCATCGGCAGCGTCACGTACCAGATCCGCTGCCACCAATTGGCGCCGTCGATCGCGGCGGCCTCGTAGAGCTGATCCGGCACCGATTTCAGCGCCGCCAGATACATGATCATGAAGAACGGTGCGCCATACCAGACGTTGACCAGGATGACCGAGAAGCGCGCCCACGCGGCGCTGCCGAGCCAGTTGACGGGGCCGATGCCAAAGAAGGAAAGCGTGTAGTTGAACGCGCTGTAGGAGGGATCGAACAGCCAGAGCCAGGCCAGCGTGCTCATCGCCGGCGGGATCACCCACGGCACCAGCAGCATGCCGCGCCATTTGCGCTGGCCCTTGGCCGGAATGTTGTGCACGAAATGCGCGACGATGAAGCCAATCAGCGCCTTGAAGATCACGGCCGTGATCGCGAAGATGCAGGACTGCTTGACCACCATCCAGAACGTTTCGCGCTTGAACAGGAAGGTGAAATTGCCGAAGCCGACGAACTTCTGCATCGACTTGTTCAGCGTCGCGAGGTGAATCGAGAAGAGAGCAGGGTAGAGCACGAGCAGCGCGATCAGGAGAATCAGCGGCAGCGTCAGAAAGAACGCCACGGTCGATTTTCGCTTCAACGCATTGTGCAGGCTCGACCGTTTGCGTGCGCTCGCGGTACCCGCAATGCGACCGTGCTCAACGACGACATCGGCCATGTCAGTGTCCTCAGGTCAAACTTCCTTGGGTCAAGCTTCCCTGCAGAATGTCCAACGGTGAAGCCGGCACGCGCGTGTCGGCTTCATCAGATCACGTCCATCGAATGGAGGGGTGCCCGGCGGCCCACGCGCGAGGCGTGAACCGCCGTGGCACACCCCGGCTCAACTTCGCATGAAGCCTTCGCACTCGCCCTCGGCCCAGGCTAGCGACTGCTCCAGTTTCTCACCTTGCGCAAAACGAAGCGCCATCTTGGTCAGCGTCGCCTGCGCATAGATCTGCTGGGCGATCTTCGGCGGCGCCGGAGAGGCCGCGATCGACAGCGTCTGGTGATTGTAGGGGTTGGGATAATGATAGAGCGTGCCCTTCGGCGGCCCTTCCTCGGCCCAGGTCTTCAGCGTCGTCATGTTGGCGTAGGCCGGCAGGTCGTAGCCGCCGCTCGCCGCAACGAATTTCTCGATCGATGACGGCTGCGACAGATAGGTGAGCAGGCTCTTGGCCGCTTCCTTGTTCTTGGAGAAGCTCCAGAGGCCCCAGAAATAAGGCAGGAACGGCGCAAAGCGGCCCTTGGGACCCGCCGGGAAGCCATGCGTCCAGCATTGCTCGGCGACCTGCGGCGCGTCGCGCTTGGCAACCGCCCAGGCACTCGGCGGATTCATGATGAGGGCGCCGCGGCCCGAGATCAGCCATTTGTTGTTCGAGGCATCGTCCCAGGACGGTGCGTCCGGCGGGAGGAAGGCGATCAGCTTCTTGTAGTATTCGAGCGCCTGGCGGACCTCATCGGTCTTCACCGTGAGGTCGCCCTTGGAGTTGACGAGCTCAGCACCGAACGACTGGAAGATGGCGCCCGCCGTATCGACGCTGTCGGTCGTCTCGCCCAGACCGATGCCGAACGCAAAGCCGGCTTTCTGGCAGGCTTCCGCCGCCTTCAGGAAGGTATCCATGTTCCAGCTGTCCGCCTTGGGCGGGCTGCCTGCTGGATACAACTCCTGAACGTCGATGCCTGCGTGCTTCTTCATCAGGTCGATGCGGGAGCAGGGCCCCTTGATCTGGCTTCCGGGCGTTGCAGGAACCGCGAGCCACTTGCCGGCGGCCTGGCCGAGATATTTGACGGTGCCATTCACCTCGCCGTTCTGCTTGATCGCCGGTTCGACGACGTCGTTCACCGGCTCCAGCTGCTCGGCGTAAGCATGCGGCCACCAGGTGTACATCTGAAGAATGTCGTGACCGGATTTGGCCTGCGCTTCGGCGGCGACGGTCAACTCGATCTTCTTGTTGTTGCTGGTGATGTAGTCGATGGAAACCTCGACTTTTTCTTTCGCTGCCCACTCGTTGACGAGAGCCCTGGAGGTGTCGTTGGCGCCGGGCACCCAGTGATCCCAGAAGCCGATCGAGAGCTTGCCGGCGGCGTAGGCGCCGCGCACATAGGGCGCGGTGATCAGAGCTGCGGAGGACATGGCAGTTGCGGCCACAAACTGTCGCCGCGTGAGCTTCTTGCGTGACATCTCGTTTCCTCGCTTTGGTCTTGTTGTTTTGCTTTTTGTTTTTTTTCTTGCCGTCAGCTCGCGTGGCTAGTCACGTGAGCAGCGGAGAATTGGTAGCGCGATCAGATCAGAATTGATCGCGTCTGTCGAGAAATCCCACGCACGCAATTTCTTGAACTAACGTTGAGCCCAACGCAGTGGCAACTCGCGATGCGCGCGTGACTCAGTGATGAACCTCGACGCCTCCTTTTGCGACGCACACTGTGGTCGGGATGGGTGAAGATCGTTCGAGCGCAATTACGCCGCAGTTCCGAACAAACCTGAACTAACCGGTTCGCAGGACAGACTTTTCGGATGTGGAGGGTTGCTCCTCGATCTGGACCGGATCGATGCGAAAACGCTAGAGTTCCGATCCGGCAGACCTATTGCGCGATTCCACCCACCGAGCAGCCAAGCAGATCGACATGGAGACCAGAATGATCAATCCGACGCCGCCTGCGCGGCTTCGCCTGCGACGATGGTTCGCGCTCGGGTCTGTCGTTGCATTGTTGTTGGGCGTCGCTTGCGTTGCCAATGCGCAGGGCCTGGTCAAGGGTGTTCAGGAGGGCGCGGCCGCCGGCAACAAGGCGGCCGGCCCGGTGGGTGGCGTGCTGGGCGGCGCCATTGGCGGCGTAGTCGGTGTCTTCACCGGCGTGCTCGGCGTCGGCAATAACAACCAGGCGCCGGCCGCCAAGGATGCAAGCAAGGACGCCAAGCAGCAGGGCGCCGACAAGGGCGCTGACGCAAAGGGCGCCAAGGATGCGAACAAGGACGCCAAGAGCAAGGGCAGCAAGACCGCCAAAGCCGCTAAGGAGGCACCGAAGGACGCGACCAAGGACGTCAGCGTTCTCACCCAGAACGGTGCGCCGCAACTCACCGCCGAGCAGATCGTCGCCAACAGTGATTCCTATATCGAGCGCATCAAGACCGAGCTGAACCTCACGCCTGACCAGGAGAAGCACTGGTACGGTTTCTCCAGCGCCATGCACTACCTTGGGCATAATGGTGCGGAGCGGCTCAACCTGCGGATTGCCCGCGCCAAGCGCGATCCGCCGGACGATATCATCGAGCAGATGCGCAACGAGGCGCAGTTCCTGATCGATCGCGCTGCCGACCAGCGCAACGTCGCCGATGCCGCCGAGCCCTTGTACTCGAGCCTGGACGACAAGCAGAAGGAAGTCTTCATCCAGGAGATGGTCCGCCTCAGCCACGAGCGCGGCCTGGATTGATCGGCGTTTGAATAAGAATTGTCACGCTCGATTGCCACGAACTCGTGAATCCCCGCAGCGAAGCAGTTATGATTAGCTGCACGTGATGGCTGCGGGGTTGAAATGACGACGGGCGCACTCTCCGTTTTCCTGGTCGAAGACGAGGCGTTGATCCGGATGATGATTGCCGACATGGTGGAGGAGCTTGGCCACCATGTTGTCGCCGAGGCAGATAATGTTCAGGACGCAAGCGCCTTCGCGATGACGGCGCAGTACGACCTGGCTATTCTCGATATCAATCTCATGGGACTGTACGTCGACCCCGTCGCAGACCTGATCGAGCGACGTGGCAAGCCGTTCCTGTTCGCAACGGGTTACGGACCGGAGTTGCTGCCGTCCCTGCTCCGACGCAGGCCGATCCTGCGCAAGCCGATTTCCATCGACCAGCTCAAGTCGATCATCGACTCGCTCTTTCCCGGCTCGCCGGCGGCCTCGAAAAGCGGTTCGGCCTGACGTCCGCTTCCGACGAATAGCCGGGCAACCTTGCCCTGGGGTAGGTGGAAGGCACTGCGCCCGGCTATTCTGCCGCAGCGGCGCGGCTTCCTCAATTCGTCATGGGAACTTGAAGAAAAGCGGACCGATTCACGCCCGACCTGTGACCGAGCTGCGGCCTTGTCGGGAACCCGCGACGAGGGCGTGTAATCGGCTCTCACAGGAGCCGCGAACTCATTGCAGCGCACAATGAAATTGGCGCCGGGGAAACCCGAGCATCATCCAATTTGTTTAGGCAGTCCGGCTAGGCTTGGATCGAGGCAGATGGCGCATGGACGACAAACGAAAGTATCCGCGTATCGACATCGAAGAGCTGGCCTATGTCTCCGCGGGCGGCTCGGTGATGAGCTGCGTCGTGCGCAACATCTCGCCCGCCGGTGCGGCGATCGACGTTGCCAATCCAGCCTTCGTTCCCCAGCGTTTCCGCCTCGTCATTGCCAAGGATTCGTCGGTCCACGAGTGCCGGGTGATCTGGATCCAGAAGAACCGGATCGGGCTCGCCTTCGTCGGCCCGGAAGAGGCAAGCCGCTCCTGATTTGCTCGTGGGTCGAAAGCGGGAATGGCCGCCCGTGGGCGGCCATTCGGTCAGTGTCTTGCGATGAAATTGCTTTAAAGAACGGCTCTAATCGATGCGTCTTGTTTTCACATCAGGCCGGCGCTGACGTCGATGCCGTTCACCATCAGACCGAACGAGGCGAGCAGACCGACGCAGCAGAACAGCAGGATGGCCTTGAAGGAATTGTCGATTGAACGGATTTCGATGCCGGCCGGAGCCGAGGCGAGTGAGAGCATGCTCATGTTAGTTCCCCCTGTGTTGACCCTGAATTGCATCAGGTAGGGGAAGTCTCTAGCGCAGAAAGTTTGACACGGGATTGCGAGGCATCCTTAACGGCATCCCAACCGATCCGCGGCCGGCCGTCGCCCCGGATCAGCTTCGGCCCGCTCCAAGCACCTTGGCGATGGTTTGGGCGGTCATCGCGGCCCGGTCGGAGGCGCGCTGCGCGGCCAGCCGATCCCTGGCCTTTTCCTCGATCAGGAGATCGATGAGCGCCAATCGACTGTCCTCGTCCACCGCCTCGGCCAGCAGCCGGTGATAGCGATGGTAGTCAAACCCTACGTCCTGCTTACGCATGCCACGCCCCATATCGCAAACACACACGCACTACGGGCGAATTGTTTCTCAAGCGACGGCAGCGGGCAAGGAGGAACTCGCGTCAGGCGACTTGAATCGATGCATTCAGCTGTGGATTGCGGCGCGCGGTTTGCGCAGGATTAACAGGAGATCGCGCTTTCGCTGTGAATGAGCTCACAGTCCTCTCGCCCGCCGGGGCCTATAGCTAAGAGGCAGGCATTGGAATACGCGAATGCAAGACGAATTCGATTTCATTTCAATCATTGTCGCTGTCTGGGTGGCTGGCTATGTCGCCGTCATGCTCGACTACCTCGTTCAGGCCGAGCTTGGCTGGTCGCTCGCGCAGTTGCGCGGGTGGGCATGTCTGATGGCCGTTCTGATTGCACTCGTGACGCTCGCAGGCACGCTTGGCGGCAAGCGTGGTGAGGTTGGCAAGCGTCGCTAATAGACGACGCATTATTTGCTCGCGTCGGCTGCGTCCATGCACTTCAGCACGAAAGCGGAACGGTCGCGCAGCAGGATCTTGGCCTGGTCCGCCTTAAGCGCGCAGGCGCGCTGCCTCAGCTGCTCGGCGCGGCGATGCTCCGCGGCGTCGCGGTACTCGGGCGCAACCGCCCCTGGGTCGACCAGTTTTTGTGCAAGAACGGGGGTCATCAAAACAGACGAAATGGCAACGATCCGGATCAGGTGATTCACAGAAGCCTCCCCGAGCCCCTCAAACTTCGTGATCCTCTCAAGGCCGGGATGGCCTGCTGGGAGGCGTTTCACGCTCGACGCCGCGAATCCTGGGCCAGGCTCACGCCTTGCTGTGATCGCAAAAAGCCTTCAGGCCCGCAAAGCTCGCGTCGGGCTTGACGATGATGCTGGTCGGAATGGGATGGAGGTATTCCCGGAAACGTCCCTTGGCCTCAAAACGCTCGCGGAACGCGGATGCAGCCAGGAATTTCGGGAAACGCGGCACGATCCCGCCGGCGATATAGACGCCGCCGCGGGCTCCGAAGGTCACGGCAAGATTGCCGGCGACGGAGCCGAGGATGGCGCAAAACATCTCGAGCACGGTGCGGCTGAGGTCGCAGCTGCCGTCCAGCGCGGCGGTGGTGATGGCGGCCGCGTCGCGTTTGGGGGCTTTCACACCATCGACCTCGGCGACCGCCTCGTAGAGGTTTTGCAGCCCCGCACCGGACAGCGCGCCCAGCTCGATCTCGACATGGCCCATGCGCCGCCGCATCGCAGCGATGACGCGCTCCTCGCGCTCCGTCTCCGCCGGCAGGGTTGCATGACCCGCTTCCGTGATCACGGCCACCCGGGCGCCGTGACGCTCGACGAGGCACGAGACCCCAAAGCCCGTACCGGGTCCGAGCACAAGCAGCGGCTCACCGGCCGCGCCGGTCTGGCTATCGAGCGGGAACAGGTCGGCCGGTTGCAAGGCTGGCAGCGCCCAGGCCAGCACCTCGAAATCGTTGAGCACGTGAACAGCGTCGAGGCCAAAGCCCTCGCGGAGCTCCTTTCCGTCGATGATCCAGGGGCTGTTGGTCATGACGCAGCGGTTGTTCACGACCGGGCCCGCGACGGCGAGCACGGCGTTGCCGACACGCGCACCCTTGGCCTGGCGAGCCAGGAAGTCGGCCATGGCGTCACGAACGGTGGGGAAGTCGGCGACCCGCGCGTAGGTGACCGGCCCGACCTGGCCGTCCTCCTCCATCAGCGCGAACCGCGAATTGGTGCCGCCGATGTCGGCGAGCAATGCGCAACCTCTTGTCGTCCGACTGGTCATGTCCTCATGGTCGCCGCATCCACCGCCCTTGGTGATCGCGGGAACCTTTATCTCCATTTGCTTCGCGGTCAGATTCGCATACCACCGCGGCTTGATGATGTCGTCAACGTCGATGCGGGCGAACCGTTGCGCTCGGCAAATCCGCCCGCGGTAGGCGGTTGCGAAGCCGCGCCGGAAGATCGACATTGAGATCAGACCGGGTGGAGAGCAGTAATGAAGATATCCGACCGGGACGTCCTGCTCGTGATCGACGTCCAGAACGACTTTTGCACCGGCGGGGCCCTGGCCGTACCTGGCGGGGAGAGAGTGGTGCCCGCCATCAATCGGATCGCCCAAAGATTCGCCAATGTCGTGCTGACCCAGGACTGGCACCCCGCCGACCACGTCTCGTTTGCCTCCAATCACCCCAACAAGCGGCCGTTCGAGGCCATCGATCTCGACTATGGGGTGCAGGTGCTGTGGCCGACGCATTGCGTGCAAGGCACAGCCGGCGCCGAATTCCACCGGGATCTCGACGTCCGCCGGCCGAGTCTCGTGGTACGCAAGGGATTTCGCCGCGGCATCGATTCCTATTCGGCGCTGTTCGAGAACGACCACAAGACACCGACCGGGCTGCTCGGCTATTTGCGCGAGCGCGAGCTGAAGACGGTCTTCGTCGCGGGCCTGGCGCTGGATTTTTGCGTCCGCTTTTCGGCGGAGGATGCCCGCAAGGCAGGCCTCGAGGTCGCCGTGATCGAGGATGCCTGCCGCGGCATCGATCTCGATGGCTCGGTCGCCGCCACCCATCACAGCTTCAAGGCGCTCGGCATTCCCGTGGTCAGCATCGAGGCGTTCTTCTAGAAATGACCCAAGGCACCAAGAAACCGCCGCCTTCGACGGGATCCGAGCCCGGGTCGGATGATCCGCTGCTGTGGCCGTTCGCGGCGGCCAAGCTCGCCATGAACGCTGCGTTCTGGTGGGTGGAGCGCAGCTCGCCCGAGCCGCGCGAGACGGAACTGCCCTGGACCACGCCCAATCAGGTCGCGCTGGAGCTCGCGACCATGCGCCTGCGCGATTGTACGACAAAGCGCACCGGCCCGCCGGCGCTGGTCTGCGCGCCCTATGCTTTGCATCGCGCGCTGATTGCCGATTTTGCGCCCGGACACAGCGTCGTTGAATCTCTGCAGAGAGGCGGCGTCGATCGGGTCTATCTCACGGACTGGCGCTCGGCGTCATCAGAGATGCGCTATCTCTCGATCGACAGCTATCTCAGCGACCTCAACGTCGCGATCGACGAGATCGGTGCGCCGGTCGACCTCATCGGCCTGTGCCAGGGCGGCTGGCTGTCGCTGCTCTACGCCGCGCGCTTCCCGGACAAGGTGCGCCGCCTGGTGCTGGTCGGCGCTCCCGTCGATCTCGCGATCGAATCCGCATTGTCGCGGCTCGCACGCAATGCGCCGGAACTGGTCTACGACCAGCTCGTCGCGCGCGGCGGCGGCAATGTCAGCGGCGAGGAGATGCTGCGCTTCTGGTCGAGGTCGCTGAGCGCCGAAGACATCGCGGTGGCCCTGCAAAGGAGTTTGGCCGAGGAGGGCGGTGGTGAGCTGCTGGAACGGTTCAATCGCTGGAACGAGGAGACGCTCAACCTGCCTGGCAGCTATTATCTCCAGATCGTCAACTGGATCTTCCGCGAGAACCGGATCGCAGCGGGAGACTTCGTGGCGCTCGGCCGACAAATCGATTTGAAGGATGTGAGAGCGCCCGTCTTCCTGCTCGCCGGGCTCGACGACGAGGTCGTGCCGGCGACCCAGGCGCTGGCGACCGCCGATCTCGTGGGTACGCCCCCGGTCTTCATCGCCGCGGCATCGGAGCCGTCGGATCATCTCGGGCTGTTCATGGGAGCGCGGACCCATGCCCATGCCTGGCCGCGCATCACCGAATGGCTGCGCTCCGATCTCGGCGGCGGCGTTCTCGCGCGAAGGGCCTGATAGGATCTCCGGACGACGCCGGTCTTGATCCCGGTCAAAGCCGTTGGGCCGACGGGAAGCCTAGAGTGTGCCGTGGAGGCTCCATGAGGCTCAGCACATTTCTGGCCGCTCTGGCGCTGGCGACTGCCGCGATCTCGCCGGCAGTCGCACAGGCCGATGGCTCGCGCGGCGACAAGGCCGTGTCCGAGTTCATGACCGCGCTCCAGTTCCAGCACATCAAATTGTGGTCCGCCGGCCGCCTCGGCAACTGGCCGCTCGCGACCTATGAGCTCGATCAGATCGAAGCGGCCCTCGGGCACGCGGCGGCGCCGAAGGGTCGCGCGGACCAGGCTGCCGCGGCGGTACGGGCCTTGCGCGGTACTGTCGATGCCAAGGACGTCGCGGCTTTCACCACGGCCTATGGCGATCTGACCAATGGCTGCAATGCCTGCCACCGCGCCGAGGGATATGGTTTCATCACGCTTCAGGTACCGGCGAGTTCGCCTTTCACGGATCAGCTCTTCGTCGACCAGCTTGCCGAGGCGCGTGGGCTGGCGCGCTCGATCTGCGGCAACTGTCATGTGGTCTCCGACAGACCGAACGAACAGCCGGAGTCGCGTATCCCGACACCAAGCTTCCCGGACCTTGCAAGCCGGCCGTCATTCTCCAGCGACGACCTCAGGCAGCTCCTCACATCCGGTCATCGTTATCTCGGACCGAACCAGTCCATGCCGAACCCGCGCCTTGCCGGCCACCAGGTCGAAGCAATCGTCGCGTTGTTCGAAACGCTGCGGGCCGAACGCTCCCGGTAGGGCCTGGATCCCCGCCGTTCCGTCAAAAGAGCGGCGGCGTCCGTGGGGTGCCGCCGCGAGTGGAGCAGGGAGGATGTTTCGCAGAACCGTTATGCATGATTGGGAATTACGTGCATTCATCGACGCCAATCGGCTAAGAATGGTTCGCAACTGAACGGAAGGTCCCGCGCACCATGAGCTTTCACTCGATCTACGCCCTCGGATTTGCGCGCGTGGCGGCCTGTGTCACCACCTCGCACGTGGCCGATCCCGCCGCTAATGCGACGGCGATCGTGGCGGCTGCGGGTGCCTGTCACGAGCAGTCGGTGGCGGTCGCCGTGTTCCCTGAACTGTGCCTGTCCGGCTATGCGATCGAAGACCTCGTAATGCAGGACCCGCTGCTCGACGCAGTCGAGCGCGGCCTTGAAGCGATCGTCGAAGCGTCGTCGGCCCTGATGACCGTGTTGTTCGTCGGTGCGCCGCTGCGCCATGGTGCGCGGATCTACAATTGTGCCGTGGTCATCCATCGCGGCAGCATTCTGGGCGTCATTCCCAAGACCTACCTGCCGACCTATCGAGAGTTCTACGAAGGCCGCCATTTTGCCTCCGGCGCGGGCGTCATCGCAGAGGAGATTGCGATCGGCCGCGTGCGCGCGCCGTTTGGTGTCGACCTGCTGTTCGCAGCGGACGACGTCGCGGGCCTCACCATTGGCGTCGAGATCTGCGAGGACATGTGGATCCCGGTGACGCCGGCCTCTGAGCTGGCGCTTGCCGGTGCGAGCGTGCTGATCAACCTCTCCGGCAGTCCGATCACGATCGGCCGGGCACGTTCGCGCGCGCTGCTCTGCCAGTCCACCTCCGCGCGTTGCCTTGCTGCCTATGTCTATGCCGCTGCGGGCGCCGGCGAGTCGACGACCGATCTGGCCTGGGACGGCCAGACCTCGATCTACGAGAATGGCGTGCTGCTGGCCGAGGGCGAGCGCTTCCGCCAGGGCGGGCAGATCACGACCGCCGACGTCGATCTCGACCTGCTGCGGCAGGAGCGTTCGTTGATGGGGACGTTCGACGACAACCGACGGCAGCGCAAGGCAAGCGTCCGCAAGATAGCCTTTGCCCTGAAGCCGCCCGTTGCCGATATCGGCTTCCTGCGCAAGGTCGAGCGCTTCCCCTTCGTGCCGAGCGACGAGCATCTGCTCGAGCAGGACTGCTACGAGGCCTACAACATCCAGGTCGCCGGCCTCGTGCAGCGGATGCGCGCGACGGGGACGAAACGCGTCGTGATCGGCGTCTCCGGCGGGCTCGATTCCACCCACGCCCTGATCGTCGCGGCCAAGGCGATCGACCTGCTCGGACTGCCGCGGAGCAATATCCTGGCTTACACCATGCCGGGCTTTGCCACCGGCAGCGAGAGCAAGACCAACGCGCTCGCGCTGATGAAGGCGCTGCAGACGAGTTGGCAGGAACTGGACATCCGCACCACGGCCACGCAGATGCTGAAGGACATCGGTCATCCCTTCGGCAAGGGCGAAAAGGTCTATGACGTCACCTTCGAGAACGTGCAGGCGGGCCTGCGCACGGACTATCTGTTCCGCCTTGCCAACCATCACGGCGGCATCGTCATCGGCACCGGCGACTTGTCGGAACTTGCGCTTGGCTGGTGCACCTATGGCGTCGGCGACCAGATGGCGCATTACAACGTCAATGCCGGTGTGCCAAAAACGCTGATCCAGCATCTGATCCGCTGGGTGATCGCCTCGAAGCAGTTCAGCGATGATGTCAACCGAACGCTTGCGTCGATCCTCGCCGCCGAAATCTCGCCAGAGCTCGTCCCCGTCAGGCCGGGCGAGAAGCCGCAGAGCACGGAGGCCGCCATCGGGCCGTACGAGCTGCAGGACTTCAACCTGTTCTACACGCTGCGCTTCGGGTTCCGTCCGTCCAAGATCGCCTTCCTGTCGCTGCATGCGTGGAAGGATGTTGCGGGAGGCGAGTGGCCCCCAGCATTCCCGAGCGACCGGCGCAAGGCTTATGCGCTCGCCGACATCCGTCACTGGCTCGAGGTATTCCTGCGGCGGTTCTTCGCCTTCAGCCAGTTCAAGCGCTCGGCGATGCCCAATGGTCCAAAGGTCTCGGCGGGTGGCTCGCTGTCGCCGCGCGGCGATTGGCGCGCGCCGTCTGATTCCAGCGCCGCCGCATGGCTCGACGACCTCGAGCGCAACGTGCCGAAGTGATGAAGACGGACGAAAGAAGGGGATAGGCTGATGGCGGCCGAGCCTGGGCCGGAAACGGCCAACGATCAGACCGGGGTCGTCAACGGCCTCTACATGTTCGAGATCGAGATGCGCGACGGCAAGCGCGGCCAGGCCAGGGGCGTCGCCGTACTCTGCGATGGTCGCATCATGGGCGGCGACAGCTATTTCTACTATAGCGGCCACTACACTTATCGGAACGGCAAGTGGCGCGGCGACATGACGGTCAATCAGCACACCGAGGCGGTCGGCAAGTCGCTAGCGTTCGCCGGCAGGGAGGTCACCTGCGGCTTCTCCGGCGGCTATTCCGCTGGCGGTGCCGAGGTTGAAGGCGTGGCTCTGGTCGGCAAGACCAGCGTGCCCTTTGCCGCACGGTTGACGCTGAAAGAGGCGATGTAGGCAGCGGATCGCCGCGGGCTCTCAGCCGTTTTGGACCAATAGGCGATACGGCGGCGTGCCCAGCATTTCTAATCCGGGGCTCCCGCCGCGCGCAACGTTTCGGCAAATTTCAGCCATTGCGCTGGACCACGATAAGGAAGCGGACAGCAGCCGCTGACCGAGAAGTCCGGTTCGTGCTCCAGAAGGGCCTCCACTGTACTCTGCGCCCCTTGGTGATCGCCCGCTCGCCAGCGGGTGACCGCTAGGGCGGCCAGGTTGGGGCCCACGCCCGGAGCCAACTGGTTGGCCCGCTCGAACCAGGCTCTCGCTTCGTCAAGACGACCTGCGTCGAGATGGCCATAGCCAGCGAACCGACTGTAAAGGTGCACATAAGGATCTCGAGTTTCGATGCCGACAGCCCGCATCGCGCTCTTGGCTCCAGCATCGGGTTCGCCCGAAAACACCTGGGCGGCTCCCAGCGCCCACATGGCCATGTTGAAGTCCGGATTAAGTTCGAGCGAGCGCCGCGCCGCGGCCATCGCATCGCCGTGGCGGCGCCGTCCGAACAGCAGCAGCAGGGAATGCGCAGTGTGGTTTACATCGCTCTTGTTGTTCACCCGTACCGATTCCTCGACCCGGCGAATGGCAAGGTTGAGCACCGCGTCGTCCGGCCTGCTGAAACCGTAAAGAAAATCTGCAGTTCCAAGTCCTGAGCCGGCCATCATCAGCGCCATGAAGTTTTTAGGCTGCAGCTCCAGAATTTGCTCCGAGATGACCCCACCGCCGCGCCAGCCCTCCTTCGTCGGCGTAAAAAAGCTCACGCCCGCCAGCGCCAGGAGCTCTTCGACCGAGAGTTCGTCCAGGGGACGATTGGCGAGTCTGTCGGCATCATCCGCGGCCACCCGGCGCCGCACGCTCATGGCCATTTTCGGCGCGCAACGGTCGAGAACATCGAACAGGCTATCGCAGTGCTCATCGTAACGTTCCGACCAGATCTGCTTCTCTTCGTCAGCCGACAGCAGCCGCGCAAAAATCCGATGCCGGCCCTCGCCGATATGCACCGCGCCTTCCAGCACGTAGTGCGCCTTGGCGCGATTGGCAGTGAGTTCAAGCCCGGTCAGGCGAGAGAGACAAGAATTGAGTTCGTGACAGAGATCGTTCGCAAACCGTTGCTCGATTTCACCGGGAGCTTCAAACTTGCAAAGAAACAACCGCGGCTTCCCCTCCGCACGCAAGCTGGTCAGTCGCTTCGGCCACGACCACACCCGTATTGGACGCGCAATGTTCTTGAACTTCCGCTCGCCATTGTCGAAGAAGGTCGCCTGGACAGACTGCGCAGTGTTTTCCTGGACCGATTGCGAGATCAACACTCCGCCCGGTTCGGCCATGCCTTCCAGACGCGCCGCGACATTGACCCCGTCACCATAGATATCGCCTTCGTCGAGAATGACATCGTCGAGGTTGATCCCGATGCGTAGTACGATACGGTCTTTCTCGGGTGTCGCGCCTTCTCGCCTGGCGATCGCCTCCTGGAGATCGATGGCGAATTGAGTTGCCTGTGCTGCGCTTGCGAATTCGGCCAGAAATCCGTCGCCGGTCAGCTTGACCACGCGCCCGCCGTGACTTGAAACGGCTGGATCGACTAGCTGTGTACGGAGTTCCTTGAGCCTTGCGAACGTCCTGAGTTCGTCCGTCTCCATCAAACGGCTGTACCCGACCACGTCGGCGGCAAGGATCGCAGTGACGCGACGTTCCATTCTGCGCTCCCTCAGAACGGCGGGAGTTCAGCATATTTCGATCAGCCGAATTAACAAGGCCCGGCCCCAGCCTCTACCGGTGGCAGATCAACCCGCCGGCCGCGGCGGGGCCGCCGTCTCTGCGCCGGACGTCGATCGGTGACAGCGGTGTTCGCAGCAGTGTTTTATTGTCCACAGTGTCAATCGCGATACACAGCATCGGAGCGACTCGTCGTAGGCTTTTGCCGCGTCTTCATGGCGCGTTTCTCCCTTAGCCTTGGGCCCGTCGCGAATGGCGGGCTTCCTTAACTTGCAGGTGACATGGAAGGGAGCGTGTCAAGCGCGGTGAAGCGCCTCCTTAGGCGAGTACCAGCGAAGAAAGTTCCATGCATTGTTGCTGGCTCAGCAGAGGGACTGCGTGGAACTCCGCTCCGATTGGCGTGGTTTGTACATTGCAAAGGAGGGACTACGATGTTGGACGCTGCCGCGCTGCGCGAAGATCTCGCCGCAATGGAAAAGCAAATCCGGTTTAATCCCAACGACTATGATCTCATCAACAAGTACCTGTCATATGCGCGCAAGGTGCGTGAGATCGAACATGGCCAAAACGGCTATGTGACTGCACGAAGGAAACATCAAAGCTAAATCCCGATG
This sequence comes from Bradyrhizobium ingae, assembly GCF_055791185.1. Taxonomy (NCBI): domain Bacteria; kingdom Pseudomonadati; phylum Pseudomonadota; class Alphaproteobacteria; order Hyphomicrobiales; family Nitrobacteraceae; genus Bradyrhizobium; species Bradyrhizobium ingae. The sequence goes on from NZ_JBVUBB010000035.1 coordinate 76,625, forward strand.
TGCGGAGGAGTTTTATAGCGCAGCAGCGTTTGCTGAGAGCCTCGATGTCGTTTCTCAATCGCGAGCATGGTGGACCGCAAACAAACAGCAACGATAGGCCCCAGCTCAGGGGGGACAAGCTGGGGCCATTCACGCGGGTCCCTGACACTCAGGGGGCAGGTACCGCATTTACAATCAGCTTCCGAAGTGCCCGTTCCTTGCAGCTCAAAAAATCGTGGCGGTGCTGGAGCGTTTTTAAATCCGTGGATGCAGGCCGCCCCGGCAACGGACCCAGACCCGGCTGGCCGTAGCCGGCCGCCTGGTCAGCGGTCGTTACTGGCATCACCTCCGGCAGGAGCAGCCCGCCGGTGAAGCAACCGATCCAGAATTTCAGGAGCGGCTCATCTCCAAGTTGGGCGAGCTGACTGGTGTTGCGTTTCCTCAGGCTTAGTGGACCACGGGCCCTTCGAGCCGGTTGCTAATATTTCGCTCTGGTTTTTCGTGTGGGCTGGAAGGGCAGGGAGATTCTCACGTCGCGAATCTACCAGCCGACGGCATTCGCGATCGGCAGCAAGAACCGACGTGGACCCAAAGATGGACCCAAATCGATTTTTTCAGCGTTTTTGCAGCTCAAGAACGAGGCTGCAAAAATGCACGAAATGATCTGCGATTTAAGGGGGAGGGGCGTGTTTTGCATCGGGAAGAGTTGCCACGAGGTCCGGAGTGCCTAGGAGTCCGGACCTCGTGACTTCATCCCCCGCCCCATGGCGCCCCCGCCCATGTGACGCGGCCAGAAAAGTGTGATGCGCGTTGGCCGTCGGTCGCACTCGGGAGATACGTGAAATTTGTGATCGTCGCTATCCGCGTCACTACGGGAGCACCTGCTACAATGCGACGCGAGCGTGTGGAGACCATGTCCTTTGTCATGCCGCGGGGCATTCCGGTGGCGATCGTGGCGACGACGCTGGAGGCGTCAATCATCAGTGACTGACGGCGGGGACCAACTCGCCCCCTCCAGCAGGCTGCGCCGGGAGCAGAGGAGGCCTGCGAGAGGCCGATCCGGCCCTGTCAGGCCCAAGTTCTCGTTGCGCCAGCCGACCCCGTGCGCTATCCGGCCGGAAAGGCCTGAGGCGGCTTCGAAATTTGCCGCCAGGCTCAGCCAACCCAGGACGGAAACCGCCATGCCAGCCTATCGCTCCCGCACCACCACCCACGGCCGCAACATGGCGGGCGCGCGCGGCCTCTGGCGCGCGACGGGCATGAAGGATGCGGATTTCGGCAAGCCGATCATCGCGGTCGTCAACTCCTTCACCCAGTTCGTGCCAGGCCACGTCCACCTCAAGGATCTCGGCCAGCTCGTTGCGCGCGAGATCGAGCAGGCCGGCGGCGTCGCCAAGGAGTTCAACACCATCGCGGTCGACGACGGCATCGCCATGGGCCATGACGGCATGCTCTACAGCCTGCCGTCGCGCGAGTTGATCGCCGACAGCGTCGAGTACATGGCCAATGCCCATTGCGCCGATGGTCTCGTCTGCATCTCCAACTGCGACAAGATCACGCCCGGAATGCTGATGGCGGCGCTCCGGCTCAACATCCCCGCGGTGTTCGTCTCGGGCGGCCCGATGGAAGCCGGCAAGGTCAAGCTGCATGGCAAGACGCAGTCTGTCGACCTGATCGACGCGATGGTCGCCGCGGCCGACTCCAAGGTCAGCGACGAGGACGTCAAGGTGATCGAGCGCTCGGCGTGCCCGACCTGCGGCTCGTGCTCGGGCATGTTCACCGCCAACTCCATGAATTGCCTGACCGAGGCGCTCGGCCTCGCGCTGCCCGGCAACGGCTCGGTGGTGGCAACCCATGCTGACCGCAAGCGGCTGTTCGTCGAGGCCGGCCACACCATCGTCGATCTCGTGCGCCGCTACTACGAGCAGGACGATGCCAGCGTGCTGCCGCGCAACGTCGCCAACTTCACGGCGTTCGAGAACGCGATGACGCTGGATATCGCGATGGGCGGCTCGACTAACACCGTGCTGCATTTGCTTGCGGCTGCCCATGAGGGGCAGGTCGAGTTCACCATGCGCGACATCGACCGCCTGTCGCGGCGCGTACCCGTGCTGTGCAAGGTCGCGCCGTCCGTCGCCGACGTCCATGTCGAGGACGTGCATCGCGCCGGCGGCATCATGGGCATTCTGGGTGAGCTCGACCGCGCCGGCCTGATCGACACCAAGGTCTCCACCGTGCACGCACCGACCATGGCCGACGCGCTGGAGCGCTGGGACGTCAAGCGCTCGAAGAGCGAACAGGTCCGCACCTTCTATCGTGCTTCGCCCGGCGGCATCCCCACCCAGGTCGCCTTCAGCCAGGAGCGCCGCTACGACGAGCTCGATCTCGATCGCGAGAAGGGCGTGGTGCGCAGCCTCGAACACGCCTTCAGCAAGGACGGCGGCCTCGCCGTGCTCTACGGCAATCTCGCGCAGGACGGCTGCATCGTGAAGACCGCGGGCGTCGACGCCTCGATCCTGAAATTTTCGGGCTCTGCGCGCGTGTTCGAGAGCCAGGACGCTGCGGTCGAGGGCATCCTGGGCGGCAAGGTCGTTGCCGGCGAAGTCGTGGTCGTGCGCTACGAAGGTCCGCGCGGCGGCCCCGGCATGCAGGAGATGCTCTATCCGACCAGCTACCTGAAGTCGGTCGGCCTCGGCAAAGCCTGCGCGCTCGTCACCGACGGCCGTTTCTCCGGCGGCTCCTCGGGCCTGTCGATCGGGCATTTGTCGCCGGAAGCCGCCGAAGGCGGCAATATCGGCCTTGTGCGTGACGGCGACCGCATCGCGATCGACATTCCGAACCGCAGCATCCAGCTTGAAGTCTCCGACGAGGAGCTCTCCAGGCGTCGTGCGGCGGAGGAGGCGAAGGGTGATGCCGCCTGGCAGCCGCAGAACCGCAAGCGTAGCGTCTCGACTGCGCTGCAGGCCTATGCTGCACTGACCACCAGCGCCGCGCGCGGCGCGGTGCGCGAGGTCAAGCGCCGGCCGAAATAGGCCCATACGTGCGGGTTGCGATCATTGGTCAATGAATCCTTATTGACCAGCCGCGATTGCGCGGCCCCGTTAAGGATGCCCCAACGATCTTTCAGCGACGCGGATTTCGCAGCGTATACTGCTGCGTGCTGACTTATCGAGCCAGGTCATTTTCCGCGTAACTGGGGTATCGCAAACATGTCTCGTACCATTGCCGTCGTTCTCGCCAGCGCAACCGCAGCCATCGCCATGACGGGCGCGGCGTCCGCCGGCTGCTACAATTGCTATGCCCCGCCGCCTTGCACGACCTGTTACCAGCAGCAATACGTGGCGCCGCAATATCGCACCATCGATGAGACCGTGATGGTCTCACCCGGCTCCGTCGTCGCCCATCGCACGCCCGCACAGTACCGCACCGTGATGGTGCCGCGGACCGTGATGGTCGCGCCGCCAAGCGTGCAGTACGAGCGCATCCCGCCGCAATATGCGACTCGCCAGCGCGTCGAGATGGTCTCGCCTGGCTACTCCTACTACGCTCCGGTCGTCTCGCCCTGCGCGTCCTGCGGCAGCTACTGAACCAGAATCAGCACAGACAAAAGCGCGGCGCCTCTGGCGCCGCGTTTGCTTGAAGCGAACGAGGCCCGGAGTTGGAGACCAGTCCAACCGGGCCTCGTGACCGGCGACGCCCTGGGCGGCGGCGCCGATGTCGGGAATTGATTGTGTCCGGCCACGGGTGAGGGGCCGTTGCAGGCTTCGCAACCTAAGGGCCCAAGCTGACAGCGACCTTACAGGTGGTTCCGACGGGCTTTCGCAAGATGCGGAAAAGTGTGGAGCGGAGTTCCGAAAAGATCATGCACTACTGACGGCAATTTCGATCAGATCGTAGATCGAGCGCTTTCGGCAACGAAGCGCATAGAATACGGTGGCTGTTGCTGCGCTCAATGAACTCCCAGGACGTTCATGATCAGACCTCCCCTTGTAGGAGGCCGAGCTAACACAACTCCGTCCACTTCCTTCATCAGGAGCGAGCTGTTCGCCTCTTAGGGGCTCGGCGGTGCAATTTCGATCGCCGTCAAATCTGCTACGCCTCGCACCGTTTTTCCGAACATCGTCTCCGCCGTGACGATCGTGCCACGATCACTTTCCTCGATGTTCACAGACGTTCCCGCGAGAAGCAGGGTGCAGTGTAGTGCCTCAAGGTCAGGCGGAGCGTTGCCTTGTCGGAGCTGCTCCGTCGCGAACGCAACGACCGCCAAGGTGCGGCAAACAACGGCACCATCGGCGCGTACCTTGCCTGAGCGAACGATTGGCGAGGCGCCTTGGGCTAGCGCGGAAGTGAGACCAATGAGAAAAACTGCAAAGAGGTAGAATGGCATGCGCCATCTTGGACCAGACGCCGCATGCCGTCCACTTCCTTAGGGAGGCCTGGCGCCTGCAATCGCCGTCCGCGCCGTCGGACGAGCGGGTCTAACGACTGGCGGATCAGATCTAATGAAAACTGGAAGTTTTGATCGACACCAATAGTGAGCCACCGGGACCATTTTTGCAGCAATCGGCTGAAGCCCTGGTTTGGGCGAGCTGAACCGTTGAGCGAGATCGATGATCTGTTCCCGCGGCGAGGGACGCCAAACACGCTACATCTGCAAAACCATCAATGATCGATCAAATGTCGATTTCCGCTTCGGCGATAGTTCGTGCCGTTATCGTTGGGAGCAGAAACTGTGCTATATGCGCCGGCATGCCCACGCGTCGCGAAGTGTTGGGGGCAGGCATGCTAAGCTTGGGCCTCAACTTACCCTCTGTCGCAGTCTTTGCGAGAACGACACCTGTCGTTGCCCAGGATATTGTACCCGCCGCATACCGCTCGATGACGAGGACCTATTGCGCGGGCCGGTTCAACGGAGGTTCTACGTACCTTCCGCCATTTGGCGCTGAGTGGTCTGTGAGCATTTGGGCACGCGTGCCCCCGTCGACTACGAACTTCACCGGCGGTTATCTCTTCAATATCGGGGTGAGTGGCACGACGCGGTCAAAAGCGACCGGCGATGGGACGGAGCAGCAGCTCGCCCTCGGCTACTCCGGAACCGTCCCGCTCAACAACAGCGGCAACAGATTCAAGTTTTTCCTGTCGGGCACGGACAAGGCGCTTAACAAGGTATCCGCCGCGTCGCTGAATGGTACCAGTCCGGACGGCACGGCCTTCGGCATCTCCTCGGAGGCGCAAAACGATCACAAGTATGAAAATCACCCGGCGCTCTACACGGTCCAGTACCGCAGTGGGACCATCGAGATTTGGCAGACGTTCCGGAGCGAACGCCCCCGGCTCATCATGTCGAAAGTCTGCCTCTTTACGGGGTTCGACAGCCCACGATTGGCTTGCACATGGGGCACTTTGCTCAATCTGCAATTCAACCCATCCGTTGAGGTTGAAATGCCGATCTATGCGCCGGATCGAGCGCTCTCTGAAAACGAAATCGCTCAGATCGCTGACGGCATCAACCCCGCCACGCTCGGGAACTTCGCGAATGCGCATCCTTTCGCTGTCATCCGGTTCGCGAGCATATCGAACGGGGGATCAACCAGCAGTGACACGATATCGAAGGCGATGCAGAACGACGGCAAGACGGTGACGTTGAACGGTCAGGTCTTCACCTTCAAGGAGACGCCCGTCGATCCTGTCCTAGACATCCAGACTGCTACACATGCGGTTGCTTCAAACGCGTCCGTAAGCTCGACGGCCGGCGTATTCACAAAGACGGCGCACGGTCTAAAGAACGACTGGAAGGTCACTGTTTCCGGTTCGAACTGGACGTCGGGCCTTCCTGCTGCCCAATTCTATTACATCGTGGGCGCGACGCCCGACACATGGCGGCTTTCTCTGACGCAGGGCGGCGCGGCGCTCGATGTTATGAACGGCAGTTCCGTCGTCGACGTCAGTACGACGCCGGAGACGATCAGCAGGCTTGCTGCGCGGTTGAACTCGCTGACGCCGCTTCAAGGCGGCGCGAGCGACGCGCGGTATATCCATGTCGGCGCCGATGTCCTTGTTATCAAGCATCGCAACACCGGCGCGGCCGGCGAGGCGTTTGTCTTCGACACGACCTGCACTGCGAAAATGCCGACCGCTCAGCATCTATCTTGCACGGCCATCCTGTATACGGATGCGACAGCTTACGTTGACGGCATGCTTGGATCCTATGGCGTTACACGCACCCGTAACAATGCGTGGGTGACGACGGGGCTTGGCGAGCTAGCGCCGAACACGCAAGTCACCGGCTCGGTCCGTATCGATAGCTGGGCCTGCGGGACCGTCATTCAGCACAAGGATGGGGTCGGGCATTTCAACCTGACCGGAATCTTCACGGGCGTCACGCCGGTCGGTGTGCAGGTAAAAGTCACCGATCTGTCGTCCGGCTCGGTGGTTCAGGACTGGACAGCCGTTTCGGGCTTTTCGGCTGACGCCGTCGCCAAGACATGGGGCGGCAAATTTACCTGTCCGAAGGGCAAGCGTTGGTTGAGCTTCCAGCTGCGCAAGCTTGGCTCCGCTCAGGTAACTCAGCAATCGACGGTCCCGATCGGGGTCGGCGAAGTTGTCGTGCAGCAAGGTGATAGCATTCAGGGCCTAATGGCTAGCTTGGGGGCGGGTAAGGTTGCGCCGAACGGTTTCATCTCCCGCTACAACTACAGAGGCAGCGCTTCCTGGCAGCGCATGTACGGGAACGCGTCAAACTTAGCTTTGCTGGGCGCCGGCGAGGCGGTGTTTGCCAACAAGCTCTCGAATGAGAGCGATTGCGTGGTAGCCCTCATCAACGTCAATATCGGAGGCTCAACGGTATCCAACTTCGCCACCAAGTCGAACCTAGACAACGTCAATGCTGGCTTGAACAAAATTGCACTGTGCGACACGTCAAAGGTCGCCTGCAAGGCAGGCTGGTACGTTTGGGATCAGGGTGCTGCGGACAGCGGCAGCGGATATGGCGCCAAGCTCGACAGCTTGTACTCGTGGGTACGAACGAACCTCGGCAACGACATCCTCTTTGGCGAGGTGTTCCTCTCGAACCGTCAGCCCAACGCGGTTGATGCAACGCAGGGCTATCAGACGGTTCGCAGGGCCCAGATGGACTGGATTGCAGGCAAGGTCGGCGACCCGCTTATCGTGGCGCTTTGCGATGACCATTTCTTCTGGAGCAACACAACGGACGGAGCGCACCCGACGGACCCCACCGACATGGAATTGCGGGGCGAGATGCAGGCCATGTCCATGCTGAGGTATCGCGGCATTTCGACATACGACGGCTTCGGTCCGAAGCCTGTGTCCGCGGTCCGCAGCGGAGCGGTTATCGACATAACGTTCCAGCACAACGGAGGCACGGGTCTTCAGACCTGGCAGGCCGGCAACGTCACCGGGTTTGACGTCGTTAAGGCGTCTGTAGGGTTCAACCCGTCGTACGTTGCGACCTTCGTCACCGTCGACGCCACGGCTGATACGATCAGTTGGTCGGGAAGCCCTGCGGCCAACGGCGACAAGGTCATGATTTCGTCAATCACGACGATGCCGGGCGGCATCACTCGAGGAGCAGTCTACTACATCGTGAACAAGCGCGACGACAGCATGCAACTCTCGGCGACGTTGGGCGGATCGCCGATCGACATCACGTCGAACGGAAGCGGCGTACGAGTCTTCTGCGTCAATCCGTTGCTTGATATTGCGTCCGTCGCCATCCTCGATGCCAATACGGTCAGGATCACGCTGACTGCTGATCCCGGCCAAGCCGTGCAGGTCAATTACCTCTGGGGCCTGCCAGGACGGAAGACGGCGGATCCCAACCCGACGCTTAGCCTTTCCGGGAGAGAGGCGATGACGACCGCGACCGCTCAATCGAACATCTTGTTCGATAACTACGCCATGGCTTATGCCAGCACGCATTTGCCTGGCCGCCCCGCCCGACCGACGGCGAGTACGCCGTTGCAAACTGCCGTATGAAACGCTATCGCGACGCGCGCGCCTTCCCGACAGCAAGGATGGCGTTTCTGCCGACGGCTCTTCGGTTTGCCTTTAGGGAAACGGCCAAAATCCCTTGGCGGACGTTTATGAAGCAGCCTTGTGAAAGAGCGTCCCGTCGAGCCAATCGCCGCGCGCGGTAAGGTGACAATCGTGGTCACGGCGCCCAACCTGAACAGTCATGCTTCTGATGCCTTGGGCCATGAGGTCGGGAGTGTGATGCTATCGGCTCGATGCCTTCGTGCCCGTAGCCATCGCCGTCCGGGAAGAACGCTTCCGAGCATGCCGGGGGAATGGATGGAGGGCCTCCGGGTGGTCGGGCAGGCCATCCAACTCGTTATAGTCAAGCTTGAACTGATCTGCCGTGACCCGCGTGCGCGCCATCACAGCCTCTTGTTGCAGCGCTCGACAATACCCGCAACGTCGGCGCAGGGCACGCTTCCGCTCCGTTTTCCATGTCAATCAACACTTGCAAACTGTTCAGCCAGCCGACATGAGAGCAGTGATGCGTGCCGTGAACGGGGGCGGGAGGACACTTTTGGTCCAAATCGGGTCCAAGTTCGCGTTGCGTTAGTTGGGCTCGTGGGCTAAGTGCCTGATCTCATTGATCCGGAAGGGTGGCCGAGTGGTTTAAGGCACCGGTCTTGAAATTCAGGAATGGCCGTATCGGCCAGTATCTCCTGATCCCTTATAAGCTTGAAACGTCTTAGAAAAATTCGATAGCGGTCATTTCTTGTACCGCCCCGTCACAGCCCGTGCCGCGCAGTTCGGTAGCAAAAGCGGTAGCACGGGAGCAGTCATGATCGTTCATTCCATCGTAGCCGCGCTGGCAGGCGAAATCGTCGTTGCCGCGCTCCTGTTTCTCATCCTCCGGTGGAATGCAAGAGACGAAGAACCGCAGGACGACAACGACAGCGGTTCGCGAATGTACTGAAATAGAGAAGCCCGCCGGGCGTGAACCGGCGGGCCACGGAGCGCATCGCCGACAGCCTCATTCGGCGGTCAGGATCCGGTAGGTGCGGGCCCTCAGGAGCCCGTACAGCCCCCGGCGCTCATAGTAGGCCACGATGTGATGGTAGTGCCACATGGCAATGCGCCCCCGGTTCAGAACGTGAATTTGCGCGTGAACTTCAGCGCCGCCAACGCGCCCTCGAACGTCGTTGGCTCGATGTCGTCGACGATCAACCGCGCTTCGAGTTCACGCGCCTCGGAGATGCGTACGGCCTCAACTAGAGGCCGGAGGCGCGTATCTCGGCGCACGAACGCGGCCGACAACCGTGCATGCTCATCACGGTTGCGATCAGGATACAGGTCTGCCGAAGTGTACCGATCGATTTCCACATGGGACATCGAAGGGAATTCCTGCATGTTTCCGACGTTGAGCACGTTTCCGACGCTGAGGACGCACGGGTTAAGATCGCCGGCGCGGTCCAATTCCCGTTCGGCCGTCTCGAGCGCGGCGGCCGCATCTGCCAGCGCATCATCGACCCTCTCGTATTCAGCCAGCGCCGCGAAAATCGGGTCAGCAGCGCTCATTGCGATTGCCGGGACGGCTATCGTGGCCGCTCCGGCCAGCGCCGAGAGAGCAAGAAATTCACGACGGGATGTGTTATTCGCCTTTGCAGCCTTCGCCATGGTCCAAGTTCCTTGGTGGGGGTTAGGCTCGCTTTGGCGCTGGAACGCCATTGCGAGCCGCATTGATTTGCCGTAATGTACGTACGCTACGATGTACGTACATTACGGTCAAGAGGCATGAGCGAAAAAACTGAGCGGTTCGAGATGAGAGTGGAAAGCTCGTTTTTGAAGAGCGTGGATGAATGGCGTCGGAAGCAGCCCGATCTTCCATCTCGAGCTGAGGCTATTCGACGCCTCGTTGAGCAAGCTCTAAGCACTAAGGGAAAGCATGAACGGCGCGATTGATAGCCTTCGTGCGAGGGTTGAGGCCCTGGAAGCAGTTGTAGCCGAGCGGTTGCCGCTCTCTGCCCGGCTACGCGCCGTGCTCGGGATCGAGACGATGCAGGCCGACATGCTCGAGCTACTGATGCGCCGCGAGACGGTGACGCGCTCGGGGTTGCTTGAGTATCTGTATGGCCGCGATCCCGACTGCGATCAGCCCGAGAACGGCGAAAAGAACCTCGATGTGATCACTGCAAGGCTTCGCCCGGTGCTGCGCCGGCACGGTATAGACTTTGAAGCCGTGTGGGGCGTCGGCTGGCGGATGTCGCGGGCTGACAAAGCCAGGCTGAAAGCTTTACTGGAGAGCACCGGTTAAGTCAGGCACAGAACGCACGAAGAACGCGCCAATTTCGTGCCGTTCAAAATCATGGACTTAGAAGCGAATGTTTATGCTCTTGATGGATGGCATCGCCTGCCTGATCTTCCTCGGCCTCGCCTGGTTGGCGATACTGTTCGCGGGAGCACTCCTTGGCCGAGCGATCGGCGCCACCCTTGTGGCCTTCCGGCGCGCGTTTACTGCTAGACCACGCCGCGCGGTGGATATTCGAGACGTCGATTGAAGCCGCCCCCATTCCACCGCTGGCGGATCAGGACGCTTGCCACAGTTCGGCAGTCGATACCGGGCGCGATTGCAACCGCTTCACATCCCTCGATCGGTACGCCCTGTTCGTTCGTGAGGGTGAGAAGGCCGCCTTCCACCACGTAGTGGCCGAGCTCTACCTGGCCGGGATCGCTTCCCTTTGCGCCTCTCACGCTCACTGTGATCGATTGCACGCGCTGGGCCGCCGTTAGCGGCGTGGGCGCCGGGACACCCGAGGAATCCTCCTGCGCCGAGGGCCGGCGCTCCTCGACCGCGGGAGCCGCATTGGCAGCCTTCCCGCTGGCAGCCTCGAGCCTGTCTAACCAGTTCAATGCAGGAACTCCCGCGGGACCGTGTTGCCAACCGCGAACGTCGCGATGGCAATTCTGTCGTCTTCGTCCAGGCTCGCGCAGGCCTCATCAAATGTCCAACCGTAGTGGTCGGCGACGTGCTGAACGAGTTGGCGCTGGCGCTCGATCTCGGCCATCAGCTCGGGATTGTTGATCCCATTGAGAAGTCCCATCACAGCGTCCCCATCTTCAAGAGAGCGAGGAACGGCCGGCACTGGCACTCCTCGTTTGCAGTCTCGACGTCGATCTTGAGCGCCTGGTTTTCAACGCTCGCCCGGATCACCCCGCGCGGAATTCCCGGGCAGCTCTGCGCGACTTCGTCGACATGGGCCTCAATAACCGCGTCGATTTCAGCGCGGAGCTGCTTGATGCGCTGCTCAATCTGCTGAGAGGCTATTGCCATCGATCCATCCTTTCCTCGCGGCCGCAGCCGCATTCTGCGCGCGACGAACGGCCCGATCTCTATCGGCTTCGCGCTTGTTGACGTAGATCTGGAGGTCATACGGCAGAGCAAAAAAGCGCTGCCGTTCGTGCTTCGGCCACGATCGCGGTGGCTCCATCCGGGACACCGCATTCATGGCAAGGGCTGCCGGGGCGCCGAGGGTCGGATCGGCATACCCGTGCTGCTGATGCGCCCGCGACACCTCCCGAACCGCGT
>NZ_JBVUBB010000036.1:0-83431 GCF_055791185.1 Bradyrhizobium ingae
CATCAGGGGAGTGAACACGACCGGCGCAAAGTATTGCGCGGAATTGTAGAAGGCAGAGGCCGTGCCGCGCTCGGCTGCGGGAAACCAGCTCGTCGCCATCTTTGCATTCGCTGGAAAGGCCGGCGCTTCCGCGAGGCCGACGCAAAAGCGCAGAAGAAACAGCATCACGACAGCGCTGCCCATCGTTGCGAACAGACCCAGCATGCTCTGCAGGAGGGTAAACAATGACCAGAGCAGAATGCTCGCGGTATAGACCAGGCGTGGTCCAAAGCGATCGAGCAGGATGCCGCCGGGCACTTGTGCCAGCACATAGGCCCAGCTGAATGCGGAGAAGGCGTAGCCCATCTGGATCGCGCTGATGCCGAATTCCGCCCGCATCGCCTGCGCGGTGATCGAGAGCGTTGCGCGATCCGCGTAGTTCACCGTGGTGACGACGAAAATCAGAACGAGGATGAGGTAGCGGACCCGGCTTGCATGGGCCAGGTTCAGCACGCCTGCGGTCGTTTCCACTACAGCTTCCTCCTTGATCGGAACCGGACCTGCGCCTTGCGTTGCACCGGCTTCGAGCGATTTGCTTCTTGTCCGTTGTGATGGCGAAGACGTTAGATCCGCGCCGCTGCCACTTGGCAGGCGCGTCCATGCTCGGACAGCGTCAAGCCCACCCCGGGTCGATCGGGCAGGAACATGCGTCCGTCCCGGATCTCCAGTCGCTCGTCGAAGGCCGGCTCCAGCCATTCGATGTGCTCGACCCAGCTCTCATGCGGATAGGCGCAAGCGAGATGGATATGAATCTCCATGACGAAATGCGGTGCCATCTTCAGGCGCGCGAGATCAGCTACGGCCGCGATCTTGAGGAAGGGCGTGATTCCGCCGATGCGAGGTGCATCCGGCTGCAGGAAGGTGACCGAATTCTGCTTCACCAGCTCCGCGCACTCAGCCACGCTGCTGAGCATTTCGCCCGTTGCGATTGGCGTGTCGAGCTTGTCGGTCAGGCGGGCATGGCCGGCATAGTCATAAGCCGAGAGCGGCTCCTCGAGCCAGGTCAGGTTGTACTGATCGAGAATTCGGCCGGCACGAAGCGCGGTCGTGTAGTCCCATTGCTGGTTGGCGTCGACCATGATGGGCACGCCGTCACCGACGTGGCGGCGCACCAACTCCACACGTTCGATGTCGCGCGAGAGCTCAGGCTGGCCGACTTTCAGCTTTATGCCGCCGATGCCGCGGCGAAGTGAGGCGTCGACGTTGGCGATGACCTCTTCCTTGGTCGCGTTCAAATAGCCGCCCGACGTGTTGTAGGTCGGCACGGAATTGCGATAGGCGCCGATGAGCTTGCCCAGCGGCAACCCGGCCTTCTTCGCCTTCATGTCCCATAGCGCGAGATCGAACGCGGCGATGGTCTGGACCGTCACGCCCGTCCGCGCAACGGAGGCGCCAGCCCAGGCCAGCTTTTCCCATAGCCGGCCGATGTCATCCGGGTCCTCGCCGATCAGATCCGGCGCCAGATCTCTGGCGTGGGCGAAAAGGGCGTTGCCGCCCGCTCGAAGGGAATAGCTGAAGCCAAAGCCGCGCGCGCCGCCCTTCGTTTCCAGTGTCACACAGAGCAGATCGACGTGGGCAAGCGGGCGCTGCCGGCCCGTCAGCACCTTGGCGTCGCTAAGTGCCGCCTTCAACGGCACCTGGTTGAGTGTGACTTCGATCGATTGAATGGGGTCCATGAGACGCGCCTTGGCTTTTGGGGAAGGGAGATTTTTCGAATGGCCCTGGATCAGCCGCCGGCGTGCTTTCGGCGCCTTGACGTTGCGTGCGGAGATTGCGCGACAGATCGGAAATGACCTGGCGTCACGCCCGAGCCAGCATGCGCGGCTTTGGTAATGACTGCGGCGCTTTCGTCATCGGTACGTGGCGATAAGAACGCCCGATCCGGTCGGACATCTCGGTCGTCTCCTGCGTGATCTTGTTTTTTTGAGTGGTGTCGTCACCCACGATCGGTTGTCTCGCTCATTTCGATCGAGGAGTCAAGAATCGTGCACGATCGATGATGCTTGATGCATGCGCCCCGTGCTATGCTAGGATGGGCGATCGGGGTCGGCGCCGGCCCGCGCGAATGGAGGCTTCCATGGCTCCGAGGGACGGCACGACCGGCCTTCGTCTCGTCAAGACACCCCTGTCGGAACAGGCTTATTCGGCGCTGAAGCGTCAGGTACTCGACCAGGAGCTACAGCCGGGCGAGCGGCTGAACATCGATGCACTGTCCCGGCGGCTGGGCGTGAGCAGTTCACCCCTGCGCGAAGCATTGGTTCGTCTCGAGGCCGAAGGGTTGGTGGTATTTGCCGCCAATTCTGGATTTTCCGTCGCGCCCCTGCCGGACGTAGATCAGATGCGTCAACTTTTCGAGTTTCGGTTGCTAATTGAAATGCACTGCGCTCGCATCGGCGCCGCCCGCGGCAATGTCGACGATGTCTCAGCTCTGACCGAGGCTACGGATTCAATGGCCAGAATGCGCAAGGCCGGCGTCGGCTATGAAGGGTACGAAGCTTATTTCGGACTCGAGCAAACCTTCCACCAGCGCATCGTAGACAGCGCACGAAACGGGCCGATGGCTGCAGCCTATCGAGGGCTCGACGTCGTCCTCTACGTCGCCCGCCGCTCGATCGTGCGCGAGAGCGGCCGTATCGGCTCGGACGACGCCGTTCGCGAGCACCGTGCGATTGTCAGGGCCTACGCTGCCGCTGATCCGGATGCGGCCGAAACCGCGATGCGTCGACACCTTGAAGGGGCGCAGGCTCGGATGACGAGCTCCACCGGCAAGATGCGCCGATGAGGGGATTCGCCAGAGGCGCATCTGAACGCCGAAAAGCACGGTTTCCTGGCCCGCACTGCGGCCAGCCGCTGATAGGGGTGGGGACAGCGTGAGTGTCGCCTCGTCTCAAACGTTCTCTGGCGTCACGATCTCGAACGGGATGGTCCGCTGAAGCGTGGCGGTCGGCGTGTCCTGCCTTGTGACGTCGATCATCGTCTGAACGAGCAGGTCCGAGGTTGCCTCGAGCGGATGGCAGAGCGCGGCCGTGATCAGTCCTTCAGAGAGGCCCTTCCGTGTCTCGGGCCCGATGTCACGGCAAATGATCTTAATGCCCTTTCGCCTGTCTTCCGGCGCTTCCCTGATCGCCCGAAGTATACCCGAAATGCCGCCTCCGACGATCAGGATGCCGATCAGATCGTCCGTTGCTTGCAGCAGTTCCTTGACAAGCCGGTATGCTTCGCTCGGCTCTTCGTGTGTCGGTCGGCTTTCCTCGATGATCAGCCCTGGCGCATGCTCCCTCATGTAGGACCGGAAACTCGCGTCAGCAACGTCCTGGCACTGGTAGCGGTGATTGCCGATGAAAACCGCAATGCGCCCGCTGCTCAGCGTCATTTGGGCAATGAGGAACGCTGCCGTACGTCCGAGTTTCCAGTTATCGGTCCCCACGTAGGCCGCCCTATCCGGTGCGGACTGATCGGTGATGTAGCAGACGACCGGCTTGCCTGCTTCACGCAACGATAGGATCGTTTGGCCAATGATCGGATGATCGGCCGCGATCACGGCGACGGCATCGCATTCAATTGAGAGCGCTTGGAGCCGATCCGCAATGTTGTCGGGCGAGAGAAGGTCGACGAATTCGACAAGCGGCTCGACGACCTCGTCGCGACGCCCGCGGCAAGCTGCGACGATCTTCCGGCTGAAGAGCTGATAAAGTTCGCGGTGAGACTGCTGGAGCAGGAAGCCGAAGCGATAGTTCGGCGCTGATTTGCGGATCCGGTCGTCGATCGCGCCAAGGCCGTAGAACCCGATCCGATCGGCCGCGCTCTGAACGCGCTGCATGGTGGTGCCTCGCACGGAAGCGGACCCTGCCAAAATCCTGTTGACGGTAGCGACGGATACTCCGGCAGCCTTCGCCAGGTCGGGGATGGTTGGTCGTTTCACGCTCGAGCTCCCGAAAGTCTCGTGTCATTATGAAAGATATGAAATGATATTTTCTTATCATTCGCATGCTAGCGCATATTTGCAGATTTTCAACCTTAAGCTATGAGTCAGGGCACAATTAAAGAGCTCGTTATGAAACGAGGCTTGGGAGGAGTAGATATGTTTAAGCGCAGCCGCATTGCGACGATGATGTCTGTAGCCGTGATTTTGGGTCTCACGGCGACCTCTGCCATGGCAGCCAAGATCTTTGTCATTGGTGGCAAACCCGACGACCCATTCTGGTCGATCGTGAAGCGCGGCGCCGAAGATGCCGGTATCGTGTCCAAGGCTCAGGGCGGGTCCGTGACCTGGCTTGGTCCTCAGAACTACGACAACCTTGGTGTCGATGCCGCGGAGCTGATCCGTCAGGCGATTGCCCAAGGCGCCGATGGGATCGTCGGTCCCGATTGGGTTCCCGAGGCGATGGATCCCGCCTTCAAGGCCGTAGTCGACGCCAAGATTCCACTCGTGATCTACAACGCCGGCGGCATCGCCGCGGCCGATCGCCTCCACGCGATGAACTATGTTGGCAGCGACGACTACAAGGCGGGTGTCGCCGCCGGCGAGTATTTCGCCAAGAAGGGGCTGAAGACTCTGGTCTGCATCAACACGCTGCCGGGTGCGGCGAACATCGAGGCTCATTGCCGGGGCATGAACGACGGCGTCAAGGCGAACGGCGGAACGGGCGCCGCGTTGCCGCTGCCGGCGACCTCGTTTGGCAATGCGACAGCCGTTGCCCAGGCGGTGAAGGCCTATCTTCTGCAGCACCCCGAGGTGAACGGTGTCTACACGATCGGCAACGTCGATGCGAATTCGGCTATCAACGGCATCACGCAGGCTGGCAAAGCCGCGCAGGTCAAGGTCGGCGGCGTCAACATGGACGAGACCATTCTGAAGAACATCAAGGCTGGCACGCAGATGTTCGCGATCGACCAGCAGGGTTACCTGCAAGGCTATCTCGCCGTGTCGATTCTGAATGGCCATGTGAACTTCGGCCTGAGCGTGCCGACGCGGGAAATCTTGACCGGACCCGGGATCGTCGACGCTTCGAATGTCGATACGGCACTGAAGGGCGTGAAGCAGGGCACTCGCTGAGGGGCCTTCGATTGAGGTGGCGGAATCTGCTGTCGCGTTCGGACAGCAGATTCCTCGACTGGCACGTCCGGAGCGGAGAGAGCCGAAACAGGCATTTGGCTTTGATCCCCGCTGAACGAGGAACAGGTCCATGGTCTCAGTCACGCAAACCCAATTTGCTACGCCCGCGGTGCGCCGTTCCTTCTTTCCGGCGACACTCGGGCGACTCTTGCGGCGCCCTGAAGCGGGCTCGTTGGCCGGATTGATCGCGGTCTTCATCTTCTTCGCGATCTTCGGCGGCCGTGTCTTCGTTTCGCCGGCCGGTTTCGCGGGTTGGCTCAACGTAGCCGCAGAGGTCGGGATCGTCGCGCTTCCCGTAGGGCTACTGATGATCGCCGGCGAGCTCGACCTGTCGATCGGTGCCGTCATTCCGGCGTCGTCGGTGACCTTGGCCGTGATCTCTGGCCACTACGGAGCGCCAGAACCCGTCGGCATCCTCGCCGCGCTCGCCGTCGGCCTCGCGGTAGGTCTCGTCAACGGGCTGCTCACGATCCGCACGGAAATGCCATCGCTGATTGTGACGATCGGCACGATGTTCGCCGTCATGGGATTGACGCTCGGCTTCGCAGTGCTTCTGACGGGAAGCACGAGCACCGCGATCGTTCCGAGCGAGACTGCAAAGTTCTTTCTCGGGCAGTTCGTGGGCGGAATGTTCCAGGTGACCATCTTTTGGTGGGTTCTGATCGCCCTGGTCCTGGCCTATCTCCTTCACGTATCGCACGTCGGCAATTGGATCTTTGCTCTCGGCGGCGACCGCGTCAGCGCCCGCAACGCCGGCATCCCGACCGAGCGCCTCACCGTAGCGCTTTTCATGATCAGCGGTCTCTGTGCGGCCTTCGTCGGCGTGAGCCAGGCCATGGTCTATCAGAGCGCGCAGGTCGCAGGCGGCCAGTCCTTCATTTTCAACTCGATCATGTGCGTCGTGATCGGCGGCGTGCTCCTGACCGGAGGTTTCGGCTCGATTGTCGGCGTCGTGATCGGGACAGTGACTTTCGCGATGGTGAACCAGGGCATCTACTTCACCAGCGTCGATCCCAACCTCGGCAGCGTGATCATCGGCGCATTGCTCCTGCTGGCCGTGATCATGAACGATACGTTCCGGCGGATGGCGCTGGCCTATTCCGGCAAGAAGAAAGGGTGAGGGCTCAGCCATGTACTACGTCCTTCTTCCATTCGGCAGATTGTTGCGGCGCCCGGAAGCCGGATCGGTCATCAGCCTGATCGCGGTCATCCTGTTCTTCGTCATCTTCGGCGGCGTGAACCTCCAAAAGCTGCTCGGCGCGGCAAGCTGGGTGAATTTCGCGGCCAACCTCGGCATTGTCGCCATTCCGGTCGGCCTTCTGATGATCGCGGGCGAGCTCGACATCTCGATCGGTGCCATGATTCCAGCCGGCTCGATGAGCATCGCCATCCTGTCCGGTTACTATGGGCTGCCGATCGCCGTCGGCATGCTGGGTTCAATCGGCATCGGCGTGCTCGTGGGGCTGATCAACGGATTTCTGACGGTCCGGACCTCGGTTCCGTCGCTGATCGTCACCCTTGGAACGCTGGTCGCAATGCAGGGCGTGGTGCTTAGCGCCTCGGTGCTTTTGACTGGAAGTGCCAGCGTCGCGCTGACGGCCCCTAACTGGGCGAAGATGGTCTTCGGCCAGCTCCTCGGCGGCAGCTTCCAGATCATCATCGTCTGGTGGCTCGCCTGGTCGGCGATCTCCTACGTGATCGTGCACCACACCCGTTACGGCAATTGGATCCTTGCCATGGGCGGCGACAAAGAGAGTGCCAGGAACGCGGGCATTCCGACTTCGAAGCTCACCATTGCGCTCTTCGTTCTGTCGGCAACCTCCGCCTCGTTCGTCGGCATGTGCGGCGCCATCCTGTTCAATTCGGCGCAAGTATCCGGCGGTATGAACTACATCTTCAACGCGGTCGTTTCGGTCGTCGTCGGTGGCGTCCTTCTGACCGGCGGGTTCGGATCCGTGATAGGCATTTTCGTGGGCACTCTGACCTTCGCCGTCGTGAGCCAGGGGATCTACTTCACCTCCATCGACCGAAACTGGTCCAGCCTGATCATCGGCGTGATGCTTCTCGTCGCTGTGCTGATGAATAACAGCTTCCGGAAGATCGCGATCTCCTATTCCCCCCGCAAGAAAGCCCGAGGAGCTGAGGCATGACCACTCCGGTTCTCGAACTCAGGAACGTCAACAAATCCTTCGGACCGATCGACGTTCTTCACGACATCTCGCTGAAGGTGCATGCGGGCGAGGTCCTTTGCCTGCTCGGCGACAACGGCGCGGGCAAGTCGACGCTGATCAGGACGCTGGCCGGCGTCCACAAACCGACCTCGGGAACGATCCTGATGGACGGCGAAGAGGTCACCTTCATTCGGCCGAAGGATGCCGCGGATCGCGGCATTTCGACCGTGCATCAGTTCGGCGGAACATTTCCGCTCATGAGCATCGGGCGATCGTTTTTTGTTGGCGTCGAGCCCACGAAGAAGTTTGGTCCGTTCAGCATCTTCGATCGGAAGACGGCGAACGCGGTCGCGGTCAAGGCGGTCCAGGAATTTGGCATCACCCGGATCGACGATGGGGACAGGTTGATCGGAGGTCTTTCGGGCGGTGAGCGCCAGTCGCTCGCCATCGCGCGGGCGGTCCATTTCGGTGCCCGCGTCCTCATCCTCGACGAACCGACTGCAGCGCTCGGTGTCAAGGAGGCCGCGCATGTGCTTCGGATCATCCTCGAAGCGCGCCGACGCGGGCTCGCAGTGATCCTCATTACCCATCAGGTAATGCACGCCATGACGGTTGGAGACCACTTCGCTGTCCTGATCCGAGGCGCGCTCGCAGCCGACTTCCGCAAGGGCGAAAAGACGCGTGAGGAGATCACCGACCTGATGGCTGGCGGAGAAGCCATGGCGGGCCTTGAGGCGGAGATCGACAGCTACATGCAGACCCACGAGGGGCATCCACCGCCGCCCGCTTAGCAAGTACGCCAGACATCCCGCAGAGGGTGAACAGGCCGCTACGATCGAAATAACAACTTACAGGTGAGTCTTATGAAGATTGCACTCGATCCTTTCATGCACCGGCATCTCTCGCTCGAGGCGTTGCCGTTCAAGGTCAAGGAACTCGGCTACGATTGGATCGAACTGTCGCCGCGTGGTGACTTCCTCGAATGGTTCAAGGCCCCGCGCGTTTTCCCGGAGCGCATCAAGGCCTTCAAGAAGGCCCTGAAAGAGGCCGATGTCCGCATCGCCTCGCTGCTGCCGATGTACCGATGGGCGTCGAACGACGAGACAGAGCGCCGCGCGGCCGTGCGCCACTGGAAGCGCGCGATCGAGATCGCCGTCGAGATGGAGGTCGACACGATGAACTCCGAGTTCGGGCGCGGTCCGCATCCGGACAAGGGATCCTGCTACTGCTGCCATACCGGCTCGATGATCGAAACCTGCGAGGACGCGTGGTGGCGCTCGATGGAGGAACTCGTGCCGATGTTCGAGAAAGAGGGGATCAATCTGCATGTCGAGCCGCATCCCGAGGATTGGTGCGAAACTTTGCAGCCCGCCGTCGACATCATCCGGACCGTAAATTCGCCGCGCGTGAAGTTTCTCTACTGCGCGCCGCACACGTTCTATTTCGGCGACGACACCAAGGCGATGCTGCGCGAATGCGCCGATGTGCTGGCGCATGTCCATGTCGGCGACACGTTCAATCACAAGGCCTCGTCGGGCCTGCGCTACATCCTGAACCCGCCTGGCACCAATGCCCGCGTGCATCAGCACCTGAACATCGGACAGGGCGAAGTGCCCTGGGACGACTTCTTCGGCACTCTCGCAGAGATCGGCTTCGACGGGATCATGAGCTCGTGCGTTTTCGCCTGGGAGGACCGCGCCGACGAGTCCGGCCGGTTCATGCGCACGAAGATGCAGGATTACGTCGAAAAGTATTGGAGGGCGAAATGAGTCTCAAGGTCGGTGTCATCGGGACGGGGATGATCGGACAGGATCACATCCGTCGACTGACAGAGGTTCTCTCGGGTGTCGACGTCGTCGCTGTCACCGATATCGTCCAAGACCGGGCGCGGGCGGCAGCGCCCCGCGGCGCGGCGGTTTTCGACACGCCGCAAGCCTTGATCTCGTCCGATGCTGTCGAGGCGGTCGTGATTTGCTCATGGGGACCGGCACACGAGGAGCAACTGCTCGCCTGTATCGCCGCCGGCAAGCCGGTCTTCTGCGAGAAGCCGCTCGTAACCTCGGAAGCTGCCGCGCGGCGCGTCATGGAGGCTGAGGTTATCGTCGGGCGCCGCCTCGTGCAGGTCGGCTTCATGCGCCGCTTCGACGCCGACTATCGGCGGCTGAAGCGCGTCATCGATGGCGGATCGCTCGGCGCCCCCCTAATGTTCCACTCCGTTCATCGCAACGCTTCCGTGCCGGTCGGGCTATACACATCCGACATGCCGCTGAACGACACGTTGGTGCACGATGCGGATATCTCCCGCTGGCTTCTGTCCGACGAGATCATCGGTGTCGAAGTTCGCGTGCCGCGGCGTTCGACCCGCGGCGGCGACCTGCGCGATCCGGTGATCGTGCTGTTGCATACGGCCTCTGGCGTCCTTGTCGACGTCGAGATCTCGGTCAACATCGCCTATGGTTATGACATCCGGGGCGAGGTCAGTTGCGAGCAGGGGGTGGCCGCGCTCCCGAACCGGCCCGCGACCGTCATTTCTGACCGCCATGGCATTCGCCAGGCCATCCCCGAGGATTGGCGCGAGCGATTCATCGAGGCCTACGACCAGGAGTTCCGGGAGTGGATCGTCGCGGCCTCTGAAGGAACGGCCACTGGTCCGTCCACCTGGGATGGATATGCCGCGACCCTGACCGCGGATGCCGCGTTGCGCGCCGTTTCGAGCGGCGGACTTGAACGCATCGCGATGATTGACAAGCCCGCACTCTACGATGTTCCGCTCGCGCTCGCGGCCGAGTAGGCACTCATCCAGGGATAGTTGTCATGATCAACGGAGAGAAGACGATCAGCCGCCCCTTGCGCTGGGGTATGATCGGAGGCGGCCGCACCGGGCAGGTCGGCTACAAGCATCGCACTGGCGCATTGCGCGACGGCACCTACCAGCTTCTCGCGGGTGCCTTCGACCTCGATGCGGATCGGGGGCGGGACTTCGGCGTGAAGCTCGGAGTGGTCGCCGACCGCTGCTATGCCACCTCTCAGGATCTCATCGCGGGCGAGACTGCGCGCGACGACGGCATCGAGGTCGTGTCGATCGCGACCCCGAACTTCACGCATTACGAGATCACGAAGGCCTGCCTTGGGGCGGGCCTTCACGTGATCTGCGAGAAGCCGCTCTTCTTTACGCTGGCCGAGTGTGAGGAGATTGCTGCCCTCGCCAGGCAGAAGGGGCTCATCGTCGGCGTGACCTACGGCTACACAGGCCATCCGCTTGTCCATCAGATGGCGGCGATGGTGAAGAAGGGCATGCTCGGCGAGATCCGCATCGTCGACCTTGAGTACACCCACGGCTTCAATTCCGGCGATGACGCTGCGGCCGGCGAGGCGGTCAGGTGGCGGACGAACCCCAAGACGGCCGGCCCGACCTTCGTCCTTGGCGACATCGGCACACACCTCTACTACCTCTCGGAGATCGTGCTGCCACACATCAAGGTCGAGAAGCTGCTCTGTGACCGCAAGGCCTTCATCCCGACCCGCGAGCCGCTCGAGGACCATGCGACGGTCCTGATGCACTACAACAACGGCGCCCGTGGCCGCCTGTGGGTCTCGTCAGTGGACGCCGGCAACATGGGTAGTCAGCGCTATCGCTTCGTCGGCTCGAAGGCCTCGGTGTCATGGTCTGACAGCCATCCGGATCAGCTCGTCTATGAAGTCCAGGGCGAGCCGGGACGCATCCTTCACCATGGCATGCCCTATCTGGACGCGGAGAGCCTGGCCATCGACCGGATGGGTGCACTCCACACCGAAGGGCTCGGCGACAGCTGGTCCAACATCTATCTCTGGATCGCCGAGGCGATCGACGCGGCGAAGCGCGGCGATCAGGCCTTCCTCAGGACTCACCACTATCCCGGCATCGAAGCCGGAACCGAAGGTGTTCGCTGGCTGGCGAACTGCGTCCGGTCCGCAGACGCAGGCTCGGCCTGGGTCGACTTTCAATAACGCGCTGCCTCCCCAACTGGGCGTGCATCAGCACGCCCTCTCTTTTTTTCAGGATGGAACGATCATGAAGCTTTCGATCTGCACCGATGTGATGGGCGATCTCTCTTTCACCGACATGCTCGACAAGTGCGTCCGACTTGGTGTCGAGGGCATCGAGATGACGGGGGGCGGTTGGTCGCGGGCGCCGCACTTCCGCGCCGATGAGCTCCTCGCCGACAAGGCGCTGCTCAAGACGAAGCTCAAGGAGATCGAGGCGCGCGGTCTTCAGATCGCTGCCCTCAATTGCTCGGCGAATCCACTCGATCCCGGCCCGATGGGAAAGCGTCATCGCAAGGAAATGGAGGAGACGATCCGTCTGGCCGGCGAGATCGGCGTCAAGACCATCGTCACCATGTCGGGCCTGCCGGAAGCGGCACCTGGCGATACGGTGCCGAACTGGCTCGTCTACACCAAAAGCTGGCCAGACGAGATGCCGGAGCGCGATCGTTATCAATGGGAGGAGCGCGCGTTCCCGCTGTGGCACGGGCTCGTGAAGCTCGCGAAGGAAGTCGGCGTCGAGAAATATGCGCTGGAGAATTTCTCCGCAATGCTGGTCTGGAATCCCGAAACCCTCTTTAGGCTGCGCAATGCGGTCGGTCCGACGGTCGGAATGAACCTCGATCCTTCGCATCTGATGTGGATGGGCGCGGATCCCATCGCATCGGCCCGCGCGCTCGGCGCGGCGATCCATCATTGCCACGGCAAGGACACGCGGATTGAGCGGGGACTGGCTGACGTGAACGGTCTTCTCGAGCTGAAAGAGGTTACGGACGTCGCCAATCGCGCGTGGAATTACGTCGCGGTCGGCGCAGGCCATGACCTTCAGTGGTGGAAGGAGTTCTTCTCGGTCGTCCGGATGTGCGGCTACAACGGCTGGGTCAGCCTCGAAATGGAAGATTTCACCATGTCGACGGATGCCGGCATCCAATCTTCGGTGAGCGCTCTCCAGGCGACCATCAGCCGCTGAAGCCAAGCACCGGCCCTCGAATCCGGATGTCCTCCGGACGCCATAGTGAGCGGCTCAGGCGGTCATCGCCGGATCTTCCTTGTCCGCCGCTCGCTACGATCTTCAGCGAACCGTCAGGAAGCGGTCGCTGCAACGCCTTGGCCTCATCCCAAGGAGCTCGCATCCAGACGTCGTACTCTTCGATCGGGGTGAGGATTACCGGCACCGCCTCCGGATGGACGCGGTTCACTTCCGCGTTTGGATCGCAGGTAAGGAGTCCGAAGATGACGATCGAGCGTTGCTCCCAAGTCTCAAGAGTTGGGGTTAACGACGCTTATTGATTCCAGTCTGTGCGAAAGCGCTTCGAAGTTTCTTAAATTTTGCCGGATACCCCTTCCGGGCATGGTGATCTGGGAAAAGATATGAGTAGGCGCGCCAAACGTGGAAAGGCAGAGACGCTCGCACTACCAATGGTCGCGAGAGTTGCAGTTGGCGCCGTGGCCGTCGCCGCGTTGGGGTACAGTTTGCTGTCTCGCCCGACGAGCGTGCAACCAATACGGAAGCCGTCCGCACCCCAAGCCCTGGCATCGTCAACTCCGGTTTACGTGTCGACTCCAGCTCATGCATTAGCGTCGGTTCCGAGTCCGGCCCCGGCGCCTCTGGTCGAACCGCCAAAAGCCGCTGACGTTCCCGGAGCATTGGTTCGGCAGGTGGTTGAGTACACCAGCCACCAGACGCCGGGCACCGTGATCATCGATACCAAAAGCACATTCCTCTATTTCGTTCTGAACGACACGCAAGCACTGCGCTACGGCATCGGCGTTGGCCGCGAAGGTTTCACATGGTCCGGTGAACAGACTGTGGCCCGTAAAACAGAATGGCCGGATTGGCGTCCGCCTGCGGAGATGCTTGTGCGTCAGCCTTATCTGCCGCGATTTATGGCCGGTGGTCCTAGCAACCCGCTCGGCGCTCGGGCGATGTATCTAGGCGAGACCGAATATAGAATTCACGGCACCAACAAGCCCGATACGATCGGGAAGCGGGTTTCGTCCGGCTGTATCCGGCTGACCAATGAGGACGTCATGGACCTTTACGAGCGGGTGAAAGTCGGAGCGAAAGTGATCGTGCTTCCGGCAACCGCTGCGCGTCGACCATCCCAGGGAACGCCGCCCGACGCCGCCTTCCGAGCGCCGGACCAGGCATCGGCATCGAACCAACCCTCGGCAACGAAGGCGCTGTCATCTGGACCGAATATCGCCGAGCTCCAGTAAATCCGTGCTCTGTCCTCGGTCTGCAACTGAGGGCAGGTAGCAATCAAGTCGCCTCTCAGTCAGCTAGTGGTGCAAAGCTAAATGTGCGTCGGTATGCCCGGCTGAAAGGTGGTTCACACCATTGGCCAACATTTGAAATCTTGGCCGTCTTGGTAAGGCATTGGACTTTCTGCAGAATGTCGTATTTGCGAATGTGGTAGCGCGTCCCTCCCCCGCTACCAAAATCATAACCGTCAAATCTAGTTTCTAGAATTCGCGGCCGCTGCCACCTTCGTGCCACTAGCCGGATGACCGTGTCGTGCTGTTCCTGACACCGAGCACCTCGCGACGCCATGTCGCCGGACTCATGCCGACCAGGGCCGAAAACACCTTCGTCAAGTGGCTCTGATTGGCGAAGCCAGCCGATATCGCAATCTCGGACAACGCCAAATCAGGCACGGTCATCAACTGCTGGGCCGCCTTCACGCGCTGGCGGAGCAGCCATTGATGCGGCGGCAGGCCGGTTGAGATGCGAAACGCGCGTGAGAAATGGCTGACCGAGAGGCCAAACTCGGCCGCGACCTGCTGCAGCGAAAGTGTTCCACCGAGATCGGCGTCGAGCCTTTCGCAGGCTTGTTTCGTCTGCCATGGAGCGAGACCGCCGCGGGCCAGCGCCCGGATGGTTCGCAGCCCGCCATAGGTCTGCGCAACGTGCGCGGTAAATGCGAGCATCGTGTAATCGATGAAGAGCTGGTTGGTCTCAGCCGGCCGACGCAACGCTTGCAGGAGTCCCCCACCGATATGACGGATGACCGGATCATCATGACCGACGCCGAGCTGGGAAGGGAGCTCACCCACGCGCGGTGCGCCGGCCTGCTCGGCGATGCCGTCGAGCGCCGAGCGCGGAAGATAGAAATGGAGCGCGTGGAACGGCTTGTTGATGACGAAGCGCACATCGTTTTTCATGTCGTACAGATATGTTGCACCCGCACGGATATCGGCCTTGATCGCACGCCTGCCGCGCTCCCAGGTCTGGCAATCTGGGTCATCGTAAAGCATCAGGGTGATAACATTGGCGTCTTGAAGGCCCATCTCGCCAGAAACCCCCGTGAGGGGGGCATCATCCCGGGTTTCCGTGACGGCGATCTCAGCGTTGCGCAGCGAACGCGTGATCAACGAAGGCGGCTCCTGCTCGAGGCGCAAGAATCGCCTGACAGTCTGACCGTAGAAACCCGTCGGCTTCATATGGAGGAACCTTGTCTGCTAGATTTGACCTGGCAGCACATTCCCACGGCAGCCCGTGGGTCTGGGGTTATTATTCGGTATCCCAGTGCGCGGGTCTAGGAATAGGGCGACGTAAAACGCTATTGTGAGGCGAAGCGGTAGCTCTAAGGTGGCCGCAAATCCAGATTGCGCCTCATGGGCGTTTTCAGAATTAGCCGGTTCGCATCGAGTTGCAGCGGCGATGACCTGTGTCCTCCACATTGGACACGATCTTGAACATGGTTCGTCACGCCTTTTCCCGCCGGCAAGCGTTGTGGCCGGGGGTTGCAGGCCCTCGCGATCGAGCCCGTCCGCTTTGTCCCGAACGGTCACTGAAGCGCGAACGGCGCCCGAGCGCACATGGCCGCTGAACCGCACCAGATTTGGATGCGTGACTATTCCCTTGCTGGTTGTCGACGGAGGCTGCGGCCGGAGCAGCCGGAAACTCAACCGCTCGCCCGGCTGATCTCCCATTGACAGTCCATCGTTCTGATAGAATTATAACAAACTAAGTTGCGATAATAACAAAATGTCACCATCGTACCAGCGCTGGGATT
This sequence comes from Bradyrhizobium ingae, assembly GCF_055791185.1. Classification (NCBI taxonomy): domain Bacteria; kingdom Pseudomonadati; phylum Pseudomonadota; class Alphaproteobacteria; order Hyphomicrobiales; family Nitrobacteraceae; genus Bradyrhizobium; species Bradyrhizobium ingae. Next base: position 15,369 of record NZ_JBVUBB010000036.1, read on the forward strand.
GACGACGGAGGAAAGCTTGGAGCCGTCTGGTTCGGTTGCCGCACAGCACCCGACGCCGCTTGTGATGGTCAAGGGCATCAACAAGCGCTTTGGCGGCGTGCGTGCACTGCGCGACGTCAACCTCTCGGTCCGAGCCGGCGAGGTGCACGCGCTGCTCGGCGAGAACGGCGCCGGAAAATCCACGCTGATCAAAATTCTGAGCGGTGTTCATGCCCTCGACAGCGGCACGATCGAGATTGCGAGCGAGATGGTGGCGTTCGACAGTCCGGCAAAATCGCGCGAGGCGGGAATCGCCGTCGTGTACCAGGACTTGAGTCTGGTTGAATCGCTCAGCGTCGCCGACAACCTTTTGCTCGGCCGTGAGCCGCGCATGCGTTTCGGCTTTGTGAGGAAGCGCGAACTGATGGCGCAGGCCACCGCATTCCTGGCCGAACTCGGCATTCCCCTGGATACGAAAGCGACGGTCGGCTCGCTGCCGTTCGCCTATCGCCAGATGACGGAGATCGCAAAGGCGCTGATGGGCGAGGTGAGGCTGCTCATCCTCGATGAGCCGACGTCCTCGCTGACCTCGGACGAAGTCCGCATCCTGTTCGATGCGATCGGCAAGGTGACGCGTCGCGGCGTCGGCGTGATTTATGTGACCCATCGGCTCAACGAGGTCTTCGAGATCTCGCAGCGTGTCACGGTGCTCCGTGACGGGGCCAATGCCGGTACGTTCGTCACCGCCGATACCGACATGAAGCGGCTGGTGAATGCGATCGTCGGAACCGATCGGCTGGCGCCGGCAGCATCGCGTGCTGAGCCCGCGGCAAAGCGCGCGTTTGATCCGTCGCCGGTCCTGTCCCTGTCGGGCGCGTCCAATGACCGGCTGCGCGCCGTCGATCTGTCCGTGCTGAGGGGTGAGATCCACGGCCTCGCCGGATTGATCGGCAGCGGACGAACGGAGATTCTGGAGACGCTGTTCGGCCTCCGTCCGCTCGAGAGCGGCGCAATCGAGATCGAGGGCGGGCGTTGGCTGCCCAAGAGCCCCGCCGATGCGATCGATCAGGGCATCGCGCTGGTGCCGGAGGATCGGCACGTGCAGGGCCTTGTCCTCGACCATTCGATCGAGCGCAACGTCACGCTGTCACGCATTCCCTATTTCTCGCAGTGGGGCTGGATGCAGCAGCGCGCCGCCGCGAGGCGCGCGGAGGCCGCGATCACCAGGCTTGCGGTCAAGGCGCAGGGCGCCTCCAGCCTGGTCCGGACACTCTCCGGCGGCAATCAGCAGAAGGTCGTGTTCGCAAAATGGAATGATCCGCGACCGCGGGTGCTGCTTCTGGATGAGCCGACGGTCGGCGTCGACGTTGGCGCAAGAGAGGAAATCTACGGCGTGATCCGCAATGCCGTTCGCGAAGGCACCGGCGTCCTCGTGGTCTCGTCGGATCTCGTTGAATTGATCGAGCTCTGCGACCGCATCTCCGTGATCGTCAATGGCCGTGTGGCTCGAACGCTCATGCGCGGGGAGATCGACGATGCCGAAGAGCTGCATCATCTCCTGCAGATGTATCAGGCTTCGGAACAAGGCGAATTGAAAGAGCTGTCCGCATGACCGAACTGACCGCCCCTGACGTCGTCGCCTCGTCGAGCCGATCCGACCGGCGCCGCAAGCTTTTGCAGAGCCTGCTGCGGGGCGAGCGGCCGTACATGCTCTACATCGCCTTCGCGATCCTGCTGGTCGTTTTCAGCCTGTCCTCACCCTGGTTCCTGTCGGTCGACAATTTTCTGAATATCGGACGCCAGACGACGCTGGTATCGATCATTGCGGTGGGCATGACCTTCATCATCGTCGCGCGCCAGATCGATCTTTCAGTCGCATCGACATTGGCGCTGTCAGGCATGGCAGCCGCGCTCGCGATGAGCCAGATCAACAATAGCTGGGTTGTGGGTGCGATTGCCGGGCTCGGCACCGGCGCGCTGATCGGGCTGCTCAATGGCATCCTGACAACGCAGCTGTCGATCCCATCCTTCCTGGTGACGCTTGGCTCGCTGAGCATGGCGCGGGGACTGGCGATGATGGTTACCAACACCAAGCCGGTGATCATCACCAACGAGACCTATTTTGCAATCTTCGGCGAAGGCACGTTTCTCGGCATACCGGTGCCGATCGCCTGGACCCTGGTCGCGACGGTCGCCGGCATCCTGCTGCTGCACTACAACGTGTTCGGCCGTCGCATCTACGCGGTCGGCGGCAACCCGACCGCGGCGCTCTATTCCGGCATCAACACCAAATGGGTGACGACGGCAGCCTTCGTCCTGACCGGCACGCTGGCAGGTCTCGCGGCGCTGGTGCTGTCGGCGCGTTCACATGCCGCGCGGCCCGACGTCGTGCAGGGCATGGAGCTCGACGTCATCGCCGCAGTGATCCTCGGCGGCTGCAGCCTGTTCGGCGGGCGCGGCTACATCCTGGGGACGCTGTTCGGCAGCCTGATGATCGGCACGCTCAACAACGGGCTGGTGCTGCTCGGCGTGAGCTCGCCGATGCAGCTCGTGATCAAGGGGGCGATCATCGTCGCCGCGGTCGCTTTCACGAAACGCTAGTCGGATCAAGGCGCAGCGCATGAGCACAGGATCACTGCGCTGCTCGAGTAGGGGCAAGGCCGCCGGCCCTCCGGTGAATCGGCGGCCAAATGGAGGAAACGATGAAGCCAAGCCTGCGACAAGCCTTGCCACTGACCGCGCTGATTGCGGCCACGGCCATCTCGATCGTTCCTTCGGCTCGCGCCGAAGTGCCCGCCACCTGCGTCAAGGGCGTCGATCTCGCGACGCTTGGACCGAAATCGATCGTGGGACAGGGACCCCACGGCGAGAAAGCTGCTTCGCCCGAGGTGCTCGCGCTGTCGGAGGCTGACGCAGCGAAGATCAAGGAGAAGAACTTCAAGGTCGGCATTTCCATGCAGACCGTCAACCTCGACTGGTCGCAGCTCCAGATTCAGGGCATCACCGATACGCTGAAGAAGTACGGCGTGACGGTCACGGGCGTCGCGTCCGCCGAATATCAGGTCGACAAGCAGATCGCCGACATTGAGAACACCATCCAGCAGCATCCGGATGGCATCATTTCGATCCCGGTCGATTTCACCGCGACCGCTCCGACCTACAAGAAGATCGCCAAGGCCGGCATCAAGCTGGTCTTGATGGACAGCATCCCGACCGGCCTGAAGCATCCCGAGGAATACGCATCGATGGTCTCCGCGGACAGCCAGGGCAACGGCCTGATCGCTGCGCAGATCCTAGCCTCCTGTGTTGCTCAGGGCGGAACGATCGGTCTCGTCAATTTCGGCGTCGACTATTTCAGCACGAACGAACGGACCAAGGGCGTGCGGGAGTGGATGAAAGCGAACCGTCCCGATATCAAGATGAAGCAGGTCGATTTCACCGATCCGCCGAAGGTCTCGCAGATCGCGGGCGACTTCCTCACCGGCAATCCCGATGTGAAGGGACTGTTCGCCGTCTGGGATCAGCCGGCGCTGGATACGCTGAGTTCGATGCGGGCGCAGGGCATCGACATTCCCGTCACCACGGTCGATCTCGGCCTGCAATCGGCGATCGAGATCGCCAAGGGGGGACCGTTGAAGGCCACCGGCTCGCAGCGCCCCTATGACCAGGGCGTGGCGGAAGCGATGGCGATGATGAATGCGCTGCTCGGCAAGGAAACGCCGGGCTGGATCGGCGTGCAATCGCTGCCGGTGACGCAGTCCAACGTGCTGGAATCCTATCGTACCGTTTTCAAGAAGGAGCCGCCGCAGGAACTGACTGACGCCTGCAACAAGGCGAAGCCCGCCTGCAATTGACCTTCGACACGCGATGAGCGGCCTTAAGCGGGCCGCGCATCGTTTGTCTCCGGCGAACCCGATCCGGTCGAGGGTGCGATCTCGACCGGGTCAGGTCGCGTTGGTGACGTATTCGACAGGGAGGCTGCGGAAATGCCTGCGCATGTCTGACGACGCCGAGCCGCCGACGATGATCCGCGAAAACGAGCTGATATCGGAGAAGAAGGCCGGCTTGAGGCTGCCCAGCTTGCTGGCATCGACGACCAGGATGCTCTCCATCGAGGTCGCGATCACGGTCTGCTTGATCGCGACCTCGTGAAAGTTGGAGCAACTGGTGCCGCGGGTCCAGTGTACGCCGCCGGCGGATATGAATGCCTTGTTGATTCCGAGCCGCCGCAGGTAGGACAGGCCGTCGTCCGACGCAAATGACTGCGATGACGGGTGATAGAGCCCGCCCATCAGCATCACCTGCGTGGCCGGCCGCCGTGTGACGATCGTGGCCACGTTCAGCGAATAGCAGATCACCGAGAGCGGAAGATCTTCGGGCAGGCAGTCCGCAAGCGACTGCATCGTGGTGCCGCAGTCGATGAAGATCGTGTCGCCTTCCTTGATTGAGGCGGCGGCGGATCGGCAGGCGAGGCGCTTGTCCTGGGTGTGCTGGTCGATCTCCTGTTCGAACGCGTACTTGATTCCGGTCGGCGAGGCCGCGTTGACGACGTAGCCGCCAAGCAGAGCGAGCGCTGCCTCCGGCCCGGCGAGGTCACGTCGAACCGTCATCTCGGAGACCTTGAGAAGCTCGGCCGCATCCTTCAGGTGCAGCGCGCCGCTCGTCTCGACAGCGCGGCGCAGTCTCTGCAGCCGCTGGACGCGCGTCTCGCTTGATCGTGCGTTCTGTGTTTCAGCCATTTTGGTCACAGAGCTTGCTTATCCGGTTGACAATGATCTTACAATGTTGTGAGTTTGCCAACGTCGAAATGTTAGAATTATAACATACGGCCTGTTCGAGGTTGACGGAACATCTCAGCGATGCCGTCCGTCGCCCATGGCGAACCCGGGCACGGCGAGGGAGGACCACATGCTTCGATCAGCTCATTCAATCTATCTGGCGATCTCGTCGATTCGCTAGGACGGCGCGGGCGCTTCGATGAAGCAGAACGTCTCGATACAGAATGCGTCGGCCGTGTCCTCGAAGCCCCATGCCCGGGGCGAAGGACATGTGCATCCGATCTCGCGCAACAGCGGCCACGCGCTCGAGATGGATTGGGTCGACGAGATCAGGATCAATTTGTCGGCCGCTGAACGGCGGGTTGCGAGCCTGCCGGGCCGGCGAACGGTCAAGAAGGACGCGCAGGCCGCATGGCTTCTGAAGGCGATCACCTGCATCGACCTGACGACGCTCAACGGCGACGATACGAGCGAGCGGGTGAAGCGTCTTTGCGCCAAGGCGAAGGCCCCGGTGCGCGGCGATCTTCTCGCGGCGCTCGGCTTTGCCGGGCGCGGGCTGCATACCGGAGCGGTCTGCGTCTATCATCGCTTCGTTGCGACCGCCGCCGAAGCGCTCGACGGATCCGGCATCCCGGTCGCTGCGGTCTCCACCGGATTTCCCGCGGGTCTCGTGCCCCACGACCTGAAGCTCAAGGAGATCGAGGCCTCAGTCCGGGACGGCGCGCAAGAGATCGACATCGTCATCACGCGCGAGCATGTGCTGACCGGCGATTGGCGCGCGCTTTACGCGGAGGTTCGCGATTTTCGCGCAGCCTGCGGCGATGCGCATCTGAAGACGATCCTTGCCACCGGCGATCTCAAGACGCTGCGCAATGTCGCGAAGGCATCGATGGTCTGCATGATGGCCGGTGCGGACTTCATCAAGACATCCACCGGCAAGGAAGGCGTGAATGCGACGCTGCCGGTGACGCTCGCGATGTTGCGGATGATCCGCGTGTATCAGGAGCGCACCGGTTACAGGATCGGCTTCAAGCCGGCCGGCGGAATTTCGACGGCCAAGGACGTGCTCAACTATCAGTTCCTGATGAAGGAGGAGTTGGGGCGCGACTGGCTCGAGCCGGATCTGTTCCGCATCGGCGCATCGAGCCTGCTCGCCGACATCGAGCGGCAGCTCGAGCATCACGTGACCGGCCACTACTCGGCCTTCAACCGCCACCCCGTGGCATGAGGCCCCAGCGATGAGCGTTGCAGATTATTTCGAGACCATGGAGTACGGTCCCGCGCCCGAGGCAGACGGCGAGGCGCGCGCCTGGCTGGCGCGGCATGAGGCCTCGTTCGGGCATTTCATCGGCGGTAAATTCGTCGCGCCGCGCTCGGGCAAGCACCTCGCGACGATCGAACCCGCCACCGGAAAGACCCTGGCAAGCATCGCGCAAGGTTCTTCTGCCGATGTCGAGGCAGCGGTCGGCGCCGCGCGCAGTGCGCAGTTGCCGTGGGCAAGGCTCGGCGGTCATGGCCGGGCGCGCCATCTCTATGCGCTGGCGCGCATGCTGCAACGTCATGCCCGGCTGTTCGCCGTGCTGGAGGCGATCGACAATGGCAAGCCCATCCGGGAAACCCGGGATCTCGATGTGCCGCTTGCTGCGCGCCATTTCCTGCATCATGCCGGCTGGGCCCAGTTGCAGGAGCGCGAATTCGCCGACCAGATTCCGATCGGTGTGATCGGCCAGATCATCCCGTGGAATTTTCCGCTGCTGATGCTGGCCTGGAAGATCGCGCCCGCGCTGGCTGCGGGCAACACGGTCGTGCTGAAGCCGGCGGAGTTTACCTCGCTTACGGCCTTGCTGTTCGCCGAGCTTGCGGCCGAGGCCGGCCTGCCGCCGGGCGTGTTGAACGTGGTGACCGGCGACGGTACGACCGGCGCTTTGCTCGTTGAGAGTCCCGGCGTCGACAAGATCGCCTTCACGGGTTCGACCGAGGTCGGGCGGCTGATCCGCCAATCGACCGCAGGCTCCGGCAAATCCCTGACGCTCGAGCTTGGCGGCAAATCGCCATTCATCGTCTTCGACGATGCCGACATCGACGGTGCCGTGGAAGGTGTGGTCGATGCCATCTGGTTCAATCAGGGGCAGGTCTGCTGTGCCGGCTCGCGCCTGCTCTTGCAGGAGGGGATCGCGGAGACCTTCCGCAAGCGACTTGTCCGTCGCATGGAGACGCTTCGCGTCGGCATGCCGCTCGACAAGGCGATCGACATGGGCGCGGTGGTCGCGCCGGTCCAGCTCGAGCGCATCAAATCGCTGGTCGAGACCGGAGTGAGAGAGGGCGCGCAGAAATATCAGGCGTCCGGCGCGATACCGACCGAGGGATGCTTCTACCCGCCGACCCTGCTCTGGAACGTGCATCCGTCGTCGACGGTTGCGATCGAGGAGATCTTCGGGCCGGTCCTGGTCGCGATGACCTTCCGCACGCCCGACGAGGCCGTGATGCTCGCCAACAACACGCGCTACGGCCTTGCGGCCAGCGTGTGGAGCGAGACGATCGGGCTGGCGCTGGACATCGCGCCGAAACTGCTGGCCGGCGTGGTCTGGGTCAACGCGACCAACCTGTTCGACGCGAGCGTCGGATTCGGCGGCTATCGCGAATCCGGCTTCGGTCGCGAGGGCGGCCGCGAAGGCATGTACGAATATCTCAAGCCGAAGGCATGGAGCGGACGCAAGGCGAGGGCCAAGGTATCGCCGCCGCCTGCGGCTTCCGGCGGCGGCGCCGGATTTGGCGTGCCGCCGATCGATCGCACGGCCAAACTTTTCGTCGGCGGCAAGCAGGTGCGTCCCGACGGAAACTATTCGCGCGCAGTGCTCTCGCCAAAGGGCCGGCATCTCGGCGAGGCGGGTGAAGGCAACCGCAAGGACATCCGCAATGCGGTGGCCGCAGCGCGTTCCGCCGAGTCATGGGCGAAGGCAACGGCGCATAATCGCGCTCAGATCCTCTACTATCTTGCCGAGAACCTTTCCGCACGCGGCGACGAGTTTGCCCGGCGCGTCGCCGACCTGACGGGTTTGTCGGGCGCAAAGGCGCGCGTCGAAGTCGATGCGAGCATCGAGCGGCTGTTCAGCTACGGCGCCTGGGCCGACAAATTCGAGGGGACGGTCCATGCGCCGCCACTGCGCGGCGTCGCGCTTGCGATGCACGAGCCGATCGGCGTGGTCGGTGTTGCCTGTCCCGATGAGGCGCCGCTGCTTGCCTTCGTCAGTCTGGTGGCGCCGCTGATTGCGATGGGCAACCGGGTCGTTGTCGTGCCGAGCGAGCGGCACCCGCTCGCTGCCACGGATTTCTATCAGGTGCTGGAGACCTCGGACGTGCCAGGAGGCGTCGTCAATATTGTCACCGGCGAGCGCGACGGACTTGTGAAGGTTCTTGCCGAGCACGACGATGTCGACGCGATCTGGGTCTTTGGATCGCAGGACGCCTCGGCGGCAGCAGAACGGCTCTCGACCGGCAATCTCAAGCGCACGCTCGTCGATCATGGCCTCGGGCTCGACTGGTACGACAAGGCCGCGAGCGAGGGGCCGATCCTGCTCCGCCATGCCGTGCAGGTGAAGAACATATGGATCCCCTATGGAGACTAGAAAAGCCGTCCCACGGTGACGGCAACGGGGATGCGGACCGCCAGAGTTGAGGCGATCTCGAAGACAAGGGAGGGAGGCAACATGCTCAAGAGCATCAATCCACTGCTCAACGCCGATGTGCTCTATGCGCTGCGCGCCATGGGGCACGGCGACCGTCTGGTCGTCTGCGACACCAATTTTCCGGCCGACTCCATCGCCCGACAGACGGTTCTCGGGCGATTGCTGCGCATCGACAATGTCAGTGCTGCGAAGGCCATCCAGGCCATCCTCTCGGTCATGCCGCTCGACACGTTCGTCGACGATGCGGCCATCCGCATGGAGATCGTCGGCCAGCCGCAGGACGTGCCGCCCGTCCAGCGTGAGGTGCAGGACGCGATCGACCACGCCGAGCGCCGATCCTGGCCGCTCGTCGGCGTCGAGCGCCACGCCTTCTATGAAAAGGCCAAGGCCGCCTATTGCGTGATCGCAACGGGCGAGCGCCGCTTCTACGGCTGCTTCCTGTTCAGCAAGGGCGTTATCGCGCCGGACGGAGAGTGACCATGAGCAAGAAGGGTGTCGCCGTCCTCGGCGTTTTTGTCGTCGATCTGGCGTTCCGCGCCGGCAACATGCCGGCGATCGGTGAGACGATTGCGGGATCCGGATTTGCGATGGGACCCGGCGGCAAGGGATCAAACCAGGCCGTGGCTGCCGCGCGTGCTGGGGCCGGCGTAACCTTCATTTCCCGCATCGGCAGCGACGCCTTCGGCGAGCTGGCGATCAAGACCTGGGAGGCCGAAGGTATCCAGCCGTGCGTGGCGAGAACCACGGAGGCCCCGACCGGGGCGGCATTCATTTATGTCCACGAGACGCGCGGTGACAATGCGATCATCGTGGTGCCCGGGGCGGCCGGCGGTCTCAGTGCGGCCGACGTCGACAAGGCGGCCGACGCGATCCGTACCAGCCGCGTGTTCGTGACCCAGCTCGAGCAGCCGGTGGATGCGGCGCAGCGAGGGCTGGAGATCGCGCGCGCCGCCGGAAGCATCACGGTGTTCAACCCGGCGCCTGCGATCAGCTTTGACAGCAGCCTGTTTGCGCTGTGCGACTACGTCGTCCCCAACGAAACCGAGGCTGAGGCGTTGACCGGGATTGCCGTGAGCGATCTGGCGGGCGCTCGCCGCGCCGGAGATGCGCTGCTGGCCAAGGGAGCCGGAACAGCACTGATCACGCTCGGCGAGCGTGGCGCGCTGTTTCACACGCCGGACCGCTCGCTGCACGTGCCGCCCTTTGCCGCGGGCAAGGTGGTCGAGACCACGGGCGCCGGCGATGCATTCGTCGGCGGCTTCGCGGCGGCGCTCGCGGACGGCGCGGATCCGCTCCAGGCTGCACGGTTCGGCTCGGCGACGGCAGGGATCTCGGTGACGCGCGCCGGGACCGCGCCTGCCATGCCGCGACGTGCGGAGATCGAAGCGTTGTTGAAGGGGTGATCTCCTCCATGATGCGGAATGATCCGATCAAGCATGTCTTCATCTGGCCGGCGGTACTCGTCGTGCTGGCGATCTCGATCTTTCCGTTGATCTACTCGTTCACCACGAGCTTCCTCAGCTATCGCCTGATTCCGCCGATCCCGCCGCGCGTCGTGTGGTTCGGCAATTATGGTGCGCTGCTGCAGGAGCCGCGCTTCTGGAATGCGATCTTCACGACGACGCTGATCGCTTTCATCGCCGTTGGACTGCAATATACGATCGGCTTTGCCGTGGCGCTTGCGTTGAACGCTCGCGTACCGGGCGAGCGACTGTTCCGCGTCGCCTTGCTGTTACCCATGCTGCTCGCTCCGGTCGCCGTCGCGCTCGTTGCGCGCATGATCTTCAACCCGACCATGGGGCCGCTCAACCAGTTCCTGAGCCAGTTCGGCCTGGTCAACCTGCCGTTTCTCACCAACGGACGTTGGGCGCTGGCCTGCATCATCGCGGTCGAGGTCTGGCAGTGGACGCCGTTCGTCATTCTGATGATGCTGGCCGGCCTGCAGACGCTACCCGAGGACGTCTACGAGGCAGCCGAGCTCGAGAATGCCAGCGCCTGGCAGCAATTCTGGGGCATTACCTTTCCGATGATGCTGCCGATATCGGCCGCCGTCGTCTTCATCCGCCTGATCGAGAGCTACAAGATCATGGACACTGTGTTCGTGATGACGGGTGGTGGTCCCGGCGTCGATACCGAGACGCTGACATTGTTCGCCTATCAGGAGGGGTTCAAGAAGTTCAATCTCGGCTACACGTCGGCGCTCAGCTTTCTCTTCCTGATCGCGATCACGATCATCGGCGTGACTTATCTGGCGCTGCTTCGCCCGCATCTGGAGAAGCGTCGATGAAAGGGCGCAGCCTCACCGGACTGTCGCCGTGGAGCCGCCGCCTGATCGCCGTCGGCGTTCTCGCATGGTGCCTGATCACGGCGTTTCCGCTCTATTGGGTGGTCGTAACGGCTTTCAAGACGCCGCCAGGCGTCGTCGGCGGTCCGACCTACCTTCCGTTCATCGACTTCACGCCGACCTTGCAGCCCTTCATCGATCTCTATCAGGGGATTCGCGGCGAGTTCTTCCGGACCTTCCTGAACTCGACCATCGTGGGACTTTCGGCGGCGGCCATCGCGACCGCGATCGGTGCGATGGCGGCCTACGCGTTGGTGCGGTTCGAATTCAGGGTCCGCTTCGGGGCGGGTCTGGCGTTCTTTCTGCTCGCGCTCGGCGGCTATCTGGTCTTCAACACGACGCTTGGATTTACCCGGCCGCAGGCGCTGTTGCTCGCGTTTCCGATCGCGTTGATCGTTGCTGTCCTTGCCAACCGCCTGCCGCTGCCGGGGCCGATCCTCGGCAATGAGGACATCCTGTTCTGGTTCGTCAGCCAGCGCATGTTCCCGCCCATCGTGACGGCCTTTGCGCTGTATCTGCTCTACAGCGAGATCGGTCGCCTCGGTTTCCAGCTCATCGACAGCTATGTCGGCCTCACGCTGTGCTACGTCGCGTTCTCGCTGCCGATCGTCGTCTGGCTGATGCGCGATTTCTTCGAGGCCGTGCCGATCGAGGTCGAAGAGGCTGCGATGGTCGACAATGTGCCGAGCTGGCGCATCTTCGTCGGCATCGTGGTGCCGATGTCGATGAACGGCCTGCTGGCGACCTTCATGATCACGCTGGCCTTCGTCTGGAATGAGTTTCTGTTCGCGCTGTTCCTGACAAATTCCAGGTGGCAGACGCTGCCCATTCTGGTGGCGGGACAGAACAGCCAGCGCGGGGACGAATGGTGGGCGATTTCTGCCGCGGCGCTCGTCGCCATCATTCCGATGATGATCATGGCGGGATTGCTGAGCCGCATGATGCGGTCGGGCCTGCTGCTCGGAGCCATCAAGTAGGAAAACTTCGAAAGGGAGGACTAGACGATGTTGCGACGGACGTTCCTGATGCTGACCACCTCACTTGCGGTGACCTGCGCCGCGAGCCAGGTGAATGCCGCCTGTAGTCCGGATTACTCCGGCGTCACCCTGACGGTGGCGTCGCAGACCGGACCGTATATCGCGTCTGCGCTCAAGCTCGGCGCGGATGAATGGACGAAGAAGACCTGCGGCAAGGTCAATGTCGTCGAGTTTCCATGGTCGGAGCTCTATCCGAAGATCGCGACGTCGCTCACGGCGTCGGATGCGACATTCGATCTCGTCAGCTTTGCGCCGGCCTGGCTGCCGGATTTCGTCCCCTATCTCAGCGAGATGCCGAAGGACATGCAGTCCGGCAAGGACTGGGACGATATCGAGCCGGCCTATCGCGAACGCCTGATGGTGTGGGAGGGCAAGATCTACTCGCAATCGATGGACGGCGACGTCCATACCTATACATATCGCACCGACCTGTTCAGCGATCCCAAGGAGAAGGATGCCTTCAAGGCCAAATACGGCTACGACCTCGCACCGCCGAAGACCTGGAAGCAATATCTCGACATCGCGGAGTTCTTCCAGCGGCCGGACAAGGGGCTGTGGGGAACGGCGGAGGCTTTCCGTCGCGGCGGCCAGCAGTTCTGGTTCTTCTTCAGCCACGCGGCGGCCTATACCAACAATCCGAACTATCCGGGTGCGATGTTCTTCGATCCCGAAACGATGGACGCGCAGATCAACAACCCGGGTTGGGTGAAGGGCCTTGAGGAATACATCCGTGCTTCCAAGCTCGGGCCACCCAACGCTCTGAACTTCTCGTTTGGTGAAGTGAACGCGGCCGTCGCCGGCGGCCAGGTGGCGGAGTCGATCGGCTGGGGCGACACCGGCGTCATTGCCGCCGACCCCAAGCAGTCGAAGATTTCCGGCAAGGTCGGCTCTGCGGTGCTGCCCGGCTCGGATGAGATCTGGAACGCCAAGACCAAGAAGTGGGACAAATTCCCCGCGGTCCTGCCGGGCCCGTTCATGGCGTTCGGCGGCTGGCAGGTTGCCGTGCCGAAGGCCGGCAAGAACCAGCAGGCAGCGTGGGACTTCGTCAAGACGTTGACGAGCCCCGAAGTCTCCGGCCAGGCTGCGATCACCGGCGGCACCGGTGTCAATCCCTACCGCAAGTCGCACACCGCCAATCTGGAGCTCTGGAACAAGATCTTCACGCCCGCGGAAGCCAAGGAATATCTTGGCGCGCAGGCGGACTCGATCAATGGCAAGAATGTCGCGCTCGACATGCGTCTGCCCGGCTATTTCTCCTACACCGAGGTCGTGGAGATCGAGCTTGGCAAGGCACTTGCCGGCCAGACCACTCCGCAGGCCGCGCTCGACACGATCGCGAAGGAGTGGAACCGCCTGACTGACGAGTTCGGTCGCGCCAAGCAGCTTGCGGCCTATCGCGCGGCGATGGGCCTGCCGCCCAAGAACTAGCTTCCCGCTGAGACTTCCCGGATGACGCGTGAGCGTCATCCGGGCTTATCGGCCGTCGATGAAGGGGACGGAAAAGGATTCCATGGCGCACGTTGCGATCGAGAACGTCAGCAAGGCCTACGGGCCCTACAAGATCATCGAGGGGCTCGATCTGAACGTGGCCGACGAGGAATTTGTCGTGCTTGTCGGCCCGTCCGGCTGCGGCAAGACCACGACCTTGCGCATGATTGCGGGGCTGGAGGCCGTCACCGATGGAACCATCCGCATCGGCAACCGAGACGTGACGCAGCTGCGCCCAGGTTTGCGCAATTGCGCGATGGTGTTCCAGAACTACGCCCTCTATCCGCACATGACGGTCGGCGAGAACATCGGCTATGGCATGAAGGTGCGGGGTGAATCGCGCCTCAGCATCGAGAAGGCGGTCAAGGACGTCGCGCGGGTCCTCGATCTTGAGCAGTACCTGGACCGGCGGCCCAAGCAGTTGTCGGGCGGCCAGCGCCAGCGCGTGGCGATCGGCCGTGCCATCGTGCGCAGCCCGGACGTCTTCCTGTTCGACGAGCCGTTGTCCAATCTCGACGCCAAGCTCCGCATCGAGATGCGGACCGAGATCAAGGCGTTGCACCGCCGTCTCGCCAAGACGATCGTTTACGTCACGCATGACCAGGTCGAGGCCATGACCATGGCCGATCGCGTCGTGGTCATGAACCGCGGCCGGATCGAGCAGGCGGCCGATCCCATCACGATCTATGAGAAGCCCAGCAATCTCTTCGTTGCGGGCTTCATCGGCGCGCCCAGCATGAATTTCATCCATGGCGAGATTGTTGCCCGCGATGGCGCGCTGCTCTTCACCGAGCCATCGGGTACGGCGTTGACATTGCCGAAGTCGCGCGAGGCCGCCTATGCAGGCAGCGTCGGCAAACCCGTGGTGCTCGGTGTACGGCCGGACCATGTCCTGCCGCAAGGGGCGCCAGCGGGCACTTCCATCCGCATGATCGTGAAGGACGTTGAGCCATTGGGGCCGCATACCCTTGTCATCGGTACCGTAGGCGCATTTCCGTTCACCGTGCAGATGCAGGTCGGCGTGGCAGCGGTGCCGGATCAATTCTTCGACGTCGCACTCGATCTCGAGCGAGCGCACCTGTTCGACAAGGCGTCAGGGAATGCCATTTCCTGACGCGACTCGTGATCGCTAGCGGGCTTTCCCGATAGGGGATGGAAACAGGGGGCAGACGAACACGGCTCGTTCCTTTGTTGTCGCAATCCCTGCATTTCCGGCATGCAAGCCCCCCGTTGCCCCTAGGCAGGGCGGATCATTATACTGTCTCGAGAGTTGCGACGAGAGTGGCCTCCGCCGGCGCTCCGCCATAAGGACGACGCGATGACCGAGACAATTGGCTACCCCGATCCCGGCCTCGACCTCTCGGATGGTTTCAAGCCGCACACCTCGCATTGGGGCGTGTTCTCGGCGCGCAACAGTGAGGCCGGGTTGGAAGTCAGGCATTATGCCGGGGATCCCGATCCGAACGGCATCATCGACAATTTTCCCGGCGCGCTCCGCCACCAGGCACGCATCGCGCAGCCGGCAATCCGCCGCGGCTGGCTTGAGCGTGGTCCCGGGCCCGATGATCGCCGCGGCCGCGACGAGTTCGTTTCCGTCAGTTGGGAGAAGGCGCTCGACCTCCTGGGCGGCGAACTGTCGCGCATCCGCGACACGCGTGGCCCCTCGGCCGTGTTCGGTGGCTCCTACGGCTGGTCGAGTGCGGGCCGCTTCCATCACGCGCAGAGCCAGGTGCATCGCTTTCTCAACATCGCGATGGGTGGCTATGTGCGGTCGGTCAACACCTATTCGTCGGGCGCGTCCTCGGTGCTGCTGCCGCAGATCTTGGCGGGCTACGAAGACATCACCAAGCGCAACGTGACCTGGGAACAAATTGCGACCGAGACCGAAATCGTGCTGGCGTTCGGCGGCATGGCGCTGAAGAACTCCATGGTGGCCGGCGGTTCGATCAGCAAGCATGTCGAGCGCGGCGCCATGAGTGCCGCGCGCCGGCGCGGCTGCGAGTTCATCCTGGTCAGCCCGCTGCGTGACGATTTGCCCGCGGAGGCCGGTGCCGAATGGATGACATGCATGCCCGGCACCGACACGGCCCTGATGCTCGGCATCGTTCACACGCTGGTGGCCGAAAACCTGCACGATCAGGCCTTCCTCGATCGCTACACCGAAGGCTGGCCGGTCTTCCTGCGCTATCTGACCGGCGAGAGCGACGGGCAAGCCAAGAGCGCCGAATGGGCCGCCGCGATCTCTGGCGTCGATGCGCCCAAGATCCGCATGCTGGCGCGGCGCCTTGCCGGGAAGAGGGCGCTCATCACCGTCTCCCATTCCTTGCAGCGCGCCGAGCATGGCGAGCAGCCGGTGTGGATGGGCATGGTGCTGGCGGCAGCGCTTGGCCAGATCGGGCTTGCCGGCGGCGGTTACGCCTACTCGCTCGGCGCGATCGGCTATTACGGCCGCCGCGTCAATGACGTGCCGGGCCCGACGCTGGGGCAGGGCCGCAATGGTGTCGCCGACTTCATCCCGGTGGCGCGCATCGCCGATATGCTGCTCAACCCGGGAAGCACCTATCGCTACAATGGCGAGACGCGCACCTATCCGGACATCCGCCTGGTCTACTGGGCCGGCGGCAATCCCTTTCACCACCACCAGGACATCAACCGCCTGCGCAAGGCTTTTGCGAAAGTCGACACGCTGGTCGTGCACGAACTCGCCTGGACGGCCACGGCCCGGCACGCCGACATCGTCCTGCCCGCGACGATGACGCTTGAGCGCGAGGACATCGGCTATTCCACCAACGATCCCCTGATGGTCGCCATGCACCGCATCGCCGAGCCGTTTGGGTTGACGCGCGACGACTATGAGATCTTCGCCGATCTCGCCGATCGGCTCGGCGCCCGCGAGCCCTTCACCGAAGGGCGCAGCGCGCGGCAGTGGCTGGAACATCTCTATGAGCCGACCCGTGTCTCGCTCGAAGCGCGCGGCCTCGAGGCCCCGAGCTTCGAGGAATTTTGGCAGCGCGGCAGCCTGGTCGTGCCGCAACAGCCCGACGACGGCGGCAGGTTGCGCCGCTTCCGCGAGGATCCGGTCAATCATGCGCTGCCGACACCGAGCGGGCGCATCGAGATCTTCTCGGCGAAGATCGCCGGCCATGGCGATGCGGATTGCCCGGGACATCCGGTCTGGCTGGAGAAGACCGATGTGCCGAAGCCGGGCTCGCCGTGCTTCCTCGTCGCCAACCAGCCGGTAACGCGCCTGCACAGCCAGCTCGACTTTGGCGGACATTCGGTTGCAGCAAAACATCGCGGCCGCGAGGTCGCGTGCATGAATCCACGCGACGCGAGCGTTCGCGGGATCAGGGATGGCGACATCATCCGCCTGTTCAACGAACGCGGCGCCTGCCTGGCCGCGGTGCATGTCACCGACGGCATCGCGCCCGGCGTCGTCCAGCTCCCGACCGGCGCGTGGTACGACCCGATGGATCCGGAGGACGAGGCGCCGCTCTGCGTTCACGGCAATCCGAACGTGCTCACCCGAGACATCGGCACCTCATCCTTCGCGCAAGGCTGTACCGGCCAGCTCACCACCGTCGAGGTGGAGCGCTTCACCGGCAACCTGCCGCCGATCCGCGCCTTCGACCCGGTGTAGCGGAGGCGGCTGCCAACAGGCCCAAGCCTCGCGCACCAGCTTGGACGACGACGCCTATCGGTTTCGTCGCACCATTCAATGTTGAAATTGAATTGATCGATGCTCAATAGCAATCGACCGCAAACGGGATGTCTTCTAGATTCGAGGCGATGGGCGAAACGAGCCGCGGGAAACCGGGGCCGGTCCGGAGGCTGGGCAGAATGCCGAGGCGCCGGCTCAAGGGAGGATCTGATGCGCGAGTCGAACCTGCATGCGTTTACCAAGGCGTCCACCCACTATCGGTGGGTCATCTGCGCCTTGCTGTTCGTCGTGACCACGATCAACTACATGGATCGCAACATTCTCGGCGTGCTCAAGCCGACGATTCAAAATGATCTGCATTTCAGCGAAACGGATTTCGGCAACATCATCTTCTGTTTTTCGTTCGCCTACGCCATCGGCTATGCCGGCATAGGGTGGCTGACCGACAAGATCGGAATTCGGCTCGGTCTTGCCGCTGCGGCGATCCTGTGGTGCCTCGCGTCCATGGCGCACGGCCTGGTCGCGTCCGTCGCCGGTTTCATGGTCGCCCGCATCGTGCTCGGCCTCGGTGAAGGTGGCAACTTCCCGACGTGCATCAAGACGATCGCCACGTGGTTCCCGGTGCGCGACCGTGCCTTGGCAACCGGCATCTTCAATAGCGGCAGCAATGTCGGCGCGATGCTGGCGCCGCTGATCGGTGCGCTGGTCGTGAGCCTGTCCGGGTGGCAGGCCGCGTTCTATGTGACCGGCGCGATGGGTCTGATCTGGGTCGTGTATTGGCTGATTGTCTACCGCAGCCCGGCCGAACACCCCCGCGTGTCGCCGAGCGAGCTGGCCTATATCAACAGCGACCCCGAAGTCGCGATGGAAAAGGTCCCCTGGGCGAAGTTGCTGGCCTATCCAGGCACCTGGGTTTACATCGTTGGTGGCGTGCTCACCAATCCGGCCTGGTGGTTTTACAACAACTGGGTTCCGTCCTTCCTCAACAGCAAGTTTCACGTGTCACTGATGGCGGTGGGCTTGCCACTCGTGGCAATCTACCTGCTCACCGATATCGGCTCGATCGCGGGCGGCTGGATCTCGTCGACCCTGATCAAGCGCGGCACGGAAGTGTTCACCGCCCGCAAGATCACCCTGTTGGTCTGCGCAGTCTGCACCGTGCCGGTGTTTCTTGCGCCGCAGTTGGACAGCATGTGGGCTGCGGTCATCCTGATCGGCATCGCCATGGCGGCGCACCAGGGCTTCTCAGCCAATCTCTTCACGCTGGTATCCGACACCATGCCGCGCGGGGCGGTCGCTTCTGCAGTCGGGCTCGGAGGCGGCATCAGCTCCGTGGCGGGAGCCTTTTCCGCCGCGGCCATCGGCCGCGTGCTTGACGCAACGGGAAACAACTACACCTTCGTGTTCTTTGCCTGTGCCAGCGTTTACCTGATCGCAACCGCGATCATCCACTTCGTCCTTCCGCGGACGAGGGCTTCTATGGTGACGCCCGACGGGGGGCTGGTATCGGTCAGCTGAATCTCGTTCGGGCTGCGCCCGGGAGGCTTTGGCCAAACTTCGCAAAACCAAAAGGCCCCGCCGAAGCGGGGCCTTTCCTGTTCGACCCTATCGGGCCCGTGTTTGTTAGTCGTCCCAGTGGTGACGGCTGATTATCACGCCGCGGTCGTAGTCGCGGTCATGGTGGTACCAGCCATGATGCCAGCCGCGGTCATGATCGTAGAAGCGCACGCGCGGACCATCATAACGGTCACCGTAATAGTCTCGGTCGCCGCCGACATAGACGCCGATGCCGGCTGCATTGGCGATGGTCGGGGCACTGATTGCAAGCGTCGCTGCCGCCGCGAGAGCGTAAGTGAGCTTCGTCATCGGTTCCTCCTTTGCATCGTTCGTGCAGGGGTCAACGACCGCCGGCATCAGCCGTTGCAGGAACGCGGCGGAAACTTTGTTGAATGGCTGTTCAGGTTCCCGAAGCCTGTTGTCGAACCCGCCTTGGTGCCGACGAAGCGGAGATGACTGGACTGCGATCATCGAGAGCGGCCATCGATCCAGATCGCACCCTGAAGAGCGTAGAACGGGTAGAGCATCTGCAAAACCATCATGCGGCGTCCTCAGACAAAACCGACATGGATTTCGCTTCGCCTTACCCATCCTGGCGGATGTATACGGACATGTACAAATTTGTGGAGTGGAGAATGGATCGACATGCAGCCGTTCGGATCGACGGAATGCTGATGAGCGCGCAAGCCAATTTGGATGGGATCGCGCACTATATGAAGAACAATCTCTCTTCGGATGAATTTTCTGATCTCGCATCGTCGATCGGGAAATCGATGGCCGCGCTGATAGATATCTCTTAGTCGCTGCATTCAAAATTTTCAGATATTATTCCAAAAGAATTGGTGCCGCCGCGCAGTGAGAAATAAAGCACGTAGGATGGGTAGAGCACTTTCCAAAACCTATCGTCCGATAGAGGTTTGATGGGTTTCGCTTCCCACTACCCATCCAACGGGTTGGCGGGCCGCCATTGACGCCGCCGGCCCGAGACACGACATATCCTGCACCCGACCCGCCCCCGGCCCAGGAGCACCCCATGGACGCGCCGCAAAACATCGATCCTGCTGCCGCGCTTCCGGGCGGCGACGTCCTGCACTGGCTGACCAACGAGACCCGCGAGCAGCGCTTCATCGACAACATCTTTGCCGAGATGTGCATCCGGCTCCAGCAGGCGGGCATTCCGGTCGCGCGGGCGACGCTGCATGTCGTGATAAACCATCCGCAATGGCTGGGCGCGCGGATGATGTGGGCCGAGGGGATGCGCGGGGCGGAGATTTCGCGGGTCGACTACGATGTGCGCGGACGGTCCGAATATATCGGCAGTCCCGCCAGCGAAATCTTTGACGGTGCGACCGAGGTGCGCGAGCGTCTCGAACGGGACGCCTCAGAGCGGCGCAAGCACGCCGTCTACGACGAGATGCGGGCGAAGGGCTTGACCGATTATGTGGCCTGGCCGCTCTACCACACGCTCGGCAAGCAGCATCTCGTCACCTTCGCAACCGACCGCCCCGGCGGTTTCGACGATGCGCATATGGCGGCCCTGAAGAGACTGCTGCCGGTTCTGGCTCTCGTCAGCGAGATCCGGATCAAGAACCGGCTGGCGCGAACGCTACTCGAGACCTATGTCGGGTCGCATGCCGGCGAACTCATTCTCGCCGGCGCTACCAGGCGCGGCAGCGGCACGACGGTGCGCGCCGCGATCCTGATCTGCGATTTGCGAGATTTCACCCGCATCTCCGACAATTGGCCTCGCGACGACGTCATCGATCTTCTCAACGACTATTTTGACGCGATGTCCGAGCCGATCGTGCGGCATGGCGGGGAGATCCTGAAATTCATCGGCGACGGCCTGCTCGCCATTTTTCCGCTCAGCCAGCCCTCGGCCTGCGCAAACCTGCTGCGGGCCGTGAGCGAGGCCCGTCAGGCCATGGCGGTGCTGAACGAAAACAACAGCGTCACCGGCCGCGCGCCGCTGCATTACGGGATCGGTGCTCACGTCGGCGACGTCATGTACGGCAATATCGGCTCTCGCTCACGGCTCGACTTCACCGTCATCGGTCCAGCCGTCAACATGGCCTCGCGTCTCGAAACGCTCACCAAGCAATTGGGGCGAACCGTGCTGCTCTCGCGCGCCTTTGCCGACCTCGTGAAGAACGAAGTCGAGCTGGAGCGCGTCGGCGAACAACCGGTGCGCGGCTTCAACGAGCCGGTGGAGCTGTTCGCGTACCACGGGTAAAGACGGGTCTGCATTGGCGCCGCAGCGCTGTAGCCCGGATGGAGCCCAATCCGGGTTCGACATTTCGGTTCTGGGGCCGGAAGCCTCAGGCTTGGCCTGATCTCGTCATGCTTTGGCTGCGGCTGGCGCCCCTTACGGGCGGTTGCCCTTCAGCCGCTCGTTGCGCCGGCGCAGGCCTTCCATGGTGGCGAGCAGGATGACGGAGACGGTGGTCAGGATCACTGCCGCCGCCGTGATGGTCGGGCTGATGTTCTCACGAATGCCGCTGAACATTTCGCGGGGCAGGGTGCGCTGCTCGGGGCCGGCCATGAACAGCACGATCACCACCTCGTCGAAGCTGGTGGCAAAGGCGAACAGCGCGCCCGATGCCAGTCCCGGCAGGATCAGCGGCAGGATCACGCGGCGGAAGGCGTAGAGCGGCGGGGCGCCGAGCGACGCTGCGGC
Source organism: Bradyrhizobium ingae (assembly GCF_055791185.1). NCBI lineage: Bacteria > Pseudomonadati > Pseudomonadota > Alphaproteobacteria > Hyphomicrobiales > Nitrobacteraceae > Bradyrhizobium > Bradyrhizobium ingae. Next base: position 36,576 of record NZ_JBVUBB010000036.1, read on the forward strand.
ACGCGCGAGGTTCATGTCGAAGCTTTGCAGCGTCGCGCCGACCGTGATCACCACGAACGGTGTCGCCAGCGCGGTGTGCGCGAGGATCAGGCCGAGATAGCTTCCGGTCAGCCCGATCGGCGCGAAGAAGAAGTAGAGGCCGACCGCGGTGATGACGCCGGGCACCACGACCGGCGACAGCACGATCGACAGCACCAGCGGCTTGAACCGGCTCTTCCACTGCGCCAGCCCCAGTGCGGCCAGCGTGCCGAGCACGACCGACAGCATTGTTGCGGCGACGCCGATGATCATGCTGTTCTTCAGCGATGTCATCCAGCGCGCCGAGTGGATGAACTCGTCGTACCAGCGCAGGGAAAGGCCGGGCAGCGGATAGGTGAGGTAGGCGCCGGAGCTGAAGGACAGCGGCATAATGGCAAGGATCGGCGCCATCAAGAAGATGAAGACCAGCGTGGCAATGACGATGGTCGCGCCCCACGCGATGCGCTGGCTGGACGTGCGGAGGGAAGCATCGCTGCTCAATTCTTCATTCCTCCCGTGACCTGCTGTCCCTGCACCAGCTTTCCATAGAGGACGCCGAGCAGCAGCGTTGCGGCCAGCAGCAGCGCGCCGAGGGCCGAGGCGAGACCCCAGTTGGCGGTTTCGGTGGTGTAGAGTGCGATGAAGTAGCTCATCATCTGGTCGGCGCCGCCGCCGACGAGGGCCGGCGTGATGTAGTAGCCGAGCGCCAGGATGAAGACGAGGAGGCTGCCGGCTGCGATGCCGGGCAGGGTCTGAGGCAGGTAGATCCGCAGGAAGGCGGTGAGCGGAGGTGCGCCGAGCGAGGCGGCGGCCCGCATATAGGCCGGCGAGATCGCCTTCATGCTGCTGTAGAGCGGCAGGATCATGAAGGGTAAGAGAACGTGCGTCATCGCCACATAGACGCCGAAGCGGTTGTAGATCAGCCGCATCGGCTCATCGATGATCCCGAGAAAGCGCAAGCTGTCGTTCACCACGCCGTTGCTCTGCAACAGCACGATCCAGGCGCAGGTGCGCACCAGCAGCGAGGTCCAGAACGGCAGCAGCACGAAGATCATCAGTAGATTCGACCGTCCGGCCGGCAGCGTCGCCAGCAGGTAGGCGACCGGGAAGCCCAGGATCAGGCACAGCACCGTGACACTGAGGCTGATCGTGAAGGTGCGGACGAAGATGTCGCGGTAAATGGCCTGATCGGGCGGAGCCGCGACGATTGCGCCGTCCACGTTCCGCGTCAGGTCGAGCGCCGCCAGCAGGTAGAAGCTGGTCAACGGACCGCTCGCACCCTTGATCGCCGCCCAGGTGGCGCGGTCGCGCCAGGCCGGATTGATCTTGCCGAGCGTGTCCTTTGCCGTTCCGGGCTCAGGCGGGGCCTTCAGATTGCGCGCCGTGCTGGTGAGGATGGTGCGGAAGCCGTTGACCGCGTAGTTGAGCCGCTTGGCTGCGATGGCGAGCGTCCCGGCGGCGCGCGCCGCCAGGATGTCGTCGGCCAGTGCCGCATGGGCCTTCTCGTCCGGCAGATCCTTGCCGTTCCAGTCGGCCAGCGCCGCCACGGTATGCGGCAGCACCTTGCGCACTTCCCAGTCGTCAACGGCGTGCCAGAGCATGCCGGCGATGGGCCCCAAGAAGGTGAAGAGCAGGAATGCGAGAAGCGGCAGGACCAGCGCCAATGCCTTGGCCTGGCGTGTCCGCTCCGCCCGCTTGAGGCGGCGCCTGAGCGGCACGTCGGTCGGCGCATCAGCGCTGGTCAGGAACGCTTCTGTCATCGGTACGAGCCTGGCGGCGCCTTATTTCGCCGCCCACTTGTTGAAGCGCTCGGTCAGGCGGTCGATGTTCTCGAGCCAGAACGCAACGTTGATCTCCACTGCATTCTTCAAGTTGTCCGGCGCCGTCGGCAGGTCCTTCAGAACGGCCGGCTGCAACAGGGCTGCGGCGCCCTTGTTCGAGGTGCCGTAGGCGATGTTCTCCGACAGCTTGGACTGGTTCTCGGCCTTGCCGGCGAAGTCCAGGAACTTGTACGCGGCGTCCTTGTTCGGGCTACCCTTCAGGATGACCCAGCTGTCTAGCGTGTAGAGCGCGCCGTCCCACACCATGCCGAAGTTCTTCTTCTCGTTCTTGTTCGCGGTGTCGATGCGGCCATTGTAGACCGACGTCATCGCCACCTCGCCGGAGGCGAGCAGTTGCGGCGGCTGGGCGCCGGCCTTCCACCAGACGATGTCGTTTTTGATGGTATCGAGCTTCTTGAACGCGCGATCGACACCCTCGTCGGTCGCCAGAACCTTGTAGACGTCCGCCGGCGCGACGCCGTCGGCAATGAGGGCAATCTCCAGCGTGGTCTTCGGGCCCTGGCGCAGGCCGCGCTTGCCCGGATATTTCTTGGTGTCGAAGAAGTCCGCCCAGCCCTTCGGCGCCTCCTTCAGCTTGTCCTTGTCGTAGCCGAGAACGAAATCGTACAGGATGGCGCCGACGCCGCAGGGGTTGACCGACGGCGGCAGATAAGCGGCCTCGCCGCCGATCTTGCTGTAGTCGATCTTCTCGAACAGGCCTTCGTCGCAGCCGACCGCGAGCTCCTCGCTTTCGACCTGGACGACGTCCCAGGTTGCGGCCCCGCCCTGCACCTTGGCGCGCAGCACGCCGATGCCGCCATCCCAGGATTCGTCGTTCATGGGGACGCCGGCCGTCTTCTTGAACGGCTCGAAATAAACTTTCTTCTGGGCATCCTGATAAGCGCCGCCCCACGAAACGACGGTGAGATCGCGGGCCTGCGCGACGGTGGCCAGAGCGACGCCGGCGGTCAGCGTCGCGGCGAATCCCAGTGCCATCTTGAGCTTCAGCATCGTGTTTGTTCCTTCTTGTTGTGAGTTACGTCTGGAAAATGTGCTTTTTCGCTCGATTACACGGGATCGAGGGCCAGGCAGTCTTCAGGGCGGAACGTGACCGACACTTTTTCGCCCGGCCTCAAGCCGTGATGTTCGCCCGGCTGAAGCTTGACCATGAACTCCTCGTTGCCGGCGGCCTCGAGCACGGCCAGCGTGTGGTCGCCGAGATAGATGGTGCTCTGTACCGTGGCCGGCAGACGGTTCGGTCCCTCGGCCGTCGCCCCGTCCGTTATAATGGATATCCGCTCCGGCCGCACCGACAGCGAAGTCGCGGCGCCGCTGCTCGTCACGTTGACCGCGCGGGCCGTTATGGTGCCGCCGGAAGCCAGCGCGACGCGGCAATATCCCTGCTCGATCGTCTCGACCGTGCCGGCCAGCACGTTGTTCTCGCCGACGAAGTGAGCGACGAAGCTGTTCACGGGGTGCTCGTAGAGCGCGTCCGGCCTGTCGATCTGCTGCACGATGCCGTCGTTGAATACGGCGATGCGGTCCGACATTGTGAGCGCCTCGCTCTGGTCGTGCGTGACGTAGACGACGGTGATGCCCATCGTCTCGTGCAGTTGCTTGATCTCCAGCTGCATCTGCTCCCGCAGACGCTTGTCCAGGGCGCCGAGCGGCTCGTCCATCAGTACGATCTGTGGGTTGAAGACCAGCGCGCGGGCCAGCGCCACGCGCTGCTGCTGGCCGCCGGACAATTGTCCGGGACGCCGCTGCGCCAGGGCTTCCATCTCGATCATGCGCAGCGCCGCGCGCACGCGCTCCTGCGCCTCGGCCTTGTTGACCTTGCGGACGGACAGCGGGAAGGCGACATTCTCCTCAATCGTCAGGTGCGGAAACAGCGCGTAGTTCTGGAACACCATTCCGATGTCGCGCTTGTGCGGCGGCATGTTCTTGATCGGCCGGTCGGCGAGGTAGATCTCGCCATGGGTCGGGACCTCGAAGCCCGCCAGCATCATCAGCGTGGTCGTCTTGCCGGAGCCGGACGGGCCGAGCAGGGTGATGAACTCGCCCTTCCTGATGTCGAGGTCGAGGTTCTTCACCACGAGGTGCTCGCCGTCGTAGGTCTTCTGGATGCCGGAAAAGCGCACCAAGGCCGGCGTGGTTGCGGTCATGGCGCCTTCCATGCTGTCCTCCCGTCTGCTGATGAGCACCGAGCCGGGATCATTATCAACCGGGCTTGCGAGAGGAGGACGTGGCGTCGACTTTCCGGCGGTGTCCGGGTGCTGCGTCCGTGACGCGATCGATCCGAAAGCACGACGGGGGGTGGCGAGCAGCGCACCCCGTCATCGAAACTTCATTGCCGCAAGCCATACGCAATACTTTCTCCCAGGCGTGGTCGACCGCGCCGTGAACGAAGCGCTAACGCTGCATGGCGTCGGATCAGGCCCCTGATCCCGGTGCCCGTGCGCCTGCGGTGGCAGGCCGCACAGCGCCGTCGGCACCTCGCCCAAGGTCGGAGAGGAAGCTTAGCATCCTGCGAGGAGAATACCAGCGGCGCAAAGCCGTCCGGGCCGCGCCTGCCATGGCGTCGTCAATCCGCCCGGCGCAAATACCGCAAAGGCTCACGCGCTCGCGACGCGCATCCTGTCAGGGGCCTCGTCGATCCTCAACCGCTCGTTGGCGCGCTCGAAGCTCGCACACAGGAGCTCGATCTCGTCGGGCGAAATCGGAGCACGATAGAGCCGGCAGGTGTACTCGGTGCCTCCGCGCCCCTTGGGTGCGCTGCGCTCGGCGAGAAACATGCAGTCGCGGCAGATGCTGGCGTTGAGTCGTTGATGTGCCGCGTCGAGATGGTTGAGAATCTCCCTCAGGGAATCGCGCAGCCGGATGCGTTCCTCCGAGTCGAGCGCGGTCACGGCGTTCAGCACGGGGTTGATCGGGTCGTGCTGCGCGAGGCACTTTTCGCCCTGCGCGGTGACGCAGAGCACCACCGAGCGCTTGTCCTCGTGCGAAGGCTTGCGGACGATGTAGGACTTGGTCTCGAGCGTCTTCACGATCTGCGAAGCCGTGGCTCTGGTTGCGCCGATGAATCCCGCCAGCGCGGACGGTGTCCGCGAGAACCTGTTGGCGCGCCCGAGAAAACGCAGGGCCATCCATTCCCGATCGCGCAACCCGTGCCGGTCGCCTTCGAAATACCAGGCTCTCGCCGCCTGAATCAGCAGTTCGACTGCCTCGCGTGACACCGGCATGACCTACCCCGACCGCCGCGATGCGGGTCGCCGCGGAACGCGCCGTCGATGGCGTGTTTGATGTGGCAGTTTCGAACGGAAGTCGCTGTTGCCATCACCATCGGACGATGGGTCGAATTTGCTCAACCAAAGCCCCTGCATTCCAAACTCAGTCAGCCCACGTTTCTTATCCAGCGCAAAAACGATGACCGACCTCATCATGAAAAGCAAGTAGAGACGTTCTTGGATACCTTCGTGTATCGCCGAGTGTGGCTCCGGCGCGCGAGTTCTCCACAGTGTGCAACTTGACCGGCGCGTGGCTGGGAATTCATGAGACGTGAGTCGTCTCATGCGCCAGACGACGATCGCAATGGATGCGACAGTTTTGTGAAGCGAACGATGCTGGTCGTAGGCGAGGCATCGTGATGAGAGCTTATGCAAGAGAGCGGCGACATGCGCCTTCGCCAATGGCCTGCGACGTCGCTTGCCGGAATTCGGGAGGCGATATGCAACATTCGCGCGCAGGAGTGACGGCTTCACCATGCGTCGTGTCTGCCGGAGGCGTGAGCCAAGGCCTCGGAACGGTGCAGCGGCATGCCGATTGTGTGCAACGAGGTATGCTCGCATTGCACGGCAATTCTGGTCGTCGTCGGGTAAAGCTCCGCTTCGACGATCGCGAGTGGCCATCGAGTCATGCGTTTAACGCGAGGGCCCATTCGCCGCGCGGCGGCGCTAACCGGCCTTTAGCACGTCTCTCAGCTCGCGAAATGCATCCGCGCTGGCCGGGGCCGCAACATCCTGGCGCATCGCGCTATAGATCTTCGGCACCATGTCGAGAGCATGGTCGAGCCCCGAATCACGTCCTGGTTGGTATCCGCCCATCAGGCGAAGGTCGCGCGTGTCTTCATATTTGGCGATCATGGATCGCAGCTTGCTGACGAGCTCACGCTCCTCGGGATCCCAGACGCAATGGGCAAGGCGCGACACGGAGGCCAGAATGTCCACCGCCGGGTAGCGCGCCTGGTCCGCAATGTGCCGGCTCAGCACGATGTGTCCGTCGAGCGTGCTGCGAATGGTGTCGGCGATCGGCTCGTTGTGATCATCGCCGTCGACCAGCACTGAGAAGATCCCGGTGATCGTGCCGGTGCCTTCCTCACCGGGCCCGGCCCGTTCGAGCAGGCGCGGCAGGTCGGTGAAGACGCTCGGCGCGTAGCCGCGCGCGACCGCGGGCTCGCCGGCGGCGAGCGCGACTTCGCGGGAGGCGTGGGCAAATCTGGTCATCGAATCGACGATCAGTAGGACAGATTCACCGCGGTCGCGAAAATATTCGGCGATCGCCATCGCGGTCTTCGGCGCCAGCCGTCGCATCATCGGGCTTTCGTCGCCGGTCGACACGATCGTGATGGCGCGGTCGCGGCCGTGGCCAAGCACATCTTCGACGAATTCGCGCACCTCGCGGCCGCGCTCGCCCACCAGGGCCAGGACGACGGTGTCAAATCCGGTGCTGCGCGCGAGCATCGCGAGCAGTGTCGACTTGCCGACGCCCGAGCCTGCAAAGATGCCGACCCGCTGGCCGGCGCAGATCGGCGCGAACAGATCGATCACGCGCACGCCGGTGCGCAGCGGCTTTTGGACGCGGGCCCGCTTCATGGCCGACGGCGCCTCTGCCTCGACCGAGACTGCGCGCGATCCCGGAACGAGTGCCCCCATGCCATCGAGCGGTGCGCCGAGTGCGTTGATGACGCGCCCTTTCCAGCTTGCATCGGGCGCGAGCGACAGCGGAGGCATGCGAAATGCGACCGAGCCGAGCCCGCCTGCGAATTGGCGGTCGAACGGCTTTGCGATGATGCCGTCGCTGTCGATGCGAACCACCTCCCCGATCTGGGGACGGCCATCCGACGTCACTCCGATGAGCTCGCCGAGCTTGACGAAACGCGATAGGCCGGACACGCGAAAATGCGTCGGCGCGATCTCCGAAATGGCGCCGCTGGTGCTTGCAATGGGAGTGCTCTGCTGCAGCTCCTGCAGCGCCCACTCGATTTGCCGGAGAGCGTTCAAGGAAAGTCCTCGGAAGGAAGGCTATTTGGTAGGATCGCCCAGGGTGCGGATCGCGTTCTGAAGTGAGCCTTCAGTGCCCTCGATGAGCGAATTCGTGCCGTCGAAGGCGCGCGAGGCCGACATCAGCCGCGTCAGCTCGAGCATCGGATTGGCGCCGGAGCCCTCGACATAGCCCTGCTTGAAGCCGTCCCGGCCGAAATCGGAGATCGCGGTCGCAGGCCGATCGGGGACGACGCCTGAATTTCCGTAGCGGTCGAGATTGGCGTCGGCAGGAATGTCGAATAGGCCGATGGTGCCGATCTCGTTGTTGTCCTGGGTGATCGCGCCGCTGCGCGAGATCGAGACTGGTCCGCCGTTCGGGTCGAGTGTGAGCTGCGCGCCGCCGCTATCGATGACGGGGAAGCCGCTCACGGTCTGAAGATCGCCATTCGGCGCGATCTGGAGCCGGCCGTCGCGCGTATAGACCGTGCCGTTCGGGCCCGCGAAGGCGATCCAGCCCTGTCCGACCACGGCCACGTCGAGCGGGTTGCCGCTTTCGGTGATATTGCCGGCCTCGCGCGAGATGATGTTGTCGCCGGGCGAGGAGAAGGCGACGGGGTTGGCACCCGCCTTCGACAGCACCGTCTCGAATTTCACCACGTCGGTGCGGAACGCCGCCGTGTTGACGTTGGCGACGTTATTGGCGATCGTCTGGAGACGTTTTTCCAGCGCCACCTGGGCCGATAATCCCACATAAAGAGCCGATTGCATGACTTACCTGTTGAGCTTGATTGACTGAAGCTTGGTGAGCATGTCGGTGTCCATGCTGACCGACGTTGACGACGCGCCGCCGATCAGGACCAGAGCGGGGTTGGTCGAGGTGTCGCTCTGGGCCTGGGTCGCATCCCACATCGCCGCGAAGCGCTGCACGAATTTGGTGACCTTGGTCGGATCCTGGAAGTCGGTGAGATCAATCTTGTCCGTGATCATCTTGGCCTGCGCATCGATGTCGGACGAGCTGATCGTCGCCGACCAGCCCATTGCGGTCTGGACCACCTGCGTCAGCGCCTTGTCCGCGAGGATCTGGTAGGCATTCGTGATCGAGGAAGCCTTGCGCGTGAAATAGAGTGCAAGCCGCAGGCCCTCGTTCTGATCGCCCGCGTTCTGCTCCATCGTCTGTGTGACGTACTGAGTGGCCGTGCCGGTCGTGGCCTGCGCGGTCGCGTTGCTGCCGAGCGCGGCAAAATTGAAGGCCGAGGCGAACTCACGGTAGCGGGTGTCGGAGAGCTTGTTGGCGAAGGTCTTCGTCGTCGCGATACCCTCGGTCAGCACTTTCCGCATGAACGCCTTGGCATAAGTCATGTCGCTGAGACCATAGGCTTTCATAGCGTAGGAATAGAGCCGATAGTCCTTCAGGAAATCGTCGATGGTCTTCACGTTGCCGATATTGGCAAGAAAATAGTCGGTCTCGCGGCTGACATCCGGCTGCTTCGCGACCTGCGTCAGCGATTTGCCCATGTCCTTGGTCAATCTCGTGTAGTCCGCGATCGTGGATAGCATACACGCGCCCCTTTGGTCGCGATTGCGACATGGTGCCAAGCTGCCGCGAATGGCTTGCGCGGGGCTGACGAAGCAGAAGCCAGCTTCGCGCAAGCGTCGCCGCATAGACATGGCAGACGGGATCGGCGATGGAGCGGCGCGTTGGGCAGTTTCGTGGGGATATTCATCACGGTGGCCGCCTTGCTCGGCGGATTTGCCGCCATGGGCGGGCATCTGGCCGTGCTCATGCAGCCGTGGGAATTCGTCATCATCATGGGCACCGCGGCCGGCACCTTCATCGTGGCCAATCCGTGGAAAACGGTCGTGGACACCGGCCTGGCCTGCGTGCAGGCGGTGACCGGCGCAGTGCCGGGTGAACGCTATTATCTCGATCTCCTGGGCGCCCTTCATGCCCTGATGCGCGAGCTGCGGGGCAAGGGCCGCAACGAGGTCGAGGCGCATATCGACGATCCCGCATCCTCCGAGATCTTCAAGGCGTTCCCGAGCGTGCTTGCGGATACCGCACTCTTGCAGTTCATCTGCGACTACGTGCGGCTGATCATCATGGGCAATGCCCGCACGCACGAGATCGAGGCGCTGATGGACGAGGAGATCCATACCATCGTGAAGAGCAAGCTCACGCCCTATAACGCCCTCGTCGTGGTCTCGGAGGCGTTGCCGGCGCTTGGCATCGTTGCCGCCGTGCTGGGCGTCATCAAGGCCATGGGCGCGCTCGACCAGTCTCCGAAGCTGCTCGGTGGTTTCATCGGCGCGGCGCTGGTCGGCACGTTTGCCGGCATTTTCCTCTCCTACGGTATCATCTCGCCGTTCGCCCTGAAGATAAAGATGACCCGCGAGAAGCGCTGCCGGCCCTACATCATCGTCAAACAGACGCTGCTCGCCTTCATGAACGGCGCCATGCCGCAGATCGCGGTCGAGCACGGCCGCAAGATGATTGCCAGTACCGAACGTCCGTCGATCGACGTGGTCGAGAACGAGACGATCGCCGGGCCGAAAGCCGTCGTGACCGACGCCGAACCGAAGGCTGCCAGAGCATGATGATGGAAGGGGTCGAGGTCGACCAGCAGAAGCGGCTGCCGAACTATTTGCTCGATGCGGCGGGCATATCCATCGACCGCATGCCGATGCTCAATGTGATCTTCGATCGCATGGCGGCATCCTGCACGGACAGTCTCCAGCCGATGGCGGGAACGCCCTGCTACTTTTCGGTCAACGACATCAGCAACGGCCGCGTCGGCGACATCGTCAAGGATTACGAGGGCAACGCGGTTGCCGCAGTCCTCTATGCCGAGCAATGGGACGCCCGGGTCCTCGTCATGCTCGACCGCGATTTCGTGTTCACGATGGTCGAGGCGCTGTTCGGCTCCGACGGTGCGGAGCCGCCAATCGATGTCGAGCGAGCCTTCTCGAACATCGAGCTGCGCGTGGTGCAGGTGCTGTTCGAGCGCTTCGCCAAGGCGCTGCAATTTGCTTTCGCCGCGACGTCGGATGTCACCTTCAAGCTCGAGCGGGTCGAGACCGCGATGGCCTCGCTCGCGATCGGGCGCAGCGGCAATATGTCGGTTTGTGCCAACATCATGCTCCAGGCACTCTATCGCGGCGGGCAGATGTTCCTGATCATCCCGCATTCGGCGCTCAATCCGCTCAGGCAGAAGCTCGCCCATGTCGTCGTCTCGGACGGGCGGGCGGCCGATCCGAATTGGCGCGGGCAAATGGAGAGCGAGGTCCAGCGCACCGAGGTAACCTTGAACGCCGTGCTGGATGAGTGCGTGCTCTCGCTCGGCGAGGTTGCGCAGTTTCAGGTCGGGCAGGTCATCGAGCTCAACGCCACGCCGCGCACGCTCGCCAGGCTTGAGAACAACAATCAGGTGCTGTTCTGGTGTCAGATCGGCCAGCTCGATGGCTACTACGCCATGCAGGTAGCGGATCCCGTCGATCAGAAGCGGGAGTTTGTCGATGATATCCTATCTCGTTGATGCGGTTCTGCTGATAGCGCTCGCCTTCACCAGCATGCGGGTGACCCGGATGCATCGTGAGCTGGCGCGGCTGCGCAGCTACCAGGGCGAGTTCTCCACGATCGTGCAGGAGACGGCCGGAGCCTTCGATACCGTGATCAAGGCGGCTCATGACTCGACCGCCAATCTCGGTCGGCTGGCCAACGTGCTCAGCGCGAAAATCGATCAGGCTCACGAGGCGATCACGGCGCTGGACGCGCGGCGGTCGCAGGCTGTCCCGGGGGGTAAGGGCGGCAGCGATGCGGGGGAGCCGTAAGGCTGCGGCTTGCGGACGCCGGGGTCGTCATCTGACGTCGGCGCGCAGGTAGGGGATCGTTCCGGAGCAGATCTCCGGGAGGAACGTTTTCAAGAGGCAAGACCAAATGGCGCAAACTTTCGATTATGAGTCATCTGCCACCAGGGCGGCAGCGTCCGGCGAGGCACAAATGGATACCTCTCCGTTGGAGAGGCTGGCGGAGATCGCGGCGCGGACGGCGGACGAGTCGACCAAGTTCGCCAATGTCGATGCGATCCTGCGCATTCCCGTCACCGTGCAGGTGGTGCTGGGAGCCGCAACCATGCCGGTGGCGAATCTCATGAAGCTCGGCCGCGGCGCGGTGGTCCCGCTCGATCACAGGGTCGGCGAACCCGTCGACGTCGTGGTCAACGGCCGGATCGTCGCGCGCGGTGAGGTCGTGGTCGTCGAGGAGGATAATTCCCGTTTTGGCGTGTCGCTTACGGAGATCGTCGGGCCGCTCGGCGGTCACGGTGAAGCCTGATCGTGGCTGAGCCGATGGGCATCGCAACCTCCGTCAAGCCGCGCGGCGTTGCCACGCTGGGAGGGACGGAGAAGGTCGCAGCACTCCTGCTCGCGATGGGCCGGCAAGCGGCCGCGAGCGTCCTGCAGCAGTTCGAGCCGCAGGAAATCCGCGTCGTCACCAAGGCCGCGGCCGAGTTACGGCCGATCACGGCGCAGGAGCTGGAAGGAATCGTCGAGGAATTCGCTCAGCAGTTCTCGATGGGCGCCAATATTCTCGGCACGCTCGGTGGCCTGGAGGCCGTGCTCGGCGACGTCCTGCCGGCCGAGCAGGTCTCCCAGATCATGTCGGATCTGCTCGGCAATTCCTCCAGGTCAGTCTGGGATCGCGTGTCGTCGGTCTCGGAGAACTCGCTGGCGAGCTACCTGTCCAAGGAGCACCCGCAGACCGCGGCGGTGATCCTCTCCAAGGTCAAGCCCGCCTGCGCCGCCAAGGTCATGAGCCAGCTTCCCTCGAGCCTGCGGAACGAGCTGATGCGGCGGGTGCTGAGCCTGAAGCCGATCGTCGATGATGCGATCCGCATCGTCGAGAAGACGCTGCATGAGGACCTGACGCTGAACTTTGCCCGGAACCTCGGCGCCGACACTTACGCTCGGGTTGCCGACATCATCAACAAGATGGAGCGTGGCCATATCGAGGACATGCTGAAGAGCCTGTCGGAGAAGCGTCCGAAGTCGGCTGAGGTGCTCAAGGAACTGCTGTTCACGTTCGACGACGTGGTCAACCTCACGCCGAAGGCGCGCACCATGATCTTCGATCAGGTGCCGACGGACCGCATCGTCGTCGCTCTGAAGGGCACGGACAAGAATTTCCGCGAACTGATCCTTTCCTCCGTCGCCTCGCGCGTCAGGCGCGTCGTCGAGCACGAGTTGGCGATCGGCGAGCCCTCGAACCAGCGCGACGTGCTGGAGGCGCGGCGCGTCATCACCGACCTCGCGCTCGATCTGGCGGAGCGCGGCGAGATCGAGCTCAACCCCGACCAGGAGGATGAGCTGGTCTTTCGCTGACCGCTGAACAGCATGGCAGAGACATCCGATCAGGAGAGCAAAACAGAAGAGCCGACCGAGAAGAAGATCCGCGACGCCCTCGAGCAGGGCAGGATCCCGGTGTCTCGGGAGGCCACCATCTTCGCCTCGATGGCGGCGCTGATGGTGATCCAGGCGTTCCTGATCGGGCAGGGCGTGCAGCAGCTCGTTCCGACCCTGAAAGCTTTGCTCGACGATCCCGACGGCTTTCGCCTGCGGACGGCCGCGGACGCAAAGGACCTGCTGGCGGTCGTTGGGTTGGAGGCGCTGCGCTTCCTGCTTCCGCCGGTCCTCGTTCTCGCAGTGTTTGGGCTCGCGGCCTCGCTGCTCCAGAACGTGCCGCGGCTGGTGCTCGCGCGCATCCAGCCAGATTTCTCGCGGATATCGCCCGTGCAGGGCTGGAGCCGGATATTCGGAACGCAAGGGCTCGTGGAGTTCGCGAAAGCCGTCTTCAAGCTCGTTTCGGTGAGCCTCGTCGTCGGCTTCGTGCTGCGATCATCCGAGGCGAGGGCGTTCGAGGCGATGTACACCGATCCAGTAGCATTGCCGGAGATGATCTTGACGATCGCCATGCGCATCGTCTCGGCGATCTGCATCGCGACCATCGTGCTGGTGGCGATCGACCTCGCCTGGGCGCGCTTCCACTGGCGGCGGGAGCTGCGCATGACGAGGCAGGAGCTCAAGGACGAGCACAAGCAGGCCGAAGGCGATCCGCTGATCAAGGCGCGGCTGCGGTCGCTGGCGCGCGACCGCTCGCGCCAGCGGATGATCGCGGCTGCATCGCGCGCTTCGCTGGTGATCGCGAATCCGACGCACTTCGCGGTGGCGCTGCGCTATCAGCGTGACGAGAATCCGGCGCCGATGGTCCTCGCCAAGGGCATGGACGCGATCGCACTCAAGATCCGCGCGGTGGCCGAAGAGAACAGGATTCCGGTGATCGAGAACAAGGCCTTGGCGCGCGCGCTCTACGAGGCGGTGCAGGTCGATCAGCTTATCCCGCCGGAATTCTTCCGGCCGGTCGCCGAGATCATCTATTTCCTGCAATCGCAGAAGGCGCCGCGAAGCGAAAAGGTTCAATGACGCGCCTTGCGACGAAAGCTTGAGAAAAGCTTAACTTCCTATGTTCGTCTGCATAGACGAGATCGGGAGCTGCCGTGGGACCGCTTTATCTGTTCGAACTTGCTTCCTCGCAAGCCCGGTGGCTGGAGCTGCGCCAGTCGACGATCGCAGCGAACGTCGCCAACGTCAACACGCCCGGCTTCAAGGCGCGCGACGTCGAGCCGTTCAACAAGGTCCTCGATGCCACGCCGGTGAGACTCGCGACGACATCGCCGTCGCACATGCAATTGAGCACGGCCGAAACCGATACGCGAACAAACGCCAAGAAGGACAGCTGGGATGTCGTGCACTCCGGCAACTCCGTCAGCCTGGAGCAGGAGATGCTCAAGGGCGGCGAGGTCAACCGCGATTACTCGATGAATGCCGCGATCGTGCGGTCGTTCCACCGCATGCTGCTGTCCGGCGTGAAAGCCTGAGGTGAGCTGACATGGTGGATTCCCTGCAGGCTTCGCTCGCGGTGGCGAGCTCCGGTCTCGAGGCGCAGTCGACGCGGATGCGCATCGTCTCGGAAAATCTTGCGAATGCGAATTCGACGGGACGCACCGCCGGTGCCGATCCGTATCAGCGCAAGACCGTGACCTTCGATGCCGAGATGGACCGCGCCGCGGGCGGACAGCTCGTCAAGGTCAAGGAGGTCGGTCTCGATACCAGTCCATACCGGGTCGAATACGAGCCGGGCCATCCGGCTGCCGACAAGGCCGGCTACGTCAAGCTGCCCAACGTCAACATGATGATCGAGATGGCCGACATGCGCGAGGTCAATCGATCCTATGAGGCCAATCTTCAGGTTGTGAAACAGGTGCGCTCGATGGTCGGCATGACCATCGATCTCCTAAGGAGCTGACGAATGTTAGAGGCAATTGCGTCCACCGCGATCTCCGCGGGCCAGGCGGTGGCCCGCTCGATTGAGGCGCAAGTAACCGCGCCTGCTGCAGGTGCCGTTCAGTCGGGTGGGGAGGTCGGCTTCGACTCCGTCCTCAAGCAGGTCACGACGGATGCGATCGGGACGCTCAAGGCCGGCGAGGCTGCGTCGATCTCGGCAATGCAGGGCAAGGAATCGACGCGGCGCGTCGTGGAAGCATTGATGTCGGCCGAGCAGGCGCTGCAAACGGCGGTCGCGGTTCGCGACAAGGTCGTGCAGGCCTACCAAGAAGTCGTTCGCATGTCGATCTGATCTGAAGGAATCAAGCTGTGAAATCGCTCGCCATCGCGGCCACCGGAATGAACGCGCAGCAGACCAACATCGAGGTCATCGCGAACAACATCGCCAACATCAACACGACGTCGTTCAAGCGGGCGCGTGCGGAATTTACCGACCTCTTCTACCAGATGGATCGCATGCAGGGCGTTCCAAACGCGACCGGTTCATCGCCGATTCCCGAGGGCGCCAATCTCGGGCTTGGTGTCAAGTCGGCCGCCATCCGCAAGCTGCACATCCAGGGTGCGCTGACGCAAACGGGCAATCCCTATGACTTGGCGATCAACGGCCGTGGCTGGTTTCAGGTGTTGGGCCCGAACAACGAGGTGCAATATACCCGCGCAGGCTCGTTCAATACCAATGCCAACGGCCAGCTCGTCACAATGGACGGCTATTTGCTGGATCCTGCAATCACGGTGCCGCAAGGAACGGTCCAGGTCACGGTCAACCAGACCGGACAGGTATTTGCCAAGCTGGACACAGAGGTGAATCCGCGCCAGATCGGCCAGCTCAACCTCGCGAACTTCGCCAACGAAGCCGGCCTCGAGCCGCTTGGCAGCAATCTCTATCGTGAGACCACGGCGTCGGGCACGCCGGTAGTCGGGCTGCCGGGCGATTCCGGCTACGGCAAGATCAACCAGCAATATCTCGAGGCTTCGAACGTCGATCCCGTCAAGGAAATCACCGAGCTGATCTCTGCGCAGCGCGCCTATGAGATGAATGCCAAGGTCATCACGGCCTCGGATGAGATGGCCCAGACCGTGTCGAAGGGCCTCGGCCGCTAGTTCCGGTGTAATCCATGTCGAGCAGGCTCGGCCTGATCATGCGCGGGTTGGCCGCCGCGCTGCTGGTGCTCGCTTCCGCATCCCTGGCTGCGGCCGAGGATCGGCGGCTTCCGGTGCCGGCCGTGTCGATCCGCGTGGGCGAACTGATCCGCGAGGACATGATCACGGAGCGCGCCTTCGCGGCCAACCTCCTCGGCGTCGCCATGTTCATCGAAGGACGTCAGGTCGTGGTCGGACGCATGGCGCGGCGGACGCTGCTGCCGGGCCAGCCGATACCGACCAATGCGGTCGAGGATCCCTGGACCGTCGCGCGCGGGGCCATGGTCAAGGTCGTGGTCGAAGACAGTGGCCTCTCGATCGTCACCTACGGGTCGGCCTTGCAATCGGGCGCGGCCGGCGCGCTCATTCCGGTGCGCAACACCGATACCGGCGTGATCATCAGGGGCATCGTCCAGCCGGACGGCACCGTTAAGGTCATGGATGGATCATGATCAGGTTGCTGCTTGCGTTCATCCTCATCGTTTCCGCGGCTAGCGCCCAGGCCGCCGTCCGCATCAAGGACATCGCCGATATCAAGGGCCTGCGCGAAAACCAGATTGTCGGCTATGGCCTCGTCATCGGTCTCAACGGCACCGGCGACACGCTGCGCAATGCGCCGTTCACTGAACAGTCGCTCCAGTCGATGCTCGAGAACATGGGCATCAATGTCAGGAACGACACCACGAGCACGAACAACACGGCGCGGCCGACCACGCTGCGCACCCGCAACGTCGCGGCTGTCATGGTGACCGCGGACCTGCCGCCGTCGATCTCGCCGGGCGAGCGCATGGATGTGACGGTGTCCTCGCTTGGCGACGCCACCTCGCTGCTCGGCGGCACGCTCGTGATGACGTCGCTGCGAGCGGCCGACGGCGCGGTCTACGCCGTGGCGCAGGGCGCCGTCACCGTTGCCGGCTACAGCGTCGGCGGTCAGGCGCAGAACGTCAGCCAGGGTACGCCGACCGCTGGTCGCATTCCCAACGGCGCGCTGGTCGAGCGGGAGGTGCAGGGGAGTCTTCACGAGATGGAGTTCCTCGTGCTCGAGCTGAAGAACCCGGATTTCGTCACCGCGACTCGAATCCTCGATGCCATCAACCGTTACGGCGGCGGCCACTACCGGACGCGGATCGCTTTCGAGCGTGACTACCGGACCATCGTGCTGTCCAAGCCAAGCTATATCGGTCCGGTACGCTTTCTCGCCGAGATCGGTGAGTTGACGGTCGAGCCGGATACGCCCGCGCGAGTGGTCATCAACGAGCGCACCGGCACGGTCGTGATCGGGCGCGACGTGCGGATATCGACCGTTGCGGTGACGCACGGCAATCTGACGGTCCGCGTGACGGAGCTTCCCGTCGTGTCACAGCCCGCGCCGTTCTCGCAAGGCAAGACCGTCGTCGTTCCGCAGACCATGGTCGAAGCCAACGAGGCTGGGGCCCAGGTTGCGATCCTCAGCGGTGTCGATTTGCAGCGCCTTGTGCACGGTCTCAACCAGATCGGCCTGAAGCCGTCCGGGATCATCGCGATCCTCCAGGCGATCAAGACGGCTGGCGCGCTCCAGGCCGATGTGATCGTCCAATGACGCGCAAGCGCCATGCAAGCCTGATCGCGCATGTCTGTGGTCTCGACCGAGATTCGCGCGCGGCCCGATGCTGAAGCTGGAATACAAAACGCACCTCTTCTGCCTGATCGCAGTGTCCGTGCTGGCGAGCGCATCGCCGGCTGCGGCGCTGGACGAGCCGAAGCCGTCAAAGCCGCTCAATCTGCTTTCCTTTGCGCGATCGCGCACGGCGGGTCCGCAGAAGCCCCATGCGTCGGTCGCGCCCGTTCCCAATGACACCAATTCCGTGAGGGCAACGGCCTGGGCTGCGGAGGATACCGCGCCCGTGACCACCGGCGCGGTACCGGCTCCCGAGACGCCGCCGGTTGCGCGTCCGGCCAAGACTGGCTTGGTGCCGCCGAAGCCCGCACCGCCGGTTGCGGCGGTGCCCGAGAACGACGTCGCACAGTTCTGTAGCAGCGTCGCCGATCCCGCCGTCGACGCGCGGCTGGCCTGGCAATTGAAGGAGCTGGAGAAGGCCGAGACTCTGCTGCGCGAGCGGATCGCAGAGGTCGAGGCCAAACGGGTCGAATACGAGAAATGGATGGCGCTTCGCGATGAGTTCCTGAAGAAGGCCGAGGCGAGCGTGGTCGAGATCTATTCGCGCATGAAGCCGGATTCTGCCGCAAGCCAGATCGCCGGCATGGCGGACGAGACTGCCGCGGCTGTGCTCGCGAAGCTGAGCCCCAGGAGCTCGAGCGCGATCTTCAATGAGATGGACACGGCACGCGCGGCGCATCTCGCCGATCTGCTCGGCGGAATGCGTCGCGTGGACGACGGAAAGACCAAGTAATGAAGAAGCCGATGCTCATCCTGTCGCTGGTGCTGTCGCCCGTGCTTCTGGCCGGATGCTCCCATGACCCCGCCGAGGTCTTGACCGGCCCGCAGGTGTCGCCCGTCGGCAGCG
Organism: Bradyrhizobium ingae; assembly: GCF_055791185.1. Lineage (NCBI taxonomy): Bacteria > Pseudomonadati > Pseudomonadota > Alphaproteobacteria > Hyphomicrobiales > Nitrobacteraceae > Bradyrhizobium > Bradyrhizobium ingae. The sequence goes on from NZ_JBVUBB010000036.1 coordinate 54,714, forward strand.
GGCTGAGGTCGCAGGCCGATCCAATCCCGGTGACGCCGCGGGTCCGTACGCCCGTAAGCTACCGCTCGACCTGGGACGACGGCACCGATCTCTACCGCGACCCGCGCGCCCGGCGCATCGGCGACGTCGTAACCGTGATCATATCGATGCAGGACAAGGCGAAGCTCGACAACAAGACCGACCGTTCGCGCGATTCGCAGATCAAGTTCGGCCTCGACTGGCTGATGAATGTCGCAGGATGGAGCGATACCGGACAGACCAACGCCAATCTTTCCACCAACACCCAGATCAAAGGCAATGGTCAGATTGACCGTGCCGAGGATATCAAGCTTTCGATCGCCGCCATCGTCACCGATGTGTTGCCGAACGGCAATGTGATGATCAGTGGCTCGCAGGAATTCAAGGTCAACACGGAGATGCGCGTGCTCAACGTCGGGGGCATCGTGCGTCCGCGGGACATCTCGCGCGGCAATACGATCTCTTATGAGAAGATCGCCGAGGCGCGCGTGTCCTATGGCGGCCGGGGAAATCTGTCTGACGTGCAGCAGCCGGGATGGGGGCATCGGATCTATGACACCGTGGCGCCATTCTGATTTGCAGGGCAAGCGCGGCGGATCGCGGAGCCACGGGACGCCATGCGCCTGATCGCGGCCATAGTGATCCTCACGCTGATTGCGGCCGGTGCCGGCGCCATCACGGGCTACCACCTGCTGGTGACGGCCGAGCGCGTCGTCGATGCCAGGAAGAATGTCACCCCGCCGCCGGTTGCGTCGACCTACACCGGCACGGCGCGATTACGAAAGTTGTCGCCGGTCGTCACCAATCTTGCGGCGCCCGCAAACAACTGGGCTCGCATCGAAGCCTCCATGGTCACGGACAGCATGAATGACGAGGAGGCGGGCATTCTGGCCGCTCACATCAGCGAGGACATCGTCGCCTATCTCAGGTCGGCGACGGCCGCCCAGTTCGAGGGCGCGCGGGGCCTTCAGCATCTGCGGGATGACCTGTCCGAGCGGGCCAATGTCCGCTCCTCGGGCAAGGTCCGCGAATTGATTATCGAGACGTTGGTGATCCAGTGAGAACGAGAGTCCTGCTGCTTGCATTGCTGCTGATCCTGCTGCCCGAGGCCGCGTCAGCCCAGATCCCGGACCTCAACTCCCTGCTGCCTCCGGGGAACGGCTCGACCAGCGGCCGGATCATCCAGCTCATGGCGCTGATCACCGTGCTTTCGGTGGCGCCCGGTCTGCTCATCATGGTGACGAGCTTCACGCGATTTGCGGTGGCGCTGTCGTTCCTGCGCTCCGGTCTCGGCCTTCAGACGACGCCGGCGAACCTCGTCCTGATAAGCCTCGCGCTGTTCATGACCTTCTACGTGATGGCGCCCACTTTCGATCGCGCCTGGGAGACCGGCGTCCAGCCGCTGATGAAGAACGAGATCTCGGAGGAAGAAGCCTATCTGAAGATCACCGATCCGTTCCGCGAGTTCATGCTGGCCCATGTCCGCGACAAGGATCTGCAGACCTTCGAGGCGCTCGCTGCGGAAAGCTTTCGCAAGAAGTTCGACGACAAGCGCATCGACCTGCGCGTCATCATTCCGGCCTTCATGATCTCCGAGCTTCGCCGCTCCTTCGAGATCGGCTTCCTCATCATGCTGCCGTTTCTCGTCATCGACATGATCGTTGCGACGCTGACCATGTCGATGGGCATGATGATGATGCCGCCCACGGTGATCGCGCTGCCGTTCAAGATGCTGTTCTTCGTGCTGATCGACGGCTGGAATCTGCTCGCCTCGGGACTGGTGCGGTCGTTCTCGTGACAGCCGCGATCGCCGGCCAACCGGTTATTTATGGTTAGCGGGAAGTACCGGCTTATGGTTAGCGGCTGGTAATCTTAACCATATGATTTTGCTGATAAATTCAAGCCGATCTTAATCCGGAGGCAACATTCGGCGTGCTAGCAATGCGTCACGGCGGGTTGGACCCCACCCACATCAGTCCAAAGGCATGATGCCGCCCCTCCGTACCGGTGAAAGCCCGGTATGTCCCCAAGTGAAAATGTAACGCGTACATAAAGGGACATTCGCAATGTCAAGCCTGCTCACGAACTCGTCCGCCATGACCGCGCTCCAGACCCTGCGGTCTGTCAGCTCGCAACTCTCCACCACGCAGACCCGCATCTCCACCGGCCAGCGCGTCTCGACGGCTTCGGACAATGCCGCCTATTGGTCGATCGCGACCTCGATGCGTTCCGACAACGCCGCGCTCTCCGCCGTCTCCGACTCGCTCGGTCTGTCGGCCGCGACCGTCGACACCGAATACACTGCTTTGACCTCGGTTATCGGCGACAGCAACTCTGGCCTGACCAAGCTCCAGTCGCTGCTGGTCGAAGCCAAGACGGCCGGTATCGACCGTACCAAGATCCAGGCAGACGTCACCCAGATCCAGCAGCAGATGAAGGCTACCGCCAGTGCGGCGACCTTCAACGGTGTGAACTGGCTGAGCACGACCGCGACCACGCCGGCGACCTTCAGCCTGGTGTCGTCGTACTCGCGCGTCGCTGGCACGCCCACCATCGGTTCCATCACCGTGACGACCGCCAATTACTCGCTCTACACCGCGACCACGAACGGCATCCTGGACACGGTGAGCGGCGGTGCGTCGATCGACACGATCAATATCTCTGCGCTGACCGACTCGGCGGCCGACCAGACCACGCTCGATGGCTACATCGCGCAGGTTACAGCTGGCATCAACTCGGTGGCCTCGGCGGCCGCCAATCTCGGTGCCGTCAAGAACCGCATCGCGACCAACACGGATTTCGTGAAGTCGCTGATGGACTCCGTGGACCGCGGTGTCGGCCAGCTCGTTGACGCCGACATGAACCAGGAGTCCACCCGCCTGGCGGCTCTCCAGGTCCAGCAGCAGCTCGGCGTGCAGGCACTCTCGATCGCCAACAACAGCAGCCAGAGCATCCTGTCGCTGTTCCGCTAAAGCCTTAAACCATCTGGGGAGGGCCGCGCTTCTCGCAAAGCGCGGCCCTTTCGTTTGGCGTGACGCCCCGCGCGCTCGATGCAAATTAGGCCGCCCTGTTGCAACCGGGGTACAGAGCCACAAGCCTCGCACAAGCTTCGCCCGCTATCCTCGCCGTTACGACAGATTGGGTCTTAATCCGCTTTTCAGCAGCCCAAAGGCATGACGCCGCCCTGTCGTACCGGTGCAAGCCCGGTATGTCCCCCCAAGCTCAATCCAGTCTTCAAAGGGACATCAAAAAATGGGTTCAAGTCTTCTCACCAACTCCGCAGCAATGACCGCGCTGCAGACCCTCCGGAACGTCAGCTCCAGCCTGCAGACGACCGAAAACCGGATCTCGACCGGCCAGCGCGTCTCGACGGCTTCGGACAATGCCGCCTACTGGTCGATCGCGACCTCGATGCGTTCCGACAACGCCGCGCTCTCCGCCGTCTCCGACTCGCTCGGTCTGTCGGCCGCGACCGTTGACACCGAATATACCGCCCTGACCTCGGTTATCGGTGACAAGGACTCCGGCCTGACCAAGCTCCAGGCGCTACTGGTCGAAGCCAAGACGGCCGGTATCGACCGCACCAAGATCCAGGCGGATATCACTCAGATCCAGCAGGATATGAAGCTCAAGGCCAATTCGGCGACCTTCAACGGCGTGAATTGGCTGAGCACGACCGCCACCACGCCGGCGACCTTCAACCTGGTGTCGTCGTACTCGCGCGTCGGCGGCACGCCCACCATCGGTTCCATCACCGTGACGACCGCCAACTACTCGCTCTACACCGCGACCACGAACGGCATCCTGGACACGGTGAGCGGCGGTGCGTCGATCGACACGATCAATATCTCTGCGCTGACCGACTCGGCGGCCGACCAGACCACGCTCGATGGCTACATCGCGCAGGTTACCGCCGGCATCAACTCGGTGGCCTCGGCGGCCGCCAATCTCGGTGCCGTCAAGAACCGCATCGCGACCAACACAGACTTCGTGAAGTCGCTGATGGACTCCGTGGACCGCGGTGTCGGCCAGCTCGTCGACGCCGACATGAACGCGGAATCGACCCGCCTCCAGGCTCTGCAGACACAGCAGCAGCTCGGCGTTCAGGCGCTCTCGATCGCCAACCAGAACAGCCAGAGCATCCTGTCGCTGTTCCGCGGCTAAACGGCGGCCTCCAAAACGACCGTGCTCCCTTGGGGGGCACGGTTCCCGCCGTGAACGGCGGATGTGACGGCACGGGATGTGCCGCGATCGACCTTCCGACGCCAGACTACATCCAACACGCTGCAGCGGATCGCGCTGCCATGCGTCTGGGCGCCCGCTTGTTGCTCCCCGACTGATTGCGTCACGCAAGACTCTTGTAAAATTGCAACGTCTCGCCTGCGAACCGACACATTGGTGTCCTCGCGCAACCTTCAGGCAAGGTTGGCAGCGGAGTGTCCTTTGTGTTCGCATTGGTACGAGGTCATATGCTCAGTCGCGCGCAGGTGCAGCAGCTGCTCAACAATCTGCTGGAGCTTGGCCCGCGACGCCTCATGGCATTGGGGTTGATCGGCTTTGCCGTGCTCGTCACCGTCGTCGGCGGCGCCTACTATCTGAGCCGGCCGGAGTTCGAGGCGCTCTACACCGGCTTGACGCGCGAGGACGTGACGCGGATCGGCGCCGCGCTGCGTGAGCAGAACATCGCCTTCGACGTCAATGCAGCCGGTGACGCCATCTCGGTGCGCCCGAGCCAGACAATGCAGGCGCGCATGCTGCTGGCAGAGAAGGGGCTTCCGACCAGCGCGAATTCCGGCTACGAGCTGTTCGACAAGATCGGCTCGCTGGGGCTGACCTCGTTCATGCAGGAGGTCACCAAACTCCGCGCGCTCGAGGGCGAGATCGCGCGCACCGTTCAGCTCATGAAGGGCGTGAAGGCGGCGCGCGTCCACATCGTCCTTCCGGTGCGCGGCTCGTTCCGCGCCACGCAGCAGCCTCCGTCCGCATCCGTCGTGCTGCGTACCGACGGCGCGATCGAAGCGCGCACCGCGCAGTCGATCCGCCATCTCGTCGCCGCCGCCATTCCCGGCATGACGCGCGACAAGGTGACGGTGCTGGATGCGGACGGCTCGATGCTGCTGGCCGAAGAGGACGACGCCAGCGCTGCGCCGACCAAGATGGCGAGCCTCCAGAAGATGGTCGGCGGCATGGTGCAGGAGAACATCCGCAAGGCGTTGACGCCGTATCTGGGCCTCGACAATTTCGAGGTCAGCGTCGCGCCGCAGCTCTCGACCGACAAGCGGCAGATCAACGAGACCGTCTATGATCCGGAAGCGCGTGCCGAGCGATCGGTCCGAAACGTCCGCGAGAAGGAGACCTCGCAGAACGCCGATCGCTCGACGCCGACCACGGTACAGCAGAATCTCCCGGACCAGCAGGTCAACGCCGGCGGCACCAAGAATTCGAACGAGGAGAAGAATCGCCGCGAGGATGTCACCAACTTCGAGGTGTCGTCCAAGACGACGACGACGGTCAGCGACGGCTACTCCGTGAAGAAGCTCTTCATCGCGGTCCTGATCAACCGCGCGCGGCTGGTCGCCGATCTCGGCGACAAGACCAACCAGGCGATCGTCGACAGCAAGATCGCCGAGATCAGTCAGCTCGCGGCCACCGCCGGCGGACTGGACAAGCAGCGCGGCGACCAGATCCAGGTGACGGCCGTGGACTTCGTCGAGGGCTCGCGCGAGCTTGCGCCGGTGCCACCGATCGGCTTCGTCGAGATGCTGAATCGTCAGATGGGGAGCTTCATCAACGCGGTCACGATCCTGGCTGTCGCTGCGATGCTGGTCTGGTTCGGTCTTCGTCCGGCGGTCAACGGCATCCTCACTCATCGCGCGCAGCAGGAGCAGGTCGAGGTCGCGGAGGCGGCCGCGCAGCTCGAGGCCGCAGCCCTGGCGCTGCCTGAGAACGAGGAGGCGGAGCTCAACCTTGTCGAAGACCTCGAAGGCAAGATGCAGCGAACGCCGCAGAAGCGGCTTGAACAGATCGTGCGGCTCGACCAGGCGCAGGCGGCTGCGATTCTCAAAGAGTGGATGCGTCGGGAGGAGGCGGCATGAACGCGGCAATTGGAAAGCTGCTCACCCAGTTCGACGCCAACGGCCGGGCGAAGCCAGCCGAGAGACCGAAGTTACCGGAGCCCGTGGCGAAACCGAAGGAGATCAAGCGCGACCCGCTGCCTCAGCTTCAACCTCAACCGCAGTCTCAGCCTGCTCCTTCAAAGGCGGAAACGCCGCCGGTCAATCTGCTTGATGATGCCTATCGGCGCGGCTACGCCGCGGGCGTTGCGGAAGGCGATGCCAAGGTCGCGGAAGAGCGCGTGCGCGGCGCGATCAGGCTCGGCGAAGAGCGGGCCAAATGGTCCGATCAGCAGGCCGTTGCGATCGTGAACGGCTTTACCACCGCGTGCCGCGAGCTTGAAACCAATGTCGCAAGCTCGGTCGCCCGCATCCTGCAACCGTTCCTCGTCGATGCGGTCCGCGACAAGGCGGTCGCGGCGCTGGTCGAGCAGATATCGGCGCTGACCTGCCAGTCGCCCGTGCCAGTGTTCAAGATCACGGGGCCGAGCGATCTGCTCGATCTGGTCAAGGCGCAGCTCGACACCGCGCAGCGGACCGGCATCGAATATCAGGCGGCCGACGGTTTCGAAATCCGTGTCGTCGCCGACCAGACCGTGATCGAGACGCAGATCGCGCCATGGATCGAGCGTCTGAAGGATGCGCGAAGGTAATCTGCCGTGAGCGAAGTCCAGCCAGAGCTCGTGATCATCCGCCGGCGCAGCGCCTTCGACGATGCGCCGGCCAAAGGCGGCGTCTGGAAGATCGCCTACGCGGACTTCATGACCGCGATGATGGCGTTCTTCCTGGTCATGTGGCTGCTCAACGCACTCAATCAGGACCAGCGCCAGATCGTGGCGAGCTATTTCAATCCGATCGAGCTCGCAGAGAATGCGCCGGCGCCGAAGGGACTCAAGGATCCCCGTAAGACGGACCCTGCCGCGTCCGATGGCCAGGATGGCAAGCGCATGCCGGCCGGACGCAGCGAGGAGCGCCGCGGCGACTCGCCCACGGCCGAGAAGCCGCCGTACTACGAGGAAAAGGTGTTGTTCCGCGATCCCTACGCGACTCTCGCGGAGATCGCCGCCGGATCGAGCCAGGCGGCGGGGCAGCGGCGCGTCGGGGCGCTCGCTGCCGCGGAGGAAGAGGGCCTGAAGGGCGGCGAGGCCTATCGCGATCCCTTCGATCCCGGTTTTTGGAAGCTCGCCCCACAGGCCTCGAAGGAGGGGCAGGCGAGCGAGCCTGAACCCATCCAAAGCCCTGCAGCGCGCGCAAATTTCGCCGGCGCGGATCGAGGCGAGCAGCAGCAGCCGACGCGTCGCGGCAGGGCTGATGACGCCGGTGGCACCGTCGCAGCCGATGCGCAGGCCACGTCCGCAGCCACGTCGCCTCTGTCGCCGCCCAGTCCGGCATCGTCGTCAGTCAATCGCGACGGCAAAGCCCAATCCAGCCCTCAGGCCAATTCGCAGGCGAACGCTGCGAGCCAGTCGCGCCCGGTCGAGTCCCAGAAGGACACTGACCCGCGGGATGCCGGGCAGACGCAGCAACCGACCGCCAAGCAGCTGCAAGCCGCGATCACCGACGTGCTCTCGGACATCAAGGCCGGCGCCGGGCCGGTGGCGGAGGTGCGGCAGGTCGAGGAAGGCCTGCTCGTCAGTCTGACCGACGACGCGAGTTTTGGCATGTTCGCCGTCGGCTCCGCCGAGCCGCGCCCCGAACTGGTCCGCGTCATCGACAGGATCGGGCCGCTGCTGACCAAGCGACCGGGCACGATCATCGTTCGCGGCCATACCGACAACAGGCCCTACCGGTCGGAGACCTACGACAACTGGCGGCTTTCGACGGCGCGCGCCCAGATGGCCTATTACATGCTGGTTCGCGCGGGGGTCGATGCGCAGCGGATCGAGCACGTCGAGGGTTACGCCGATCGTCGGCCAAAGCTCACGAACGATCCGGCGGCGGCGCAAAATCGTCGGATCGAAATCTTGATCCGGGAGAAGCGCCCGTGATCAGCCCGAGAGTGTTCACGCTGCTGTTGCTGCCGTTCGCTGCGACGAACGTCCTCGCCGCAACGCCGGAGCCGGAGGAGCCGTATGCGCTGGTTCGTTCGTTGCAGGCGGTGCAGGACGGCATCGCCAGCGGCGACGCCTCGGCGCAAAGCGGTCATCTCGTACTGATCAGGCAGATCGGTGACAAATTCCTCGTCGCCGATCCGAACGTTTGGAACAATCCCCAGAACGGTCAGGCCATCGTCGTCTACCTGCTCAGCGGCGGCGCGCCGCAGATCGTGCGAAAGCTCCCGCGCGAGCGGATCAATGTCGACGAAAGGCTGCTCAACGGCGCACTCGCCTATGTCGAGGGCCGCCAGGATGAAGCGCGCGAGCTTTTGAAGGACGTCAAGCCGCGCACGATCCCTTCGAGCATGAGCGGACAGATCGCGCTGGTGCAGGGCGCACTGCTCGCAAACGCCGATGCCGCAGTCGCGATCGAGCGGCTGGACGATGCGCGCCTGCTGCTGCCGGGCACACTCGTGGAAGAGGCGGCGCTGCGGCGTGAGGTTCTGCTGGTTGGGCAGGCGGAGGATTTCGACAAGTTCGAGTTTTTGACGCAGGCTTATATCCGGCACTATCGCAACTCGGTCTATGCCGGAGATTTCTGGCAGCGTTTCTCCTCGGCTCTGACGCGTTCGAGTCTTGCGCTCGACGAGCGTCGTTTTTTGCGGATTGCGGCGCTGCTCGACCAGATCGACCGCGCGAACCGTCTCAAGCTCTATCTGGCGATCGCGAAAAACGCGCTCGTCCACGGACGGCTTGCCGTGGTGCGGCTTGCAGGCGAGCAGGCGCTGTCGCTGAGCGCCGACGGGAGCGGGGATCGCGAGCGGGCGCGTCTGTTCCGGGGGAGCGCCCGGGTGCTCACCGATGACTATGAGGGTGGCCTCACTGAACTGAAGGCGATCGACAGATCGAAGCTGCCGGAGCGCGAGGCGTCCCTTCTCAACGCAAACATCCAGCTCGCGCTCGACGTCCGCAAGCCGATCTCCGGTGCGCCGTCCGCCATCGCCGCCGACAAGCCGCCGCCCACGCCGGCGCGTCTGGACCTGGCGTCATCGGCCGCGGCTCTTGCGCGCGCGCAAAAGCAGCTCGAGGAGCTGGAGCTTCTGACCAAGGACCGCCGCCCATGACCAAGCTGAACGGCACTTCGGGACAGCTCTTCTCGGTTGTCGCGGAAAGCATCAATGCGCGCGGAACGGCCCGCTCCACAAGGAGCCAGACCCAGCAGGGCAGCGCGGATTCCGGCTTTCACGATCTGCTTCACACGGTGTCGAACCTCGCGAAACGGGCCTTGAATGATTCCGGAAGCGAAACGGCCGTGAAGTCGAGCACACTGCGCACGCGCCTGGCGCAACTGTCCGAGCGCGAGGAAAAGGAAGAAACGGTCGACGACAGGGCCGGTTCGGCCGAACAGCCGCAAGGCCCCGGCAAGCACGATCCGCTCGATCTCACACCGAAGTCGGAGGTTCAGGTTCGGCTGAGCTTTCCCACGATTGTCGGGACAGAGCTTGCCGCTGTGGCAGTCGTCAAACCGCAGGCGCAGTCGCTCCCGGGCGACAAGAAGGATGCACCCGCGCGATCCGAGCACTCTCTTGGTGAACGCGAGCTCGCGGCTGCAAGCGTTGCCAAAGCGCAAACGGCCGACGCCACCGAAGCCGGGTCGCGGAGGCAAGTTGCCGCGCCGCAACTTGCGACAGCGCCGCAAGGCGATATGCTGGCGCAAAAGCCCATGCCTGGCGGGTCTGGTTTCGAATCGGTCACGGCGAATGTCGAGCGCGCCGCAAAAGCGTCCGCTCGCGATGCGTTGCCCGAAGCGGCCAAGGTCACCGTCGTGCAGCAAGAGACCCATCTTCCACCCGTTGCGCAGTTCACCGCGCCGCAGCAGGTGGTGAACGCCGTCGTGACGGAATTGGAAACCTCCTCGGCGCCGGCGTCGTCCGCTACACCCGATCTCGGCACAGCGCTGGGCAATTCACCTGATCAGCCACTGAAGATCCTGACCATCAATCTCGAGCCGCCCGCGCTCGGCAATGTCACCGTGCGGCTTCGCCTGGTCGGCGAGGCCGTCTCCGTCCATCTTGCGGCCGACCGCAAGGACACCAGCCAGATGCTCGACCAACAGCGCGACTCGATCCGCGAGCTGATGCAATCGGCAGGCTACGTTGCTGAGGTTGCGCCGGTTCAGCACGGCGCGCTGGATGGATTTCAGGCTGGCTCAGGCCAGTCGCAGCCCTCTCTCTCCGGTCAACCGCAATCGCATAACGCGCAAGGAGCGTTCGACGGATCGAGCGCTTCGTCCGGTCAATCCGACGGAGGAGCAAGGCAGGCGAGGGACGAGCGCCAGCCCAACCAGGAGACGCGTCATGAGCAGGACGTGGCCCAGCGCACTCGTCGCGGCCCTGTTTATCTCTAGCGCGACTGCCGCTGCGGCGGGCACAGGCAGCACGCGTTCATGCGAGCGCGAAATCGCGCGTGCGGCGCAAGTGCACGGCATTCCGCTCGGCATCCTCTATGCGGTCGGCCTCACCGAAACCGGCCGTCGCGGCGCGCTCTATCCTTACGCGCTCGGCGCCGAAGGCCAGACGGTGTTTGCCAAGGACCTCGACGATGCGATAGCGAATTTCGAGGCGATGCGGCATCGGGGCGTCAAGCTGATCGATCTCGGCTGCATGCAGATCAATCACTTTTATCACGGCGACAAGTTTGCCTCCGTGCGCGCAATGTTCGATCCCGCCAGCAATGTCGATTACGCGGCTCGCTTCCTGAAGGAGCTGAAGCAGCGGGAGGGAAGCTGGACCATGGCGGTCGCCCGCTACAACGCAGGACCCAACAACCAGCCTGCGCAGAAGCGATACATCTGCCACATCGTGGATCATCTCGTATCGAGCGGGTTCGGTGCCTGGACCGAGAAGGCGCGTGCTTTCTGTCAGAAGGAAGCGGTGTGACGACGATGTGCGAGCTTCACGGCCAGCCCCGCGCAAGCAAGCATGGTCATTGTAGGCCCAATATATCAAAGGAGCCCCATCCATGAGCCTGTATGGCGTAATGCGCACCGGTGTATCCGGCATGAGCGCGCAGTCCAACAAGCTGTCGACGGTCTCGGACAATATCGCGAACGTCAACACCACCGGCTACAAGAGGGCGTCGACCGAGTTCTCCTCGCTGATCCTGAAGAGCGGCTCGGGCAATTACGACTCGGGCGCCGTCGAGACGGACGTCCGCTACGCGATCAGCGATGCCGGACACATGCAGTTCACCACGTCGACGACCGATCTTGCCGTCCAGGGCAACGGCTTCTTCGTCGTGTCGGACTCGGCGGGCACGAAGCAGTTCCTGACCCGGGCCGGCTCGTTCGTGCCTGACAGCCAGGGCAACCTGGTCAACGCCGCCGGCTTCTATCTGATGGGCTACCCCGGCGCCGTATCCAACATCTCCTCGAACAGCACGGCGGGGATGCAGATCGTCAACATCAATCAGGCAAAGCTTCAGGCCACGCCTTCGACCACGGCGACCGTCACCGGCAATCTGGACCCGAGCGCAGCCGTCATCGCTGGTCCGCCCTCTCCGGCGTCGTACTCATCGAAGAGCTCGATCGTTGCCTATGACAACATCGGCAGAGCCGTGACGCTCGATGTCTATATGTCGAGGACCGCGACGACCGCGACCCAGGACACCTGGGAGGTCCAGGTCTACGATTCCTCGACGGGAACGCCGATTGCGGGTGCTTCCGGCACGTTCAATTTCGACACCACCGCGGTGGGAAAGGGTGCGTTGACCGGTCCATCGACCTTGTCGGTGAACGTTCCCAACGGTGCCGCGATGACGATGGACCTGTCGGCCATGACGCAGGTAGCTTCGAGCTTCAGCTTCAAGGCCACTGTCAACGGCAATGCTCCGTCTTCCGTCGAGAAGGTGGATATCGATGACAAGGGCGTGGTGAACGCGATCCTCCAGAATGGAACGCAGATACCGATCTATACGGTGGCGCTCGCCAATGTCCCGAGCCCCGACAACCTCACGCCTGAAGTCGGCAACGTCTACTCGGTGAGCCTCGACTCCGGAAACCTTCAGATCGGCAATGCCGGTACGGGCGGTCTCGGCACGATCCAGTCCGGCGCGCTCGAGGATTCCAACGTCGATCTTGCCGACGAGCTGACCGCGATGATCGAGGCGCAGCGCGGCTTCACTGCGAACTCGAAATCGTTCCAGACCGGCGCCGATCTGCTCGATGTCGTCGTCAACCTGAAGCGCTGAAGTCTTCAGCGCCGATCCCGGGCAAGAGCACGCCATGTCCCTTACCTCAGCCCTCGACTCCGCCCGCAATTCGCTGATGGCGTCGGGCATCCAGTCGTCGACGATTTCGCGCAACATCGCCGGCGCCAGCTCGACCGGCTATTCGCGCAAGATCACCGTGCTGGACAATCTTCCCGGGGCCGGCGTCTATGTGGAGGCGATCCAGCGTGCCGCCTCCTCCGGTCTGTACAGCAACGTCCTGACTGCGACTTCCGCGGCTGCCACGCAGAGCGCGATCTATGGCGGTCTCCAGAAGATCGCATCTGCCACGGTGGACGATCCGGAGCTCGATCAGTCGCCAACGGCGCAGCTCAACGCGCTGAAGCAGGCGCTCCAGCAATATGCCAACGCGCCTGACAACACCACGCTGGCGCAGGCAGCCGTCACGTCGGCCAAGGACATGGCGACCGCGCTCAACCAGGCGACCCAGACCGTGCAGTCGGTCCGCGAGGGCGCGGACGCCGACATGGAAACGTCGGTTCAGAACATCAACCAGTTGCTCTCGCAGTTCCAGACCGTCAACACGGCGATCGTAAAGGGAACGATCGCCGGTGACGACGTGACCGACTATCTCGACCAGCGCGACAGCATCGTCTCGAAGCTGTCGCAGGAAGTCGGTGTTTCGATGTCGATCCGCCCGAACGGCGAGGCGGCGCTCTATACCGACAGTGGTGTCGTCCTGTTCGACAAGACGGCGCGGACGGTGAGCTTTTCGCCGACCAATGCCTACACTGCGGGAACGACAGGCAACGCGGTCTATATCGACGGCGTGCCCGTGACCGGTGCCAACTCGGTGATGCCGATCAAGTCCGGCAAGCTCGCGGGACTCGCTCAACTGCGCGACAACGACACGGTCACCTATCAGGGTCAGCTCGACGAGATTGCGCGCGGCCTGATCAATGCTTTCAGGGAAAGCGACCAATCGGGCGCAGCGCTCCCCGATGTTCCCGGTCTCTTCACTTACTCCGGCGCGCCGGTGATGCCGGCGAGCGCCACCGTCTCGGTCGGCCTTGCTGGCCTGATCAGCGTCGCGGCGTCGGTCGATCCGGCGCAGGGCGGCAACCCAAATCTGCTGCGCGACGGCGCGATCAGCGGCAACGCCGCATACCAATACAACACGGCCGGCAACGGCGGCTATTCGACCAGGCTGCAGCAGCTCATTAGCAACATGGATGCGTCGCAGCCATTCGATGCAACCACGCAAGGCAAACCGAGCGGCAGCTTGATCGACTTCGCGGCGTCGTCGACGAGCTGGATCGAAAACCAGCGTAAGGTCGCGGACGACAACGTTACCTACCAGAATACGCTGCTCGACCGCAGCACCGCGGCGCTTTCGAACGTCAGCGGCGTCAACATGGACGACGAGATGTCCTTGATGCTTCAGGTTGAGCGCACCTATTCGGCGTCGTCCAAGATCATCTCGACCGTTGACGAAATGTTGCAGAGCCTGCTGTCTGCCGTGGGGAATTAAGTCATGATGAGCGCGAACTACATCTCGACCTTGATGCTGTCTTCCTCGTTGAGGTCCTCGATCACGAACAATCAGGCGGCGCTGACCAAGGCCTCAAAGGAAGCCACCACCGGCCGCTTCGCCGATATTGGTCTCGAGCTTGGTGCCACGACGGGAAACGACGTCACGCTGCGGGCCGACTTCAGCTTCGCCGATCAGCTCGTCGATACCAACGGGCTCGTCTCGGGGCGCTTGGACACGACGCAGAACCGCATCACTCAGCTCAGCTCGACCGCAACGGACTTCCTCAAGGACTTGATCGCTGCCCGCAGTACGGATGGTGGCGGGCGGATCGTCCTGCCGCCTGCGTCCTCAAACCTCCAGGATCTGATCGGCGCGCTGAACGTCTCCTATAACGGCTCGTATCTTTTCTCGGGTATCAACACGCAGAACACTCCGATCACGGCTTACACCGCGGGCTCGGCCAGCAAGAACCAGGTTGACGCCGATTTCCTGTCGACCTTCGGCTTCTCGCAATCTTCGGCCAGCGTAAGCAGCATTACCCCGGCCCAAATGCAGACCTTTCTCGACACCACCTTCGATGCCGAGTTCGCCAGCCCGGCCTGGAACACCAACTGGTCATCGGCCACAGACCAGGTCATGCAAAGCCGTATCTCCACGACCGAGGTCGCCGATACGTCCGTGAGCGCCAACCAGGCTGGCTTCCGCAAGCTCGCCGAGGCCTACACCATGATGGCGGATCTCGGGAACGCGAACCTGAGCCAAGAGACGTTCCAGGTCGTCGTGGACAAGGCCATCGGCCTCGTCGGCAACGCCGTGACTGATCTCGCCGTGCTCGGCGGCAGCGTCGGCACGGTCCAACAGCGGATCACCTCCGCAACCGACAAGCTCAAGACACAGCAGGACATTCTCAACAATCAGATCGTCGGCATGGAGAAGGTCGATCCGACCGAAGCCTCGGTTCGCGTCAATACGTTGCAGAACCAGATCGAGACGGCACTCGCGCTCACCTCGCGCATGCAGAAGATCAGCCTCATCAACTATCTCTGAGCCGGAGTGTTGGTCGTTGCCCTATCGTTCGCTTTCCTGCGCAGAGTGGTCCTGATGACTTTTGAAGCTTATGAAGCGGTGGTGGAAGAGAGTAGCCTGGAGGCGCGGGGCCGCGAGCGGATGGCCCTGACTCTCGGCATCGACCGGCTGGAGCACCTCGGCAAGGGCATCTTCAGTGCCGAGGACCTGGTTGAAACCTTGCTCTATGTTCGCCGGCTGTGGGCGATCTTCATCGAAGATCTCTCGCACCCGGAGAACGGCTTGCCCGAGCAGCTCCGTGCCGACATCATCTCGATCGGCCTGTGGGTCGTCAAGGAGGCCGATCGCCTGCGCGCGGAGAATTCAAACGACGTCGTGCAGCTCGTCGAGATCAACCGCGTGATCCGAGACGCGCTCTGATGAAGATATCTTTGCGGGCGGGCGAGCGGATCTACGTCAACGGCGCGGTGCTGCGTGTGGATCGCAAGGTCTCGCTGGAGCTCGTCAATGACGTGATGTTCCTTCTTGAAGGCCAGGTCATGCAGGCGGCCGACGCGACAACGGCGTTGCGCCAGCTCTATTTCATCGTCCAGCACATGCTGATGAACCCGACCGACATCGCCGGTGCAGCGGCACTCTACGGGCAGCATCACGCCGCCCTGCATGCGGTCTGCGAGAACCAGCGGATGCTGGAGGGCCTGGCCGCGATCGACCAGATGGTCGGAGCGAGCCGCTACTACGAAGCCTTGAAGCAAATACGGGCGCTGTTCCCGGTGGAGCAGGCGATCCTGGCCGGTCCTGCGACCAATGTCCCCTTCGAGG
Organism: Bradyrhizobium ingae; assembly: GCF_055791185.1. Lineage (NCBI taxonomy): Bacteria > Pseudomonadati > Pseudomonadota > Alphaproteobacteria > Hyphomicrobiales > Nitrobacteraceae > Bradyrhizobium > Bradyrhizobium ingae. The sequence goes on from NZ_JBVUBB010000036.1 coordinate 70,490, forward strand.
CGGCCTGACAGCGGAGAGATACATGAACGTCACCAGCGCGACCGACGCGACCAGCACGCAGTCGACCTCGACCGCGTCCACCACCACGACGACGGCGACCAACACGGTCGACTACAACACCTTTCTTCAGCTCCTGATCGCCGAGATGAAGAATCAGGATCCGACCAATCCGATGGATACCTCGCAATATATGAGCCAGTTCGCGCAGCTCTCGACGGTCGAGCAGGCCATGCAGACCAATTCGAAACTCGACGCGCTGCTCTCTTCCTCTGCGCTGTCCCAGGCCGACGGCCTGATCGGGCATACCGCGAGCTATACTGACAGCAGTGGAACGACCGTGAGCGGCAAGATCGCCTCGGTCTCGATCAACACCGATGGCGCCGTCGCCACGCTCGAGAACGGCACGCGGATCCCGGTCGGCGCCGGGCTCACCATCAGCTAGCACATGAACGAGAGGGACGCGCTCGACATCGTCCAGCAGGCGATCTGGACGATCATCATCGCCTCGGGGCCCGCGGTCGGGGCGGCGATGCTGATTGGCACGATCATCGCGCTCATCCAGGCCCTGACCCAGATCCAGGAGGTGACGCTGACCTTCGTTCCGAAGATCATCGTCATCCTGCTCGTCGTCGCCGTCTCCGGCTCATTCATCGGCGCGCACCTCTCCACCTTCACCGAGATGGTGTACTCGCGGATCGAGCACGGATTCTGAGCCGCGGCTCGCCGCCGCCATCCTCGCGTAAGCTTTGCGCGGCAGATTGCACGGCAGAAATCTCCTGCCGGTGACCCATGGCCGATACTTTGATTGCGAGCCTGCCGAACCCGCGACGACTTGGCGCGGACGCCTTCTTCGCGGGCGGCATCGTGGTCATGCTCACGATCCTGTTCCTGCCGATACCGCCGATGCTGATCGACCTCGGCCTCGCGGTCTCGATCGCGCTCTCGGCGCTCATCCTGATGGTTGCGCTGTGGATCCAGCGTCCGCTCGACTTCTCGGCCTTCCCGACCGTGCTTCTGATTGCGACGATCCTGCGACTGGCGCTGAACATTGCGACCACCCGTCTGATCCTGTCGCGCGGCGGGGAGGGCGAACAGGCCGCCGGCTACGTCGTCGCTGGGTTCTCGAAGTTCGTCATGGGCGGCGATTTCGTCATCGGCTTGATCATCTTCGCGATTCTGGTCACGGTCAACTTCGTCGTGATCACCAAGGGCGCGACCCGCATCGCCGAGGTGGGCGCCCGTTTCACGCTGGATGCCATTCCCGGCAAGCAGATGGCGATCGACGCCGACCTATCCGCGGGCCTGATCGACGACAAGGAAGCGCAGCGACGGCGTCGCGAGCTCGAGGAAGAGAGTGCGTTCTTCGGTGCGATGGACGGCGCCTCGAAGTTTGTGCGAGGCGACGCCATTGCGGGCCTGATCATCACCGCGATCAACATTTTCGGCGGCATCGTCATCGGCGTCACCCATCACGGCCTGACGCTCGCGCGCGCCGCTGACGTCTACACCAAGCTGTCCGTCGGCGACGGTCTGGTGTCGCAGATGCCGGCGCTGATCGTCTCGCTGTCGGCGGGCCTGCTGGTTTCGAAGGGTGGTACCAGGGGGTCGGCGGAGCAGGCCGTGCTCCGCCAGCTCGGCGGCTATCCGCGCGCCGTGTCCGCCGCTGCTCTGATGATGTTCGTTCTCGCAGTCATGCCGGGTTTGCCGCTGGCGCCGTTCATACTGCTTGGCGGGGTTATGGCCTTTGTCGGCTATTCGCTGCCCAAGCGCCAGGCGGCGGCCCAGCGCAAGGAGGAGGCGCGCAAGGCCGACGAACGGGCGCAGGCCGAGGCCAGGGATTCCGTCAAGGAATCGCTGAAAACGGCGGAGATCGAGCTCTCGCTGGGAAGCCAGCTTTCGGTTCACCTGCTCGGCTCGCGCAGCGAGCTCGCTCACCGCGTCGCCAAGATCCGCAAGAAGTTCGCCAAGCAGTACGGCTTCGTGATCCCGGAGATCAAGCTCACCGACAACCTGTCGATCGATCCCAAGGGTTATCAGATCCGGATTCACGACACGCGGATCGCGCATGGCGAGCTGCGGCTCGGCGAGGTCATGGTGCTGGTGGACAAGGACGGCAAGCCCGACGTGCCCGGCGACGAGGTGATCGAGCCGGCTTTTGGCATGAAGGCGCTGTGGGTGACCGAGGCCTTCACCGAGGAGGTCAAGCGGCAGGGCTGCAAGCCCGTCGACAATCTGTCGGTGCTGCTCACGCATCTGAGCGAGGTCATCAGGGCGAATCTCTCCCAGCTCCTGTCCTACAAGGACATGCGCAGCCTGCTCGACCGGCTCGATCCCGAATACAAGCGCCTGGTCGAGGATCTCTGCCCGTCGCAGATCTCCTATTCGGGGCTGCTGGCGATCCTGAAGATACTGCTCGGCGAGCGCGTCTCGATCAGGAACCTCCATCTCATCCTCGAGGCGATCGCCGAGATCGCGCCGCATGTGCGTCGTTCGGAACAGGTCGCCGAGCATGTGCGGATGCGGCTTGCCCAGCAGATCTGCGGCGATCTCTCCGACAACGGCGTGCTCAACGTGCTGCGTCTCGGCAATCGCTGGGACCTCGCATTTCACCAGAGCCTGAAGCGCGACGCCAAGGGCGATGTGGTCGAGTTCGATGCGGATCCTCGCTTGATCGAGCAATTCGCGACCGAAGCGAGCGCGGCCGTCAGAAAGATCACCGAGAAGGGCACGAACGTCGTGCTTGCGGTGACCCCGGAAGCCCGTCCCTATGTCCGCATGATCCTGGAGCGGGTGTTCCCGACCCTGCCGATCCTGTCGCATGTCGAGGTGGCGCGCAGTGCCGAGATCAGGGCGCTTGGAGCGGTGTCGTGATCAACGGTCTTGCGGATAGCGTTCTGGCTACTTTCATCGTGTTCTGTCGCGTCGGCGCCTGCCTGATGCTGGTGCCCGGCTTTTCCAGCGTCACCATTCCGGTTCAGATCCGCCTGTTCGTCGCGATCGTCACCACCTTCGCGCTGGCGCCTATCCTGGTCGCGACGCTGAAGCCGCTCATGGCAGACGCGCAGCCGCTCACGCTGGCTTCGCTCATAGGCTCGGAGCTGTTCACCGGCAGCATCATCGGCATCGCCGGGCGCGTGTTCTTTCTTGCGCTTCAAACGATGGCGACGGCGATGGCGGGTGCGATCGGGCTTTCCAACATTCCGGGAACGCCGGTCGGTGATACCGATCCGGCGCCGGCGCTGGTCCCTTTGATCATGGCGGCCGTGACCACGTTGTTCTTCATGACCGACCAGCACTGGCAAGTGCTGAGAGGGTTGATGAATTCCTACGACGTCTGGCATCCCGGCGACAGGCTTGGCGGCGACGTCGCGCTGTCTCAGCTCGTGAATCGTCTCTCCGAAGCGTTTGTGCTGACTTTGCGGATCACCAGCCCGTTCATCGTCTATTCCGTCATCGTCAATTTCGCCGTCGGCCTGGTCAACAAGCTGACGCCGTCCATCCCGGTCTATTTCATCTCGGTGCCGTTCGTCATGCTCGGCGGGCTCTTGCTGCTCTATCTGACCAGCGATGAGCTCCTGACGCAGTTCATGATCGGCGTGACGTCGTTTCTCGCGGAATGAATGATGACGTCACGTGCGGAAAGGCTCACGCGCATGGTCTCGCTGATGAAGCTGCAGCTCCGGCTCTCGGAATGGCAGCTCGCGGAGCTGAGGCAGCGGGGGCAGCACTTGCAGGACGAGGAAGTCTATCTCGTCGGCACGCTCAACGGCTCGGAGCTGCCGGCCGGCTCATCGAGCTATTCAATCTCCCGGCGGCTTGCGGCCACCAGCGTCGGGGCCCGCGCGGTCCAGGCCGAAACCGAGAAGCAGCTGGGCCAGGTCCATGCGCAGAGCCGGCGCGTGAAGCATCTCGAACAGGTCGCCAGGGCCGTGATCGCGAGCAAGCAGCGCGAGGCCGAGATGCGGGTCCTCGAGGAGATCGCCGGCGCGCACTCCGGTGTGCGCGACTGGACGTCCATAAGCAGCTAGCCGGAGTCGATACATGATCGTGACACCGACGCCCGACGTTGTCCTCGACGTTCTGGAGGCTGCCGACCCGGCGACGCAGCGTGCGGCCATCGCGAAGCTCGATGCGCTGAAGTCGTCGGATGCCGACTTTGCCGCCACGATGCAAACCGAGGCCACCAGGGCGGCGAGCGTCGCCACCGATCAGGTGGTGACAAACACGCCGGTGTCCGCGCTCGATTCCTCGAATGCGGCCGCACCGGTACGGGTCATCAAGGCCCCGTCCTCGGGCGACGTCTACCGCAAGTTCGAGGCTTTCGTTCTCCAGGTCTTCGTCGAGACGATGTTGCCGCAGAACGCGCAGGACCTGTTCGGCAAGGGCACCGCGGGCGGCATCTGGCGGTCGATGCTGGCTGAGCAGCTTGGCAACCAGCTCGCGCAAGGCAAGGGAATCGGAATTGCGAAGCAACTTGCATCTGCGCATCCCGCATCTGTGGATGCCAAGTCGGAAAAGGCCGGATGATGTGGGCTGGTGAGCGGGGAGCTGAATTCATATGCAGGCAGAGGAAGGCGTGACGAGCATGACAGCGGAGCAGTGGGAGACGGAGACGGGGAGCCTGGGCGACGCGGCATTACCCGTGCCTCTAGCGGATGCACGCGCCGAACCCACCCCCGTGGCGGCCGACCCGCCCAGGTTCGACGAGGTGCGTGGCCTGCTCGCGGCTATACGGCGGCTCGAAAGTGTCATCGAGGAGGAGACGCTCGCGCTCCAGACGGGAAAGAAGATCGACTTCGATGATTTCAGCACCCGCAAGAGCCGCAGCATGCTGGAATTCGTCCGCTTGATGCGCGCGCAGCTCCACCTCGGCGCGGAGGTCGAGGTGACCGACGAGATCCAAAGCCTGCGGCGAAAGCTCGAGAAGAACCGCGCAGTCCTCGAGATGCACTACGACGCGGTGCGCGAGGTGGCCGAGATCATCGTGCGGGCGATCAGGGAAGCCGAGTCGGACGGCACCTATAGCGGCAGGACCTCGCAGGAGGGCAAATGATCAAGCTGTTCCTGACCGGACTCTGGGTATGCATTCTCACCGCGGGAGGAAGCTACGCCGTCGCCTATTGGAAGGAGAACGGTGGCCTGGTGCACAAGGACGAATACCTCGACGGCCTCCAATACCAGAAGACGCGGGCGCTCAGCGTGCCCATGGTCGAGAACGGCAATGTGCAGGGTTACATCGTCGCGCGGTTCGTCTACACGGTCGAGGCGCGGACCATGCACCAGCTCACTGTTCCGCCGGATCCGTTCGTGGTCGATGAAGCCTTCCGCAGGATCTACGCGGACGATCGCCTGGATTTCAGGAAGCTCGCTCGTTACGATCTGTCCATCCTGACGGCCGCCATCAAGCAGCGCGTCAACGAGCGTATGCAGGCCGACGTCATTCAGGACGTCCTGGTCGAGGATTTCAACTACGTCTCACGCGACGAATTCCAGCCCAAGCCTTAATCGGAGTGCAAATCTCTCGTCCGCGTCGTTGCGAGCGCAGCGAAGCAATCCAGTCTGTCTCCGCGAACGATTCTGGATTGCTTCGCTGCGCTCGCAATGACGGAGATTGTGGGACAGGCGCACGGTCCCTGCGCACCTGAGCGCGGGGACCGTGCCTGATCCGGGCTCCTCGCTAGCCGCTCGCTGAGTATGCCGCCGGGCTGGCGTGCGGTCGGTTGAGGAGGATGCCGACGTCCTGGAGCTCTCCGATCGGCTCGTCGATGGTCTCGCTTACGGGGATGTCGAGCCGGTAGCCGACGTAGCGCCGCGCCACGATGGCATCGAAGCCGAGACGATCGCGCAACTTCTTGCGCAGCTTGCTGACATGGCTTTCGATCACGCTCTCGTCATAGGCCGACTCGAAGATGCCGTAGACTGCATTGAAGATCTGCGTCTTCGTGATCCATTTGCCGTGGTTGCCGACCATGTATTCGAGGATGCGCAACTCGCGGCGCGGGAGCGTCAGGGCATGACCGCCTATCTCGGGGTCGCGGCCGTTGAAGAAGACCTGAATCCTTGTCTCGCAGGGCCGCGGGCTGTCGCCCATCCGGCGCCGCGCGATCGCCGCGGTCCTGGCGAGGATCTCGCGCAGGTGTATGGGGACATGCACGACGTCGTCGACGCCGGCCTCGAACAGCTCCAGTGTGTTCTTGAGCATCTTCAGTCCGCTCAAGGCGATGATCGGAGCCGATGATCGCCTGCGTACTGCGCGCGGAACGCTTCCGCGCGCATCGACATCCCCCAAGAGGAAGGCGTCGACGGCTTCGAGATCCGCTTCGCTCGCGGATTGCAGCCAGTCCCAGAATTCACCGGAAGAGAAGCCGATCGACGAAACGCCTTCACGAACGAGCCCTGCTATGTAGCTGTTCGCCACGCTTTCGCGATCCTCAACGATTATATACATCAGTCTTTCGCCCCTGTTTCGCACTCGCCGAGATCCTGCCGGGAAGGTTTTTGTGATGCCCCGGCCGAACCAACGGCCATGCCGTCTGACGACATTCCCCCGCGAACGCTTGTTGTGGTTCGGTGATGATGTTCGCGGGCAGCCCTACGCATTCAGCGCCTGCGGTCTGCAGGCCTGTTACGCCACTCGATACTGAACGCTTACGAAGTGAGGCTCGGCGAGCGCCTTACGATGGCCTCGCGGAGCAGACCGAGAAAACGACATGGCTCGGCTGCGTCGAGTTACGGATTGTGTCCGAATGCCGCTGAACTGTGTCATTCTCCTCGCCAACTGGCGAGAATCACTTGAGAGGACCGTAACAATTGCCGAATTCCGATCAAGCGCGTGGAACAAACCTCTTGGTAAGCCGGTTTGATGCTGTTTGTTTTTTCTGATTGCTTCTTGATATTTCAGAACGTAACAATTGATTAAGAATGCTTACTAGATCTGTCTCGCGCAGATTCGATCGGTCGTCGAGCCCCGTGAAATCACGGCAATTTTGTGCAGTTGCGTACGTGCGCCTTGGCGGCGGATTTTGACTCCTGCACCGACACATGAGCGCGCGAGGCGGGTGCGCCAATTTGACTCAGGTCGCGCCAGACGATCGCCACAAATGCAATTCGCGATTCTTCTGTGGCTTTGATGCCGCACTGTAGGGCGTCCGTACCGACGCACTACGCTCGCTTGTGTCGTATCCGGCATGACGAATGGTTATAAGCGCGCCGGTTTCGGACAAGCTTGGTGCTCTAATTTCGCGAACAGTGAGAAGAACCGAGACGGAGCATTTTGAAATGTCGTCCGATGGACAAGCTCGTCCGAATGGACCGGCAGACATGTTGGGGGCAGCGACGAAGCGCCGTGATGCGCAGGATCCGAGAGGCAAGGGCTCCTCGCCACGCGCTGCCGCGCCTCAGGCAGGCATCAAGAGTGCCTCGGCCGTTGCGGCGGATGAAGCGGTCGCAAAGGAAGCGCTCGAAGGGCTCAAACGGATCCGCGCCAAAGCCCGGCTGGACAAGATGGCGATACCGAAGCCCGCGTCGGTCGCGGTGCGGCCGGCCGTCATCGTCTCCAAGCCGCCGGCGCCGCGTCCCTCCTGGGTGGCACCGCTTGCGACCCTGGCGGTCGCAGTTGGTCTGGTGGTCAGCACCTGCACAGGCATCATCGCCTATCTGACGACGCAGCCGAGTCAAACCAACGCTGTAACCAGTGCCGAGATCAGGAACCTGCGCGAGACGGTCGCGCAGTTGCGCCGTCAGATCTCCGGTGTCTCGGAGAATCTCGACGGCTTGCGGACCGCCGTCGATCTCTCGAGCAAGACGACGAGTGATCGCTTCGGTCGATTTGCCGAGAATCTCGATCGCATCGAGCGCGTCAATTCGGCTTCGACCGCGAAGCTCGAGAAGCTTGCTCAGGCCCAGACGCCGACACCGGCTCCCGTCGTCTCGCAGACGGCGTCTGCCGTCCAATCCGTGGCAGTCGTAGCGTCGGCAGGCCCTGCCACCGAGATCACGGGTTCGGTGTCGCCGCCGGAGCACGCGGCACTTCCGAAGAAGATGGTGAAAGGCTGGTCGGTTCGTCAGGCCTATGAAGGCATCGCAATCCTTCAGGGGCCGAACGGCGTCGTCGAAGCCATTCTCGGACAGCAGGTGCCGGGCCTCGGTCGCATCGAGGAGATCAAGAGCGACAATGGGCGCTTGCTCGTGCTGACCAGCGCCGGCGCGGTTCTGCCGGCACGCAAAACTGCGCCCTGATCCCGCGTCATTGCCTGCGTTGCTCGAAGCTCGTGCACAGGAGATCGGTCTCGACATCCGTGACGACAGCGCGGAACAGGCGGCAGGTGAACGCGGCGGCCGTCGCGCCCTCGGGATTGTCGTGCGTTTCCCTCAGGAACATGCAGCCTCTGCAAATGTCGGCGCGGTGGCGCTGCTGGCCGGTATCCGATTGGTCCAGCACGTGACGTAGCGCGTCGCGAAAGCTCGTCTTGCGCTCCTCGTCGAGCAGCGCAATCGCATCCACCAGGGCATTGACGGGGTCGCGCCCCAGAAACTTCTTTCCTTGCTGCGTTACGCTCAGAGTCACGGAGCGCTTGTCCTTGGACGATCGCGACTTCTCCAGGTATCCCTTCTGCTCAAGTTCCTGGATGATGTAGGACGCCGTGCCGCGGGTCGTGCCGACATGGCTCGCCAGCGCCGAAGGCGTCCGCGAAAATCTGTTCGCACGGGCAAGGAAGCGCAGTGCCATCCATTCCCGGTCGCGCAAGCCGTGCTTGGCCTCTTCAAACAGGAAAATCCGCGCGAGCTGCCCCAAAAGCTCGATCGACTCGCGTGCCAAATTCATTGTCATTCCAAAATCGTCATTCAAAGTTCGTCTTGCCTGACCGACTTGCGGAGCTGGCGTGCCATGCCGACCCGCCAAGTCAGTGATCGATGCACGAGGCTGCTCGTGAACAGCCCCGCACGTTGCCGCAATGTTGCTTCGCGGGGCCGAGTGGAACCCGGCAGGGGAACTAGGGCATAGGGACGAAAATTCGAGTAAATCGGCCGGATAAAGTCTTCGGAAAACTTGCGACAAATGCGAAGGATGCGGATCGTTGGGCCCATCGCGACGTGGCATCGCGCGCGAGATGACTGCCGTTCAGGATACGAGCCTAGCGCGGCTCGACCACCTCGCCGTCTTCCTTCACGAAACGTCCTACGGGATTCTCCAGGAGATCGATCACGGCCTCCGAAGGCCGGCACAACCGCGTCCCCTTCGGCGTCACCACGACCGGACGGTTGATGAGGATGGGATGGGCCATCATGAAATCGAGCAGTTGGTCGTCGGTCCATTTCGGATCGTCAAGGCCGAGCTCCCGGTAGGGCGTGCCCTTCTCACGCAGGAGTGCGCGGATCGAAATACCCATCTCCGCTGCCAGCTCCTTGAGTCGTTCGCGCGACGGCGGTGTCTTGAGATATTCGACGATGACAGGCTCGACGCCGCTCTGCCGGATCATTGCAAGCGTGTTGCGCGAGGTGCCACAAGCCGGGTTGTGATAAATGGTGACCGTCATCGTGATGTCTCCGCGATTGCGACGGGCGACGCAATGGCGCGCGCCCGACCAGCCAGTTCATCAGCCGCGCTTGGGCAATCGCGCTGCAAAGCCCGGCAGGCAGAAAAGCCCATCGGACGAATACCGGAAAACGTGTCCTTCAGCGCCGGAGGTCGACGCTCTTAGACCGCGTTCCGGGGGCGCTGGAAGGGACCGCTTCCGGCTTCGTCCTTGCGGGATCGGTACAGGGTGATGATGCCTCGGCAGGCCTTGGCGTCGAGACGATGAAAATCGAGTTTCAACCGATCGAGCTCGCCGGCCGTGATGCGGTAATTGGGCGCGCCGAGGAACAAAAGCGCCATCGTGGTCGGCCAGCAGAAGTTCAGCGATTTGGCAAGAATCAGTGCCGGCTCGCGATCCCGTTCGATCAACGCGCGTTCGACGATGTCGACGGGCAATGGACACAACAAGGATAGCGCGACGGCCGTTTCGTTGAACTTGAGCGAATGGGCGAACTCGAAGACCTTGTCTTCGGTCAGTTCGCCGCGCTCGTGCAGCTTTGCGACCGTTCGCTTGGCGGTGAAGTAATCCTTGGAGGCCGGGCCGAACCTGGCGTGCACCGCGCCGGTGATGTCGACGACGACCCTGTGGATCTGCGGCCCGATATCGGGACGCTCGCGCTCGAGCTTCTCGCGCACTTCGACGGAAGCCTTTGCGATGAGCTGATGGAACAGATGCCTGGGAATGTCCTTTCGCAGACCGACGGATTCAGCAAGAATCGAGTCCCCTTCGGAACGCCGCACCAGGTGCAGGAAGCCGGAATTCGAAAAGCTTGCACCGCTATTTGCCGCGATCGAGCTGACGACCTCGTTGCCGCCGCGGACCACGAGGACATCGGTCACGGTTTCCGGAACGGACTGCCGCTGGGAGATCGCCAGCAGATGCTGCTGGCTCTTGCTCCTGGCACAAGCGATCAAGGTCTCGGTGTCGAGGCGCTGCGATTGTCTGAGGATAGGCCAGGCTACGTCGATGCAGTCGTCGGAGGCGAGCTGGTTCGTCAGCTTGTAGGGCGCATTGTTGCTGGCGGCCAGTTTGCCGGCGAGCCGTGCACGTGCGGTCGTTTCGATCTCCTGGGCGAGGCGTCCGATGATTTCACCGAACGTCCAGATCTGATCCTCGGAATAGGTTCCTGCGATCAGGAGATCCGTCGCGTGCCACATCGCCCGCAAACAGCTCTCGGGATTTCCTTTTGCAACAGTCTCTTCCAGATCGAGCAGGAGCGATGAGGTTTCGACCATGGGTGCAACTTTCGGCTTGAAAATGTTCAAAGCAAAACAGCGTAAGGCAACTGCGCCACTTCGCCATCACATGCTTGAACGAGCGGTAAAGCCCGGGTCCGCGTATTGGACCTCGCTTAATGTCGGTCCAACGGAAACGCTCAAATTTGAGCTTGTTGCGGGAGGGGACGGCGAGTGCAGGCAGCGACGGATGCCTGAAAGAATTCTGATTTATGGAATATGCCCGATCGCCGCAGCCCGAGGAAAAAGATGGTCCGCGCGTCGTCACGGAGCGCGGGCCGCATTGCGGTGGACGTTGGCAGGGTAGGGACGGGATGCGCAGTGTTGGGCGGGCCATGGATGACCCGCCTCGTCTGCGATTAAGGGCCGGTCATTTGACGATAGACATCGCGGCGCATTGCTGGCATACCAAATACCTGCGTAGCGGGACGTAAAACCGTAGAATGCTGAGTGGCTTGGCGGCCTCGCGTCGCCCAGGACGTCTGGGATCGCTTGGGCCAGAGAGCGTTAGTGAAAGAGAGAGCATGGCGCGCAACATCCTGATCCTTGGGGCCTCCTACGGCTCCCTGCTGGGGACCAAGCTTTTGATGGCGGGTCACAACGTGACCCTGGTGTGCCGGACAAGGACGGCCGAGCTGATCAATCGCGACGGAACAGAGGTGCGTATCAAGCTGCGCGACGAGGCGGTGCACCGCGCGATCTTCTCGCGCGACCTGCCCGGCAAGCTCGACGCCGTGACGCCGGCCAATGTTGACGTCTCCCGCTACGATCTCGTCGGCCTTGCGATGCAGGAGCCGCAATACACCAATCACACCGTGCGGGTGCTCGTGATCAAGATCGCGGAAGCGGGCCTGCCCTGCCTGTCGATCATGAACATGCCGCCGTTGCCCTATCTGAAACGCATCCCGGCACTGTCAGGCATGGACCTCGAGGAGGCCTATACCAATGCGCAGGTGTGGGAGCGCTTCAAGCCGGGGCTGGTGACGCTCTGCTCGCCAGATCCGCAAGCCTTCCGTCCGCCGGAAGAGGCGGCAAACGTGCTGCATGTCGGCTTGCCCACCAACTTCAAGGCTTCGGTGTTCGAGGACGAGAAGCATAACAAGGTGCTGCGCGAGCTCGAAGGCGATATCGACGCAGTCACGCTCGACGGCCACGACGTGCCGGTGAAGCTCAAGGTGTTCGACTCGCTGTTCGTGCCGCTCGCGAAATGGTCGATGCTCCTCACCGGTAACTACCGCTGCATCACGCCGCACGAGCCGCAATCGATCCGTGACGCCGTGCACACTGATCTGAAGCGCTCGCAATCGATCTATGATCACGTCGATGCGCTGGCACGGCGTCTCGGCGCCGATCCAAAGGATCAGGTGCCGTTCGAGAAATACGCCAAGGCGGCGGAGAGCCTGCCCAAGCCGTCGTCTGCCGCCCGCGCGGTCGCCGCCGGCGCGCCCTTCATCGAGCGGGTTGACCTCCTGGTGAAGCTGATCTCGCATCAGCTCGGCGTGCCCAATGCCGAGATCGACCGCACGGTCGAGACTGTCGATCAGAAGCTGAACGAGAAGATCGTGCAGGGCGGTTCCGGCGCGAGCTAATCGGCACACCGATCAATCGGGCGGCGCGATGTTCCATTTCCTTTTGGGCTCCATCCGGGGAAGCGCTGTCCTTTTGTAGCGACAAATTTGAACTTCCATTTCATTGATATCGCCGGCCAAGCGAGAGATGACGGGGCCAGTGACTGTGAATTCCATTGGAGACCAAGAATGTCGTTTCGTTCCGTTCTGATTCTTTCGACCGTGCTCGCCGCCTGGTCGGCGGTGGCTTCGGCGGAGACCATCAAGATTGGGGTGACCCCGGGGCCGCATGCGCAGATTCTCGAGGCGGTGAAGCCGATAGCAGCGAAGAACGGACTCGATATCCAGCTCGTCGAGTTTTCCGACTATGTCGTGCCGAATGCTGCGCTGGATGCCGGCGACATCCAGGCCAACTCGTTTCAGAATCAGCCCTATCTCGACAACCAGAAGGCCGACCGTGGCTACAAGATCGAGGCGGTGGGGCTGACGGTCAATTTCCCGATCGGGGTCTATTCCAAGAGGCACAAGAATTGGGCCGACATCCCCGATGGCGGTAAAGTC
>NZ_JBVUBB010000037.1:0-81571 GCF_055791185.1 Bradyrhizobium ingae
GGGGGTAGCCCCGGGGAAAGTAAGAGAGGTTCGCGAGCCGCTAGCAACAGAACGCCCGCACCGTTCGCGATTAAACCGGGAGGCCGTACCGTGTGGCACCCCCCTCCCTGCCCCTCCCCCGCAAGGGGGGAGGGAACGGATAAAGCTGAGTCCAGCCTCGCTGAGGCTCTTGGTAAGGAGAAGCGCCTGTGCCGCGCCGACACGCAGCAGGAAAGCTGAGGGTGGTCGAACCTCACGCCACACCCCCGATCCGCAACTCCCGCGCATCGATCCCCAGCGCCATGTGGGTGGCGGCGATGATCAGGCCCCCGCGCTCCAGGTGCTCCCGCATCACGGCGCAAAACATGTCCTGACCGGCGGTGTCGAGCGCGGTGGTCGGCTCGTCCAGCAGCCAGACCGGGCGGCGGACCGTCAGCAGGCGGGCAAGGGAGAGGCGGCGGCGCTGGCCGGCGGAAAGGAAGGCGGCCGGCAGATGGGTGGCATGGTCGAGGCCGACGGTCGCAAGATTTTCAGCCCCGTCGACGCGCTCGCCGCCCAGAAAATCAGCCCAGAATGCGAGGTTTTCCGCCACGCTCAGCGCCGGCTTCAGCGCGTCGCGGTGACCGAGATAGTGGCATTGCTCGGCCAGGTTCAGCTCAGTGTCGCCGCCGGACAGCTCGATCGTGCCGCCGGCCGGAATCAGCAGCCCCGCGATCAGCCGCAGCAGCGAGGTCTTGCCGGAGCCGTTGCGCCCCACCACCGCCAGCGCCTCACCGGAGGCGGCCGCAAAATCGAGGCCCGCAAACACCTCGCGGCCGCCCCGCACGCATCTGATGCCACGCCCTGAGAGCTGCATGTCGCCTCTGGTCGCCCCCTTCACCGCTAGCCCGCAAGAAAACTTGGGGTAGCGCAGCAGAATTTGAGGCTCCGGGATTGCTGCGGCACGATCGTCCTTGTGGCGGTGCGGTTAGAAAGCTTCTATAAGCCCGGAACTTGATGCAGCACTCCACTCGCTCCTGCAAGCGACCCAGCCGGATTTGCTGACGGTGTTAAAGTACCCTCTGCCGGGTATAACTAACAATTGGGATTTCCTACATGACCTCGCTCGACAGCTTCAAATGCAAAAAGACCCTCAAGGTCGGCGCCAAGACCTATGTCTATTACAGCCTGCCGACCGCCGAGAAGAATGGTCTGAAGGGGATTTCAAAGCTCCCTTATTCGATGAAGGTCCTGCTCGAGAACCTGCTGCGCAACGAGGACGGCCGTTCGGTCAAGAAGGAAGACATCGTCGCCGTTTCGAAGTGGTTGCGCAAAAAATCGCTGGAGCATGAGATCGCCTTCCGCCCGGCGCGGGTGCTGATGCAGGACTTCACCGGCGTGCCGGCGGTGGTCGACCTCGCCGCGATGCGCAACGCGATGCAGAAGCTCGGCGGCGATGCCGAGAAGATCAACCCGCTGGTGCCCGTCGATCTCGTCATCGACCACTCCGTGATCGTGAACTTCTTCGGCGACAACAAGGCTTTCGCCAAGAACGTGACCGAGGAATACAAGCAGAACCAGGAGCGCTACGAGTTCCTGAAGTGGGGCCAGAAGGCGTTCTCGAACTTCTCCGTCGTGCCGCCCGGCACCGGCATCTGCCACCAGGTCAACCTCGAATATCTCGCCCAGACCGTCTGGACCAAGAAGGAGAAGATGACGGTCGGCAAGAAGACCGGCACCTTCGAGGTCGCCTATCCCGACTCGCTCGTCGGCACCGATTCCCACACCACCATGGTCAACGGCCTCGCCGTGCTCGGCTGGGGTGTCGGCGGCATCGAGGCGGAAGCCTGCATGCTCGGCCAGCCGCTGTCGATGCTGCTGCCGAACGTGGTCGGCTTCAAGCTGAAGGGCGCGATGAAGGAAGGCGTCACCGCGACCGACCTCGTGCTGACCGTGACGCAGATGCTGCGCAAGCTCGGCGTCGTCGGCAAGTTCGTCGAGTTCTTCGGCCCCGGCCTCGACAACCTCTCCGTCGCGGACAAGGCGACGATCGCCAACATGGCGCCCGAATACGGCGCGACCTGCGGCTTCTTCCCCGTGGACGCCGCAGCGATCGATTACCTCAAGACCTCCGGCCGCGCCGCACCGCGCGTTGCGCTGGTGCAGGCCTATGCCAAGGCGCAGGGCCTGTTCCGCACCGCCAAGTCGCCGGATCCGGTGTTCACGGAGACCCTGACGCTCGATCTCGGCGACGTCGTGCCATCGATGGCCGGTCCGAAGCGTCCCGAAGGGCGCATCGCGTTGCCGTCGGTCGCCGAAGGTTTCGAGCTTGCGTTGACCAGCGAATACAAGAAGGCCGATGACGCCGAGAAGCGTTATCCGGTCGAGGGCAAGAATTTCGAGCTCGGCCATGGCGACGTGGTGATCGCTGCGATCACCTCCTGCACCAACACCTCGAATCCGAGCGTGCTGATCGGTGCCGGCCTGCTCGCGCGCAATGCGGCTGCGAAGGGCCTCAAGGCCAAGCCGTGGGTCAAGACCTCGCTCGCACCGGGCAGCCAGGTGGTCGCCGAATATCTCGCCAACTCCGGTCTGCAGAAGGATCTCGACAAGGTCGGCTTCAACCTGGTCGGCTTCGGCTGCACCACCTGTATTGGCAATTCCGGCCCGCTTCCGGAGGAGATATCGAAGTCCATCAACGACCATGGCATCGTCGCTGCCGCCGTGCTCTCCGGCAACCGCAACTTCGAAGGCCGCGTCTCGCCGGATGTGCAGGCGAACTATCTCGCCTCACCGCCGCTCGTCGTCGCGCACGCGCTCGCGGGCAGCGTGACGAAGAACCTCGCGACCGAGCCGCTCGGCGAGGGCAAGGACGGCAAGCCGGTATATCTCAAGGACATCTGGCCGACGACGAAAGAGATCAACGCCTTCATGAAGAAGTTCGTGACCGCGACGATCTTCAAGAAGAAGTATGCCGATGTGTTCAAGGGGGACACCAACTGGCGCAAGATCAAGACGGTCGAGAGCGAGACCTATCGCTGGAACATGAGCTCGACCTATGTGCAGAACCCGCCCTATTTCGATGGCATGAAGAAGGAGCCGGAGCCGGTCACGGATATCGTCGAGGCGCGCGTCCTCGCCATGTTCGGCGACAAGATCACCACCGACCACATCTCGCCGGCGGGTTCGATCAAGCTGACCTCTCCGGCCGGCAAGTATCTCAGCGAGCGTCAGGTGCGCCCCGCCGACTTCAACCAGTACGGCACGCGGCGCGGCAACCATGAAGTGATGATGCGCGGCACCTTCGCCAACATCCGCATCAAGAACTTCATGCTCAAGGGCGCCGACGGCAACATTCCGGAAGGCGGTCTCACCAAGCACTGGCCCGACGGCGAGCAGATGTCGATCTACGATGCCGCGATGAGATACCAGCAGGAGCAGGTCCCGCTGGTGGTGTTCGCCGGCGCCGAATATGGCAACGGCTCCTCGCGCGACTGGGCCGCAAAGGGCACGCGTCTGCTCGGCGTTCGCGCCGTGATCTGCCAGAGCTTCGAGCGCATCCATCGCTCCAACCTGGTCGGCATGGGCGTGCTGCCGCTCACCTTCGAGGAAGGCACGTCCTGGCAGTCGCTCGGTCTGAAGGGCGACGAGAAGGTCACGCTGCGCGGTCTCGTCGGCGATTTGAAGCCGCGCCAGAAGCTGACTGCCGAGATCGTCTCGGCCGACGGCTCGCTGCAGCGCGTTTCGCTGCTGTGCCGCATCGATACGCTGGACGAGCTCGACTACTATCGCAACGGCGGTATCCTGCACTACGTGCTGCGCAAACTCGCGGCGTAAGCGCGGATTTGTGAACGATGGCTCACTGCGAAGTGAGTAGAACGTTAAGCGAAGGCGGCCTATCAAGAGCCGCCTTCGTTCGTTTGTGGTATGTTCCAGATGGGCGCGTCCGGCGAAACATCTTCGTCTCGGGCGGTGCGGAGCGTACCGCGCGCGGAGGATTTGTCCGTAAGACTACGGTGACCAGCCGGCGACAGGATTTCCCCTCGACATCAGCCAAGGTGTGCGGCGTTCAACATGACAATGATGGCCTCTAATCTGATTTCGCGATGGTCCGGTGCGATCTGGTCGAGTGCACTTGGGGTCTGCGCAATCATCGCGGTCATCCGTCCCGCCTACGCCGATCCCCGCGCGGTGGTCGAGCTGTTCACGTCGCAGGGCTGCTCGTCCTGTCCGCCCGCCGACAAGATCATCGGCGAGCTCTCCAACGATCCCTCGATCATCGCGCTGAGCATGCCGATCGATTACTGGGACTATCTCGGCTGGAAGGACACGCTGGCGGATTCCCGCTTCTCGGCGCGGCAGCGCGCCTATTCGCGGATGCGCGGCGACCGCGAGGTCTATACGCCGCAGGTCGTGGTCAACGGCTCTGAGCATGTCATCGGCAGCGACCGCGCCGGCATCGAGAGTGCGATCGCAAAGACCGCCAAGGCCGACACCGTGATGAGCGTGCCGGTGTCGATGTCGCTCGCCGGCAAGCAGCTCAACGTCTCGGTGGCTGCGAGCAAGGAGGCGGCGGTCTCGCATGGCGAGGTCTGGATCTGCTCGATCACCAAGGCGGTGCCGATCTCGATCAGCCGCGGCGAAAATCGCGGGCAGCAGATCACCTATCACAACGTGGTGCGCAACCTGCTGAAAGTCGGCGACTGGAACGGCACTCCGGAAAGCTGGACCGTGCCGCTGGAGAACCTCACGCGCGAGGGTGTCGATGGCGCCGTGGTCTATGTCCAGGATGGCAGCCGCGAGAAGCCGGGCCCGATGCTGGGCGCCGCGTACACCTCGCTGCACTGATCTCGTAGCTTCGAATTTTTCGTAACGAGCACCGCCGCCATTCCTCATGGCGAGGAGCGCAGTCTCGCGCGCGTCCAGCGGACGATGCTTCGTATCGCCGCGTGAACCATGAAAGGCTCCGGAGGTGTGGCTAGGCCTGCTGCGCAGATTCGTCAGGATGAGGGGGAGAAACTGGAGGCGCGGGGAGAGCGGGCCGGCAAATCAACTTGGCGCAACAAAAAAGGACCAACTCTCGTTGGTCCTTCCTTCGTGCGAACAGGCCCGATCCCGACGACCCCGGGGGGCTGGGGGCTGAGGAATCCGGAACCGAAAGGACCGGGCCAACGCACACGAATCTTTTCGCAGTGCAGGGCGGCAGGCGCTAGGCGGAAAAGCGGCGAGACTATGATTCCTGCTAACGATCCCGTGACGGTATGCCGCGCGCGGGTTCCACAGCCTGGAGGTGTGTTTGCGGTGCGATGTGCACCCGCGCGGTTGGCGCCCCTTGCGGCCGGCCGCGGTTGGCGCAATCATGCAATTGTCATGATCCGCGGACGGGACGGTTTCGCGCCCGCCGGTCACCAACGCCACAGGAGGCGCTTCGCATGAGTTTGGTGCCGGAGGATGCCGATCCGAGCGAGCAGCGCGCAGTGGCGCGAGGCGCCGCTGCGAGTTCCCAGCCGAGCCGGGTGACCTTCAACCGCCTCGAATTGCATCGCATCCTCAATCTCTATGGCCGCATGGTCGCCGACGGCGAGTGGCGCGACTATGCCATCGATTTCCTGAAGGACCGGGCCGTGTTCTCGGTCTATCGCCGCGCCTCCGAAGTGCCGATCTACCGCATCGAGAAAGACCCGCGGCTCGCGCGCAAGCAGGGCATGTACAGCGTGATCTCGGCGACCGGCCTGATCCTGCGCCGCGGCCATGAGCTCGAGCGCGTGTTGCTAGTGATCGATCGGAAGCTCGCGGTGGTGTAGCCCGTCGTGCGGCCGCCGTAGCGTCGCTGCGTAGGTTGGGCAAAGGCGCTCTTGCGCCGTGCTGACCACGTCTGTCTCTCGGATTTTTGACACAAGAGGTGGGCACGTTCCGCTTTGCCCACCTACGAATCCGGGCCTACTTCTCCGGAACGCTCGTTGCGCCCTCGCCGAGGTCGCGCTGCATCATCACCGTGTCCAGCCAGCGGCCAAACTTCAGGCCGACATTGGGATGCGTGCCGATCATCTTGAAGCCGGCCCTGGTGTGCACGCCGATCGAGCCGGCATTGGCGGAATCGCCGATCACCGCGATCATCTGGCGGAAGCCGCGTGCCTCGCATTCGACGAGCAGCCGCTGCAACAGCGCCGAGCCGATGCCGCGGCGATGGAACGACGGCTCGAGATAAATCGAATTCTCGACCGTGAAGCGATAAGCCGGCCGCGGCCGGTAGGCGCCGGCATAGGCGTAGCCGGCGATGCGGCCATCGAGCACGGCGACGAAATAGGGGTAGCCGCCATCCGCCAGCGCGCGGTAGCGGCGCGTCATCTCGGCGAGGTCGGGCGGTTCGAGCTCGAAGGTCGCCGTGCCGTGGCGCACGGCGTGCTCGTAGATGGCGGTGATGGCGGGCAGGTCGGCCTCGGTTGTAGGCCTGATTTCAGGTGCGGACATGGCGGCAGCTTAGGGCCTCCACATCGTCGCTGGAAGAGGTCCCGGGGGTTTCACAGCGTCATTGCGAGCGAAGCGAAGCAATCCAGAAATGCATCCGCGGAGGGGCTCTGGATTGCTTCGCTGCGCCCGCAATGACGGGACTTGCGGATGCAGGCGGGCAAACAAAAACCCCGGCCTTGCGGCCGGGGCTCATGTCGTTCTCTCGTCTCGGCGCTTAGTCGCGCTGGCCGAGGAGCTGCAGCAGCAGCGTGAACAGGTTGATGAAGTTCAGGTACAGCGACAGCGCGCCGGTGATCGCCGCGCGTTCGGCAATGTCACCGCCGGCCGAGGCGTAGCCGTAGATGTAGTCGTTCTTCAGCCGCTGGGTGTCCCAGGCAGTGAGGCCCGCGAACACCAGCACGCCGCCGACCGACACGATGAACTGCAGCGCCGAGCTCGCCAGGAACAGGTTGACCAGGCTGGCGATGATGATGCCGATCAGGCCCATGAACAGGAACGATCCTATCCCGGTCATGTCACGCTTGGTAGTGTAGCCGTAGAGGCTCAGCGCGCCGAAGGTGGCCGCGGTGATGAAGAACACCCGCACGATCGAGGTGTGCGTGAACACCAGGAAGATCGAGGACAGCGAGACGCCCATCAGCGCCGAGAACACCCAGAACAGGATCTGGGCGGTCGAGGGGGCCAGGCGGTTGATGCCGGCCGAGATCACGAACACCATGGCGAGCGGGGCCAGGATGAACAGCCATTTCAGCGGGCTCACGAACATGGCGTAGCCGAACGGCGTCAGGAACGCGTTGCCGATCTTGGCAGCGGCGCCCGACGGGTCGTTGGTCACGGCCGCCATGTAGACACCAAGCGCGGCGAGGCCGGTGATGGCGAGGCCAATGCTCATGTAGTTGTAGATGCGCAGCATGTATGCGCGCAGGCCGGCATCGACCGTCGCGGCGTCGACACGCCCGGCGGCCCTGCCGAAAGGAGAAGCGTAGTTGCGGTCTAGGTCCGACATGGTCGAATTCCCGTTGGTTGGCCGGTCGGCACTAGGGTTGATGCCGCCGGGTCGTCAAAATTCTATCCCGGATACCGATGCCTGCCGACATTAATTTTGGCTAACAATCGGGGATCCGGACCCATCCGATATGTGGGAAACTAACACATTCGCTGCAAGCGTCCACGCGCGGCCGAATGTCGCCATGGGCGGGAAAGCCTGACACGCGGTCGTAGTTAACCCGGAAAATCCGGGGATTGGGGTACCGCGTCGGCGCCCGCTTCAATTTGTCACAAATTCCGCAACACGGTGGCGGGCTTTTGGTTCAACGCCAGCAGCGTGCCGGCAAGCCCGAGACCGACCGTGACGACGAGCGCGGAAGCGACCACGCCGGCCGCGCTGCCGGCCTGCCAGACGAAGCTCAGCGTCATCAGCCGGGTCACGATCATCCAGGCAGCTATGCTGCCGGCGATGACGCCGAACACGGCGGTGGCGAGCCCGATCAGGAGGTATTCCAGCGCATAGGCGCCGAGCAGCCGCAGCCGCGTCGCACCCAGCGTCTTCAGGATGACGGCGTCATAGACCCGGTGGCGATGGCCGGCGGCAAGCGCGCCGCCCAGCACTAGGATGGCGGAGATCAGCGTCACCGCGCTGGCGCCGCGGATCGCGAGCGTGAGGTTGGTGACGACCGACCCGACCGTCTCCATGACCTCGCGCACCCGCACGCTGGTTACCATCGGATAGGCGTCGGCGACCTCTTTGATGATCCTGCCGTCACCGGCGGCATCGCCGCCTTGTTCGGTCAGCGTCGCGATGTGGGTATGCGGGGCGCCCTTGAAGGCATTGGGCGAGAACACCAGAACGAAATTGATGCCGAGCCCCTGCCAGTCGATGTTGCGCAGGTTGGAGATTTTGGCGGGAATGTCGCGGCCGAGCACGTTGACGACGACCTCGTCGCCGAGCTTGAGGCCGAGCCCGTCGGCGATCTTCTTCTCCATCGAGACCAGCGGCGGGCCGGAATAGTCGGCGCTCCACCATTCGCCCTCGACCACCTTGGAGCCCTTCGGCAGCTCGCTGGTATAGGTCAGGCCGCGATCGCTTTGCAGCACCCATTCGGCGTCGGTCGCAGGCTTCAGCTCCTCGGCCTTGACGCCGCGCGCGCCGACGATGCGGCCGCGCAGCATCGGGACGTCCTCGACTTTCGCGCCCGGCGCGATCTGGCGCAGATAAGCGTCAAACTGCTCGGCTTGCGCGCTCGGGATGTCGATGAAGTAGAACGATGGCGCCCGGTCCGGCAGCGCCGCGAGAAACTGCCGGCGCAGATTGCCGTCGATCTGGGTGATGGTGACGAGCACGGCAAGCCCGAGGCCCAGAGACAACACCACGGACGGTGTCAGCGCGCCCGGCCGGTGGATGTTGGCGATCGCAAGCCGAAGCATCGGCAGCCGCGTACGCGGCAGCCGCCGCGCGATCGTCATCAACAGGCCGGCGATGCCGCGCAGCACTGCAAAGACGACGACGGACGAAAGCACGAACACCGTGGCGATGCGCTTGTCGAAGGACAGCCCGATCACGACCGCGACGAGAAGCGCGACCACCACCGCCATGAAGGCCAGATAGCGCCAGCGCGGCCGGTGCCATTCGGCGCTGATCGTGTCGCGAAACAGCGCGGCGACAGGCACGTCATGCACGCGCCCGAGCGGCCACAGGCCGAAGGCGAGCGCGGTGAGCAGCCCATAGACGAAGGAGAGCGCCAGCTCGTCGGCATGCACCGCCGGGATCACCGGCAGCGGCAACAGCTTTCCGAACAGGCCGACGATGACGAAGGGGAGCGCTGCGCCAAGCGCGAGCCCGATCACCGAGCCGATCCCGGCGAGCAGGATGACCTGCGCGAAATAAATGCCGAACACGTCGCGCCCGGTGGCGCCGACGGCCTTGAACGCCGCGATCACCTCGAGCCGGCGGTCGATATGGCTTTTCACGGCATTGGCGACGCCGACACCTCCGACCAAAAGCGCGGCGAGGCCGACCAGCGTCAGGAACTGGGTGAAGCGGCTGATATTGCGCTCGAGCTGCGGCGAGGCATTGGAGCGGCTGCGGATCTCCCATCCGGCCTGGGGCGCCGCGTTGCGGGCGTCGCTGATGAAAGCCTCGGTCGCGCGCTCGCTGTTGGCGCCGTCAGGCAGCTTCACGCGATAGACCCAGCGCACCAGGCTGCCGGGCTGGATCAGTCCGGTGGCCCGCAGGCCCGCCTCGCTGATCAGGAAACGCGGGCCGAAACCGATACCGCCGGCGAGCTTGTCGGGCTCGGCCTCGACCGCGCTGCGGATCTGGAAGGTCGCGTTGCCGATGGTGACACGGTCGCCGTTCTTGAGCGAAAGCCGCGCCAGCAGCGTCGGATCGGCGGCGGCACCGAACGCGCCGTCGCGCTCCGCCAGGAGGTCGGACAGCGGCAATTGCGGCGTCAGCGTCAACTGGCCGAGCATCGGATAATTGTCGTCGACCGCCTTCATCTCGACCAGCGCGAGCCTGCCGTCGGCCGCGCGCGCCATGCCGCGCAAGGTTGCGGCGATCGACACCGTGCCGCGCGAGCGCAGGAAGGCGATCTCCTCAGGCTTTGCCTCGCGCTGGAACAGCACGAATGATGCGTCGCCGCCGAGCAGAGTGCGGCCCTCGCGCGCGAGGCCCTCGCTGAGACTCGCCGCGACCGAGCCGACGCCGGCGATCGCCATCACGCCGAGCGCGATGCAGGCGATGAAGACGTAGAAGCCGCGCAGGCCTCCGCGCAGTTCGCGCAACGCGTAGCGCAGCGACAGCGCGACCGCGCCGCTTCGCGCGAACGGTTTTGGCGCGACCGGTTCGGCGGCAACGCTCATGGCTGGGAATACTGCGTATCGATGCGCCCGGAGCGCAGGCGGATCACGCGGTCGCAGCGATGCGCGAGCGAGGAATCATGGGTCACCAGCACCAAGGTCATGCCGCGCTCTGCATGCTTGCCGAAGATGAGATCGACGATCTGCTTTCCCGTCGCTTCGTCGAGATTGCCGGTGGGCTCGTCGGCGACGAGGATCGCCGGATCCGGCGCCAGCGCGCGGGCAAGCGCGACACGCTGCTGCTCGCCGCCCGAGAGTTGCGAGGGATAGTGATGCAGGCGATCGCCGAGCCCGACCGATTGCAGCTCCTGCGCGGCACGCTTGCCCGCATCCGGATTGCCGGCGAGCTCGAGCGGCACGGCGACATTCTCCAGCGCCGTCATGGTCGGGATCAGATGAAAGGACTGGAAGACGATGCCGACCTCGCGGCCGCGGAAGCGCGCGAGCGCGTCCTCGTCGAGGGCATTGAAAGGCGTGCCATTGACCACCACCTCTCCGCTATCAGGACGCTCCAACCCCGCCATCACCATCAGCAGCGTGGATTTGCCCGAACCTGACGGGCCGATCAGGCCGATTGCCTCGCTACGGCCGACCCGCAAGGAGATATCCTTGAGAATGTGGACGCGCGCCGCGCCTGTGCCCAGTGAGAGATTGACGTTGGAGATCGAGATGGTGTCCGGCCCGATGCCGGCGAGCGAAGAGGATTCGATGCGACTGTCCATGGTCCGGTCATATGGCAACTCCGCGCGCGCGGTCGAGAGGCGTTACGGATTGTTCATGCACATAGCCGTGTTGATGGTCGCTTTGATGACGGGGATTGCCGGCGCCAGCGCCCAGGCCAAGCCGCCGGTCAAGCTCGTGGTGCTCGGTGATTCCTTGAGCGCCGGCCTCGGCCTCCAGGGCCAGGAGGCATTTCCCATGAAGCTCAAAAAATCCTTGCAGGACAATGGTATAGCGGTCGATATGATCAATGCCGGGGTGTCCGGCGACACCGCCTCCGGCGGCCGTGACCGGCTCGACTGGTCGGTGCCGGAAGGAACCGAGGGGGTCATCGTCGAGCTCGGGGCCAATGATGCGCTGCGCGGGCTCGACCCCGACGTCACGCGCGCCGCGCTCAGCGACATCGTGGCGCGGCTGAAGGCGCGCGGCGTTGCGGTCATGCTGTGCGGCATGCTGGCGCCGCCGAATTACGGCGCGGACTATGCAGCGCGCTTCAATTCGATTTATCCGGATCTGGCGAAAAAATTCGACGTGCCGCTCTATCCGTTCTTCCTCGACGGCGTCGCGGCCGACGCCAAGCTCAACCAGGCGGACGGCATCCATCCCACCGCTGCGGGCGTCGACATCATCGTCAAGAACATGATGCCCACCGTGGAAGCATTCCTTGGCACCATAAGCGGGCAACGGCGTTGAAAATCAGGCAAAGCTAACCCTAATTCCCAGGGTTTTCCCGGAGTGGTCTGCGCCACGCTTCGCAGAGTCACATAACTGCGATAGGAATCAGGGTACCGGTGATTCGTCACCGGCTCTAATTTGGACATGGGCCTTTTCAAGGCGCGTGTCCAAGCATCGGGAGTGCTCAACGATGCCGCGCTTGTTTACTGGTCTGGAAATCCCGGCCGATGTCGGCCACACGCTTTCCAACTTGCGGGGTGGCCTTCCCGGCGCCCGCTGGATCGATCCCGAAAATTACCACGTTACGCTGCGCTTCATCGGCGACATCGACGGCATTTCCGCCAACGAGGTCGCCTCGATGCTGTTTCGCGTCAATCGCAAGCCTTTCGAGGTGAAGGTGCAGGGGCTCACGAGCTTCGGGGGCCGCAAGCCGCGCGCGGTGGTTGCGGCCATCGAGCCGAGCAAGCCGCTGATCGAATTGCAGGCCGAGCTCGAGCGGATGATGCAGCGCATCGGCCTCGATCCGGAGGGGCGCAAATTCATTCCGCATGTCACGCTGGCGCGCCTGCACGATGCCTCGGATCAGGACGTCGCCGATTATCTCTCGCTGCGCGGTTACTTCCCGAGCAAGGTGTTCACGGCCGAACGTTTCGTCCTGTTTTCCTCGCGCGCGTCGACGGGTGGCGGGCCGTACATCGTCGAGGATTCCTACGATCTGTGCGCGTGATCTCTTAAACTTCTCCGCGCATCGGTTTTCTCGCCGTAATCGTGGAGGCAGCCCCTTGACCCCGCCCTCTCTCCGTAAGAACGGGGCGAGGGGGAGAAACTGCATACCCCCTGGCACCAATTCTCGGCTTGCATTTTCGGCCGGTCTCTGGCGGTAAGGGGCGATGCTCTCCACCCCCAATTCATCGTTCCGAAGCGAATATCAGGCGCTGGTCTCCTCCGGCGCGATCGAGCCGGATGCGGCCCAGGCCGAGATCGCGGAGGCCTATGCGGCGCTGGATCAGCGGCTTGAAAGCTACAAGCCCGTGCGCAAGCAGGGCCTGCTCGGCCGTCTGTTCGGCGGCGGCGACAAGGACGATGCGCCGCGCGGCCTCTACATCCATGGCGAGGTCGGGCGCGGCAAGACCATGCTGATGGACCTGTTCTTTCAGCACTCCTCCGTCGCGCACAAGCAGCGTGCGCATTTCCACGAATTCATGGCCGAGGTGCATGAGCGCATCTACGGCTATCGCCAGAACATCGCGCGCGGCGAGATCGCCGACGGCGATGTGATCGCGCTGACGGCGCATGCGATCTTCGATGAGGGCTGGCTGCTCTGCTTCGACGAATTCCACGTCACCGACATCGCGGATGCGATGATTCTCGGGCGGCTGTTCGCAAAGCTGTTCGAGCTCGGCACGGTGGTGGTGGCGACGTCGAACGTCGCGCCGGACGATCTCTACAAGGGCGGACTCAATCGCGCGCTGTTCCTTCCTTTCATCGCGCAGATCAACGATCACATGGACGTGCTGCGGCTCGATGCGCGCACCGACTTCCGGCTGGAGAAACTTCAGGGCGTGAAGATGTGGCTGGTGCCGGCCGATGCCGACGCCGATGCCGCGCTCGATCGCGCCTGGGCAAAGATGACCGGCCACGCCAAATGCAAGTCACGCGACATTTCGATCAAGGGTCGCATCCTGCACGTGCCGTGCTCGGCGCACGGCGTGGCGCGATTCTCGTTCGCCGATCTCTGCGAGAAGCCGCTCGGCGCATCCGACTATTTGAGGCTTGCGCACGACTATCACACCATCCTGGTCGACCATATTCCAGTGATGGACCTCGCCGAGCGCAACGCCGCCAAGCGCTTCATCACGCTGATCGACACGCTCTATGACAATGCCGTGAAGCTGATGGCCTCGGCCGAAGCCGATCCGGTGTCGCTGTATCTGGCGAACGAAGGCAACGAGGCCAACGAGTTCAAGCGCACGTCCTCGCGCCTGATCGAGATGAGCTCGGAATCCTATCTGGCGCAGCCGCACGGCCGCAAGGATTCCACCGCCAGCGGATCCACCAAGGGTCTGGTGGAGACTTAAGTCCTAATCCCCGTCGAGGGTGCCGCTGTCATTTCGGGGGCCGCGCGAAGCGCGGTCCGATGTCGGGCTCGTCGCTTCGCGGCGCCCCGGAATGTCGGCGTTGCCATGCTGGTCGGAATATCAGCAAGCCCGACAATTGAGCATCCGGCGACTTGAACGGGGGAGGCGAAAGGGATAACCACCCCTCTCAGTTTTCCCCTCCTTACGTGTCTAAAGGACAGGTTCACATGGCGCGCGACAAGATTGCTTTGATTGGCTCCGGTCAGATCGGCGGAACGTTGGCTCATCTCATCGGCCTGAAAGAACTCGGCGACGTGGTGATGTTCGACATCGCGGAGGGCGTGCCGCAGGGCAAGGCGCTCGACATCGCGCAGTCCTCGCCGGTCGACGGTTTTGACGCGCGTTATTCCGGCGCCAATTCGTACGAAGCGCTCGACAACGCCAAGGTCTGCATCGTCACCGCCGGCGTGCCGCGCAAGCCCGGCATGAGCCGCGACGACCTCCTCTCCATCAACCTCAAGGTCATGGAGCAGGTCGGTGCCGGCATCAAGAAGTACGCCCCCGACGCCTTCGTCATCTGCATCACCAACCCGCTCGACGCCATGGTCTGGGCGCTCCAGAAGGCCTCCGGCCTGCCGCACAAGAAGGTCGTCGGCATGGCCGGCGTGCTGGATTCGGCGCGCTTCCGCTACTTCCTGGCCGACGAGTTCAACGTCTCGGTCGAGGACGTCACCGCCTTCGTGCTCGGCGGCCATGGCGACACCATGGTGCCGCTGGTGAAGTACTCCACCGTCGCCGGCATTCCGCTGCCCGACCTCGTGAAGATGGGCTGGACCTCGCAGGCGCGCCTCGACGAGATCGTCGATCGCACCCGCAATGGCGGCGCCGAGATCGTCAACCTGCTGAAGACCGGCTCGGCCTTCTATGCGCCGGCGGCGTCCGCGATCGCGATGGCCGAGAGCTATCTGAGGGACAAGAAGCGCGTGCTGCCCTGCGCCGCGTATCTCAACGGCGAATACAGCGTGAAGGACATGTATGTCGGCGTGCCCGTCGTCATCGGTGCCAAGGGCGTCGAGCGCGTCGTCGAGATCGAGCTCGCCGGCAAGGACCGCGAGGCCTTCGACAAGTCGGTCGGCGCGGTGCAGGGCCTGGTCGACGCCTGCAAGAAGATCGCGCCCGACCTTCTGGGCCGCTGATCGGGAAAATCTCGCCGAGGATCGGACCCGATCCTCGGCGCTTTCATGTCCGGAGCCCCGTCGGGTGGGTCTTCCGGGTCCGGCGGCCCAGATTCCAGAAGATTCCGGGTTGCAGATGTCGTGGTATATGGTATGCCAGACGACAAATTAGAGGCGAACCCCCGAGGTCACCGCGCGCGGGTTCAGGGAGCGACCAGATGAATATCCATGAGTACCAGGCCAAGGCGCTTTTGAACGAGTTCGGCGTGCCGATCTCCAAGGGCGTTCCGGTCCTGAAGGCGGCTGATGCGGAAGCGGCGGCGAAGGCTCTCCCGGGCCCGGTCTGGGTGGTGAAGAGCCAGATCCATGCCGGCGGCCGCGGCAAGGGCAAGTTCAAGGAGGCTTCGGCCGGCGACAAGGGCGGCGTCCGCATCGCCAAGTCGGCAGGCGAAGTTGCCGAGTTCGCCAAGCAGATGCTCGGCGCCACGCTCGTGACCGTGCAGACCGGCCCCGCCGGCAAGCAGGTCAACCGCCTCTACATCGAGGACGGCTCCGACATCGACAAGGAATTCTACCTCTCGATCCTGGTCGACCGCGAGACCTCGCGGGTCTCCTTCGTGGTGTCGACCGAAGGCGGCGTCAACATCGAGGACGTCGCGCACAACACGCCCGAGAAGATCGTCACCTTCTCGGTCGATCCGGCGACCGGCATCATGGGCCATCACGGCCGTACCGTCGCCAAGGCGCTGAACCTGTCCGGCGATCTCGCCAAGCAGGCGGAAAAGCTCACCGCGCAGCTCTTTGCGGCCTTCGTCGCCAAGGACATGTCGATGCTGGAGATCAACCCGCTGGTCGTGACCAAGCAGGGCCAGCTCCGCGTGCTCGACGCCAAGGTGTCGTTCGACGACAACGCGCTGTTCCGTCATCCCGAGGTGGTGGCGCTGCGCGACGAGACCGAAGAGGACGCCAAGGAGATCGAGGCCTCGAAATACGATCTCAACTACGTCACGCTCGACGGCAATATCGGCTGCATGGTCAACGGCGCCGGCCTTGCCATGGCGACCATGGACATCATCAAGCTCTACGGCATGGCGCCGGCCAACTTCCTCGACGTCGGCGGCAGCGCCAGCAAGGAGAAGGTCGCCGCCGCCTTCAAGATCATCACCGCCGACCCGAACGTGAAGGGCATTCTGGTCAACATTTTCGGTGGTATCATGAAGTGTGACGTGATCGCCGAGGGCGTCACGGCCGCGGTGCGTGAAGTCGGCCTCAGCGTTCCGCTGGTGGTCCGCCTCGAAGGCACCAATGTCGAGCTCGGCAAGAAGATCATCCGTGAATCAGGCCTGAACGTCGTGCCGGCCGACAATCTCGATGACGCCGCGCAGAAGATCGTGAAGGCCGTCAAGGGAGGCTAGGCCATGCCCCAGGACCATCTCGCTCAATCATCTCCGCTGCCGGAACACGCGCGTCTCGCCGCGTTCGCCGGTGAATGGGATGGCGAGGAGATGGTCTACCCGTCGCGCTGGAATGCCGGCGGGCCGGCGACCTCGCGCACGGTGGCGCGCATGGATCTCAACGGCTTCTATCTGATCCAGGACGCTGTCCAGATGCGCGACGGCAAGGAGATCTTCGCCACGCACGGCATCTTCACCTACGACCGCGATGACCGGACCTATAAATTGTTCTGGTACGACTCGCTCGGCTACACGCCGCCCTCGCCCGCCTCCGGCGGCTGGGTCGGCAAGACCCTGACGCTGGTGCGTGGCTCGCTGCGCGGCAATGCGCGCCATGTCTACGAGATCATCGACGATAATTCCTACTCGTTGAAGATCCAGTTCTCGCCGGACGCGGAAGGCTGGGCCGACGTGCTCACCGGCGTCTATCGGCGGGTGCATTAGGGGCGAGATCCATGGGTGCTGATCCATATTGGTATTTCGTTCCGTACGAGGACGATGTCGACGCGGCGCTGCAGAAGTTGCGGTTGCGCGAGTTTCAAGCCGGGCGCTATTACCCGGTGACACCGCGACAGAAATTTCCCGTCGACTTGTCGGCACCGGTGCCGGGTGCGAAGCACGGTTCGATCGAGCAGGTGATGGAGCAGTGCGACGAGACCGGTACCCGGTCCATCCTCGACATCATGCAAGTTGCGCCGGCGCCTTTCGATGGAAGCGGAATGCCATTCATGACAGCCTTTCCGTTGGCTCCGGGCGATGCGGAAGGTTTGTTCGGGACGTCAAAGCCGACGCGCGAGCAGGTCGAAACCAACCAGCGAATGTGGGATCGCATCACGCGCGGATCGGCGCTCTACACAGTCATTTTCGATAAGGGTGAACCGCACGAAATCTTTTTCGGCGGGTACTCCTTCGATTGAACAGTCACGTTGAACAGCCGTCATCCGGCCAGGTAACAGTTATCCACGAAAGTAGGCTCGCCTCATGTCCATCCTGATCGACAAGAACACCAAGGTCATCTGCCAGGGCTTTACCGGCAAGAACGGCACCTTCCACTCCGAAGCCGCGATTGCCTACGGCACCAAGATGGTCGGCGGCACCTCGCCGGGCAAAGGCGGCGCGACGCACCTGGGCCTGCCGGTGTTCGACACCGTGCGCGAGGCGCGCGAGAAGACCGGCGCCGACGCGTCCGTGATCTACGTGCCGCCGCCGGGCGCTGCGGATGCGATCTGCG
Organism: Bradyrhizobium ingae; assembly: GCF_055791185.1. Classification (NCBI taxonomy): domain Bacteria; kingdom Pseudomonadati; phylum Pseudomonadota; class Alphaproteobacteria; order Hyphomicrobiales; family Nitrobacteraceae; genus Bradyrhizobium; species Bradyrhizobium ingae. Next base: position 17,621 of record NZ_JBVUBB010000037.1, read on the forward strand.
AGGCCATCGACGCCGAGATCCCGTTGATCGTCTGCATCACCGAAGGCATTCCGGTCATCGACATGGTTCGCGTGAAGCGCTCGCTCGCCGGCTCCAAGTCGCGCCTGATCGGGCCGAACTGCCCGGGCGTCATGACTGCCGGCGAATGCAAGATCGGCATCATGCCCGCCAACATCTTCAAGACCGGCAGCGTGGGTATCGTCTCCCGCTCCGGCACCCTGACCTATGAAGCCGTGTTCCAGACCTCGCAAGAGGGCCTCGGCCAGACCACCGCGGTCGGCATCGGCGGCGACCCGGTCAAGGGCACCGAGTTCATCGATGTGCTCGAAATGCTGCTGGCCGACCCCAAGACCGAGTCGATCATTATGATTGGCGAGATCGGCGGTTCCGCCGAGGAAGACGCCGCCCAGTTCCTCAAGGACGAGGCCAAGCGCGGCCGCAAGAAGCCGATGGTCGGATTCATCGCCGGTGTCACCGCACCTCCAGGGCGCCGCATGGGCCATGCCGGCGCGATCATCTCCGGCGGCAAGGGCGACGCCGGTTCCAAGACGGAAGCGATGAAATCAGCCGGAATTACCGTGTCTCCGTCGCCCGCACGGCTCGGACATACCCTTGCCGAAAAGTTGAAAGGTTAATTCACTTCTTGGTGCTTTTCCGGGCGAAAGTTCGCAATAGATAGGGTAAACGGTGCCTGACATGCCGATCCGCTGCCGGGAGGATCGGTGTCGGCGCCGTTTTCATTTGCGCGAACCGAAATCGCTGGGAAATCAAGAATGTCTCGCCAGGACGCGAACGCAGCCTTTGCCCTCTCATCTTTTTTGCAGGGCACCAACGCCACCTACATCGACGAAATCTACGCCCGCTACGAGAAAGACCCCTCCTCGGTTGACGCCGAGTGGCAGGAGTTTTTCCAGAGCCTGAAGGACCAGCCGGCCGACGTCCGCAAGAACGCGGAAGGGCCGTCCTGGGCCCGGGACAACTGGCCGGTCACGCCCCAGGACGAACTGACCTCGGCGCTCGACGGCAACTGGGCCCAGGTCGAGAAGGCGGTCGGCGCCAAGATCGCCGCCAAGGCGCAGGCCAAAGGCGCCGATCTCACCTCGGCCGACGTGCTGCAGGCGACCCGCGACTCCGTCCGTGCGTTGATGCTGATCCGCGCCTACCGCATGCGCGGCCACTTCCACGCCAAGCTCGATCCGCTCGGCATCGAAGCGCAGCGCAACCGCGAGGAGCTGGACCCGCGCACCTATGGCTTCAGCGAAGCCGATTTCGACCGCAAGATCTTCCTCGATCACGTGCTCGGCCTCGAATACGGCAATCTGCGCGAGATCGTCGCGATCTGCGAGCGTACCTACTGCCAGACGCTCGGCGTCGAGTTTATGCACATCAGCAATGCGGCGCAGAAGGCCTGGATCCAGGAGCGTATCGAGGGGCCGGACAAGGAAATTTCCTTCACCCCCGAGGGTCGCCGCGCCATCCTGATGAAGCTGGTCGAAGCCGAAGGCTTTGAAAAATTCTGCGACACCAAGTTCACCGGCACCAAGCGCTTCGGTCTGGACGGCGGCGAGTCGCTGATCCCCGCGCTCGAGCAGATCATCAAGCGCGGCGGCAATCTCGGCGTGAAGGAGATCGTGCTGGGCATGCCGCATCGCGGCCGCCTCAACGTGCTGACCCAGGTCATGGGCAAGGCACACCGGGCGCTGTTCCACGAGTTCAAGGGCGGCTCGGCCAATCCCGATGCGGTTGAAGGCTCGGGCGACGTCAAGTACCACCTCGGTGCGTCCTCGGACCGCGAGTTCGACGGCAACCGCATCCATCTCTCGCTCACCGCCAACCCCTCGCATCTCGAGATCGTCGATCCCGTCGTGCTCGGCAAGGTCCGCGCCAAGCAGGACCAGCACGGCGATCCGCCTGACATGCGGATCTCGGTATTGCCGCTCTTGATGCATGGCGACGCGGCATTCGCCGGCCAGGGCGTGGTCGCGGAATGCTTCGGCCTGTCCGACCTGAAGGGCTATCGCACCGGCGGCTCGGTGCACTTCATCGTCAACAACCAGATTGGCTTCACCACCTATCCGCGCTATTCGCGGTCGTCGCCTTACCCCTCCGACGTCGCGAAGATGATCGACGCGCCGATCTTCCACGTGAACGGCGACGATCCGGAAGCCGTGGTGTTCGCGGCCAAGGTCGCGACCGAGTTCCGGCAGAAGTTCCACAAGCCCGTCGTCATCGACATGTGGTGCTATCGCCGCTACGGCCACAATGAGGGCGACGAGCCGGCGTTCACCCAGCCGGTGATGTACAAGCGGATCGCGGCCCATCCCTCGACCCTCACGCTCTATGCCAAGCGCCTGATCGCCGAAGGCGTGGTCACCGAGGGCGAGGTCGACAAGCTTAAGGCCGACTGGCGCGCCCGGCTCGATGCCGAGTTCGAAGCCGGCACCTCCTACAAGCCGAACAAGGCCGACTGGCTCGACGGCAAGTGGGCGGGCTTCAAGATCGCCGATCAGGAAGAGGACGCACGCCGCGGCGTCACCGGCGTCGACCTGCCGATCCTCAAGGACATCGGTCGCAAGATCACCAAGGTGCCGGACGGTTTCCGCGTCCACCGCACCATCCAGCGCTTCCTCGACAACCGTGCAAAGGCGATCGACAACGGCGTTGGCATCGACTGGGCGACCGGCGAGGCGCTTGCGTTCTGCACGCTGCTCAACGAGAACCACCATGTTCGCCTGTCCGGCCAGGACTGCGAGCGCGGCACCTTCTCGCAGCGCCATTCGGTGCTGATCGACCAGGAGGACGAGAGCCGCTACACGCCGTTCAACCATCTCGGTCACGAGCAGGGTCACTACGAGGTCATCAACTCGCTGCTCTCGGAAGAAGCGGTGCTCGGCTTCGAATACGGCTACTCGCTGGCCGAGCCGAACACGCTGACGCTGTGGGAGGCGCAGTTCGGCGACTTCGCCAACGGCGCGCAGGTGCTGTTCGACCAGTTCATCTCCTCGGGCGAGCGCAAATGGCTGCGCATGTCCGGCCTCGTCTGCCTGCTGCCGCATGGCTATGAGGGCCAGGGACCCGAGCATTCCTCGGCGCGCCTCGAGCGTTACCTGCAGATGTGCGCGGAAGACAACATGCAGGTGGTCTATCCGACCACGCCGGCGAACTACTTCCACGTGCTGCGCCGCCAGCTCCATCGCGAGATCCGCAAGCCGCTGATCGTGATGACGCCGAAGTCGCTGCTCCGCCACAAGCGCGCGGTGTCGCGGCTCGACGAGCTCGCCAAGGGCACGACGTTCCACCGCATCCTCTATGATGACGCCCAGATGTTGCAGAACGAGGCGATCAAGCTCGTGCCGGACGAGAAGATCCGTCGCATCGTGCTGTGCTCGGGCAAGGTCTATTACGACCTCTACGAGGAGCGCGAGAAGCGCGGCATCGACGACATCTACCTGATGCGCGTCGAGCAGCTCTATCCGGTGCCGCTGAAGGCGCTGGTCGCGGAGCTCTCGCGCTTCAAGAAGGCCGAGGTGATCTGGTGCCAGGAGGAGCCGCGCAACATGGGTGCGTGGCACTTCATCGAGCCCTATCTCGAATGGGTGCTCAACCAGGCGAACGGCGCAAGCCGGCGTCCGCGCTATGTCGGCCGCGCCGCCTCCGCCGCGACCGCAACCGGCTTGATGTCGAAGCACCAGGCGCAGCTCAAGGCGTTCCTGGACGAGGCTCTGAGCTAACCAATTTTGGACTTGAGTCATGCCCCGCGAAAGCGGGGCATCCAGTACTCCGCGGCGTTCGTTCTGCTCACGGAAATCACGCCGTACCGGATCGCCCGCACCAGTGCGCAATTGCGCACAAGGCGGGCGATGACATTTGAATTCATGACCGCACAAGCGATCTCTTAGGGAAAAGACCATGACTGAAATTCGTGTGCCGACGCTCGGCGAATCCGTCACCGAGGCCACCATCGGCCGCTGGTTCAAGAAGGCCGGCGATCCCGTCGCCGTCGACGAGCCGTTGGTGGAGCTCGAGACCGACAAGGTCACCATCGAAGTGCCGGCGCCCTCGGCCGGCACGCTCAGCGAGATCATCGCCGCTGACGGTGCGACGGTTGCGGTTGGTGCGCTGCTCGGACAGATCACCGATGGCGCCGGCGCCGCCAAGCCGGCTGCTGCTCCCGCCAAGCCTGCCGCTGCCGCCGCGCCGGCTGCAGCTCCCGCACCTGCAGCGCCCAAGGCGGCGCCCGCCGATGCGCCGCTCGCCCCGTCGGTGCGCAAACTCTCGGCCGAGACCGGCATCGATGCCTCGACCGTTCCCGGCTCCGGCAAGGACGGCCGCGTCACCAAGGGCGACATGCTCGCCGCGATCGAGCGCGCGGCCTCCGCGCCGACCCCGGTCAACCAGCCGGCCGCCGCCGTGCAGGTGCGTGCGCCGTCGCCCGCCGACGATGCCGCGCGCGAGGAGCGCGTCAAGATGACCCGCCTGCGCCAGACCATCGCGCGGCGCCTGAAGGACGTGCAGAACACGGCCGCGATGCTGACGACCTTCAACGAGGTCGACATGACCAACGTCATGGCGCTGCGCGCGCACTACAAGGACGTGTTCGAGAAGAAGCACGGCTCCAAGCTCGGCTTCATGGGCTTCTTCACCAAGGCCGTCGTGCAGGCGCTGAAGGACATCCCGGCCGTCAACGCCGAGATCGACGGCACCGACCTGATCTACAAGAACTACTATCATATCGGCGTCGCCGTCGGCACCGACAAGGGCCTCGTCGTTCCCGTGGTCCGTGATTGCGACCAGAAGTCGATCGCCGACATCGAGAAGGGCATCGCCGATTTCGGTCGCCGCGCGCGCGACGGTCAGCTCAAGATCGACGAGATGCAGGGCGGCACCTTCACCATCACCAATGGCGGCATCTACGGCTCGCTGATGTCGACGCCGATCCTGAATGCGCCGCAGTCCGGCATCCTCGGCATGCACAAGATCCAGGAGCGGCCGATGGTGATCGGCGGCAAGATCGAGGTCCGCCCGATGATGTATCTGGCGCTGTCCTACGATCACCGCGTGATCGACGGCAAGGAAGCCGTGACCTTCCTGGTCCGCGTCAAGGAGAGCCTGGAAGATCCGGCGCGGCTGGTCCTGGACCTCTGATACCCGAAGTCTTGAAAGCGCCGCCGCCTGCAAGGGCGACGGCGTGCGCGCAAAGATGGAGGCTGATGTGACGGACAAGGTTGCGATCATCACTGGCGGCAGCCGCGGCATCGGCCGCGCTACCGCGCTTGCAGCGGCGGCGCGCGGCTTTCGCGTGGTCGTCGGCTATGCCAGCAACAAGAAAGCCGCCGACGAGGTCGTCGCCGCGATCGAAGCCAAGAACGGCAAGGCGATCGCGGTGAAGTGCGATGTCGCCGAGGAAAGCGATATCCTCGCGCTGTTCAAGGCCGCTGACGCGTTCGGCACGCTCGGGGCGCTCGTCAACAATGGCGGCATTGTCGGCAAGAGCGGCGTGCGCGTCGACGAGATGTCGGCGGAACGCATCCAGCGCGTGATGGCCGTCAACGTCACCGGCTCCATCCTCTGCGCGCGCGAGGCGGTGAAGCGGATGTCGACCAGGCATGGCGGCAAGGGCGGCGTCATCGTCAATCTGTCTTCGGTCGCTGCCAAGCTCGGCTCGCCCAATACCTATGTCGACTATGCCGCCTCCAAGGGCGCGATCGATTCCTTCACCATCGGCCTCGGCTATGAAGTCGCTGGCGAAGGTATCCGCGTCGCGGGCATCCGTCCCGGCCTGATCGACACCGAAATCCACGCCGCCGGCGGCGAACCCGACCGCGCCCATCGTCTGGCCCATCTGGTGCCGATGAAGCGCGTCGGCACCGCCGAGGAAATCGCCAATGCCATCGTCTGGCTGATGTCGGACGATGCCTCCTACGTCACCTCTGCCATTCTCGACGTGTCCGGCGGACGCTGACGCGCCGCGCGGACGCTGACACGTCTTCTCACGCTAAATTACGGGACTTCCTCTCATGGCTACCTACGATCTCGTCGTCATCGGCACCGGACCGGGCGGTTATGTCTGCGCGGTGCGCGCGAGCCAGCTCGGCATGAAAGTCGCCGTGGTGGAAAAGAACGCCAGCCTCGGCGGCACCTGCCTCAATGTCGGCTGCATGCCCTCGAAGGCTTTGCTGCATGCGTCAGAGATGTTCGAGGAAGCCGGGCACTCCTTCGCCAAGATGGGCGTCTCGGTCTCCGCGCCGAAACTCGATCTGCCCGCGATGATGAACTTCAAGCAGCAGGGCATTGACGGCAACGTCAAGGGCGTCGAGTTCCTGATGAAGAAGAACAAGATCGATGTGCTCAAGGGCACCGGCAAGATCCTGGGCACCGGCAAGGTCGAGGTTTCCGCGGACGGCAAGTCGCAAGTCGTCGAGACCAGGAACATCGTGATCGCCACCGGCTCGGACATCGCGCGGCTCAAGGGCATCGAGATCGACGAGAAGCGCATCGTGTCGTCGACCGGCGCGCTGTCGCTGGAGAAGGTGCCGGGCAAGCTGCTGATCATCGGCGCGGGCGTGATCGGGCTGGAGCTCGGCTCGGTCTGGCACCGACTCGGGGCCGAAGTCATGGTCGTCGAATTCCTCGATCGTATCCTGCCGGGCATGGACGGGGAGGTCGCGCGCCAATTTCAGCGCATCCTTGAGAAGCAGGGATTTGCATTCAAGCTGGGCTCGAAGGTCACTGGCGTCGAGGCCAACGGAAAGGCACTGCTCGCGAAGATCGAGCCCGCTGCCGGCGGCGCGGCCGAGACGATCGAGGCGGATGTCGTGCTGGTCTGCATCGGCCGCGTGCCCTACACCGACGGTCTCGGGCTGAAGGAAGCCGGCGTCGCGCTGGACAATCGCGGCCGCGTCCAGATCGATGCTCACTTCGCGACCACGCTGAAGGGGGTCTATGCCATCGGCGATGTCGTTGCCGGCCCGATGCTCGCGCACAAGGCGGAGGACGAGGGTGTGGCGGTCGCGGAGATCATCGCGGGGCAGGCGGGCCACGTGAACTACGATGTTATCCCAGGCGTCGTGTATACCACGCCGGAAGTGTCCTCCGTCGGCAAGACCGAGGAAGAGCTCAAGCAGGCGGGCGTGGCCTATACCGTCGGAAAGTTTCCCTTTACCGCCAACGGCCGCTCCAAGGTCAACCAGACCACCGACGGCTTTGTGAAGATTCTCGCAGATGCGAAGACCGATCGCGTGCTCGGCGTGCACATTATCGGCCGTGAAGCCGGTGAAATGATCCACGAGGCGTGCGTGCTGATGGAGTTTGGGGGCAGCGCGGAAGATCTCGCCCGCACCTGCCATGCGCATCCGACCCGCTCCGAGGCGATCAAGGAAGCCGCGCTTGCAGTCGGCAAGCGGGCCATCCATATGTAGGCGACGCCCCGAGCCGAATCGGGCGGGAAACACATGCTGCGCCGCCTTCTTCAACCCGTCTGGGTCCTGCTGGCGATCATCTTTTTGATCGAAGCCTGGCTATGGGACCATCTCGAGCCGATCGTGGCGCGCGTCGTCGCCGCGATCCCGCTCGCGCAGTTCAAGCAATGGCTGACCGAGCGTGTCGATGCGCTGTCGCCGGCGATGACGCTGATCGTCTTCGCCGTGCCGATCATCCCGCTGTTTCCGCTAAAACTCGTCGGGCTGTGGCTGCTAACCCACGAATACTGGATGAGCGCGCTGTTCACGATCCTGTTCGCCAAGCTGCTCGGCGTCGGCGTCACCGCCTTCGTGTTCGACGTGACGCGCGACAAGCTGCTTGAGATGGCGTGGTTCGAGCGGCTCTATGAATTCGTGATGAAGATCCGCGCCAAATCCACGGCGCTGGTCGAGCCGATCAAGCAGCGTCTCAAGAGCGCTCTCACCGGCAATGGCGAGGGATGGTCCTCCCGGGCGCTCCGCCTCATCCAGCGCTTCCGCAAGAGCGTGCACGAGGCGCGGTAGCTATCGGCCGTACATTCGGTGGCATCGCCCGCGAACGCGGGCAATCCAGTGACAGCGGCGTGTGTGTCGGCTGACTACCGCGACGTCGTTACGCGCCTTACCCGTGCAGATGCAGCAGGTGCGGCCACCACAGGCCGAGCGCGGTCATCACCATGCCGGCGAGGGTCAGGATGCCGCCGACATAGGCGAGCGCAATGATGCCGGTGATGATGGTGGCCGAGGCCAGCACGATGCCGATCTGGAAGGCGGCCGAGGCCAGCTCGAAGTGGTGATATTTGGCGGTCGCCTCGTCACGCTCATGCTCGGCGTGTTTTGCTTTTTCGGCGAGCTGTTCGGTGCCCTCGCCGGTCTCCGGCTCGGAGCGATAGCGCGCCGCTGTCTTCTGCCAGTCGTCGATCTGCTTCTGCGCCGCGGCTCTGGCGGCGTCCTCGGTGGCCGAGCCCAGCGTGAGCTTGCCCTGCTCGGCGGCGGTCTGCACCACGGTGCGACGAATGCTCTTGGCCTGGAAGAATGCCCAGAGATTGGCGGCCTCGACATTCTTGCTGATCGCTTCGGTCTGCGCACCCTTGCCGAGCGTCTCGGAGATCGCAAGGAACAGCGCCAGCACCGCGATCAGAAGGGCGATCTTCTTGTTCTCGCCGGATGCGTGCTCGGCATGCTCCGCATGCTCCATGCTTTCGTGTGCGCTCATAATATCCCTCCTGGATCCGGGCGTACGATTGACCGAACCGCGCGAGCTGCGCAAGAGGTAAAGCCGCACCGAGCAGCGCCGCATGCCCGCGGCTGCCCACGCTATCCACCGTTCATCTGACCCGTTCCGACGGATACTCGACGGCGCGGCCGAAATCCGCTGTGTCGTCATACGGCGTTACGAAAAATCGCGGAGAACGTCGCTCGAAAGGGCTGCCGGCAAGGCATGAGAACACCAGCGGGAATGTGTCGACGAGCGTGAGGTCGTCGACTGCGGCCGCGCGACACTGCGCCGGAAGTCGCATCGCATCCAAAGCGCCGAACCTTTCATGCAGGTCGGCATCGGACCAATCGGTCGGCGGCTGCTTGAACTGACCCCGGAAGGCGCTCCCGTGATCCGACTGTAGGATGATCAGCGCGCTGGAATCGGATCGGACGATCCGCTGCAACAGCGTCAGCGCCTGCGAATTGGTGCAGCGAAGCTGATCGATGAAGGCCGGACGGTTCTCCGGAATCCAGAGCTGGAGGTCCGGATCGGCGGTACGGAAGCCGCAGTCCGCCGTGAAGCGGATCGGCGGATGGGGCGCCAGCACATGCGCGTACAGGAAGAACGGCGATGGCGTCGAACGGATCGCCGCGAGCTTCGCCGTCAGATCGTCGACGCCGCCCCATGCGAACGGGGCTGCCTGCCGGTATTTGAGAACGAGATCGATGATCGGCGTGTTGGACAGGATGGCGATGTCGAGCTCGTCGAGCCCGAGATTGCCTCGGATGCATTTCGGAACGTCCGGCGCGCATTGCGTCAGATAGTCGTAGCCGTTCTCGAAGTGGACGTAGGTGTATCCGGCTGCCGTGAGGCGCGACACCGTCCGGCTCTTGCCCCGCACCAGCGCCTGCATTTTCTCCGTCGACAACGGCTTGAGCGCGTCGCCCTCGCCCTCGACGGTGTAGTCGGCGTTGACCGTGCTGGAGATCGAGTTGATGGTGGACGGGAAATTCGATCGGCTCTTGCCGAGGACGACGAAGTCGAGCGCGGCAAGCGACCGGATGAAGTCGCTGTTATCGAACGCGAACTCCTCCTTGAGCACATCCTGCCGCGGATAGCCGTCCAGCACGATCCAGTAGATATTGGGCGAGATCCTGAAGCTGGCCGCCGGCTCGCTGCTATCGGTGGTGAGCGCCTGTGCACTGCGCTCCCGCGTCAGGATCGTCGCGATGCGCGCCAGTGACGGCGCCGAAAATGCAATGGACACGGCAAGGCAGATCGTGATGGTCGCAGGCTCGCGCAGCAGGCTCAGCGCGAGGACGCCGGTGCCGATCGTCACCGCGGTCCAGACCGCAGGCGCGGATTCGCCGAGATGGGCCTTCAGCTCGCGATGGATCAGGCCGACATCGTAGGCGAAGAACACGAAGACCATCAATCCGGTCGCGAGCAGGATCCGCCACAGTGCAATCCGGCGCAGCAGCAGCGCCAGGCCGGTTGCGATGAGCGCCGCGACGGCGAGCGTGGCGGCTGCGTAGGTCAGCACCCGCGTCGGGCTCGTCAGCTCGGCCATATTCGCGGCGTAGAAGTCCAGCAGCGGAACGGTTGACAGGATGACGGCGGCTGGCAGCGCGCGGAGCAGGCCGGACGTGTCGTCGATGCGCAGAGGCATGCCGGTTCAGCCCGCAAGTCTTTTCGAGTTCTTACGGCGTGCGGCCGCCGGGCGTCAGCTCGGGCCGCTGCACGATTCGGATGTTTGGTGGGGATCGCGGAACGAGCCTGGATCACGCATCACGGTCGGAGGAAGGTCCGCTGGACCAGACCTCCGGCGATGTCTTGGAGCGGGAGAACAAGCCCAGGATTCGCTTGCCATAGGAACGGATGGCAATGAGGCCGCCGGCAACGGCGGCGATCAGACCCTGCACGGCGAACGCCCCCGTGCCGGGATCCAGATAGGCATAGGCGTTGGTCGGCATCAGCGCGGCAAGGCCGGCGAGCAGCCCAACGATCACCATTGGAGAGCTGTTTTTCTTCATTGAACGCCCCGTCACTGCAATGGCGGTCCGGCCAGAACGCGCCAGGACCGCTAACAGCTACAGAGCGTAGCATTCCACCAGAAGGCGTAACCTTAAATCTTGTCCATCAAACGAAGTGTGACAGGCGTATGTGACTTTTGTGCATCTATCGTCGCAACGCCAATTTCGAAGAACAAACCGTCCTGGAAATAATCAGAAATAATGCTCAGCGCCGCGGATGCGCGCTGGCGTAGACTTCGAGCAGCCGCTCGGAATCGATGCCGGTATAAACCTGTGTGGTCGACAGCGAGGAATGGCCGAGCAATTCCTGGATCGCGCGCAAGTCGCCGCCGCGCGACAGAAGATGCGTGGCAAAGGAATGCCGCAGCGCATGCGGCGTGGCGCTGTCGGGCAGGCCGAGTGCGCCGCGCAAGCGCTCCATCGCGAGCTGGATGATGCGCGGGCTCAATGGACCGCCGCGCGCGCCGACGAAGATCGAGCCTTCGGCGGGAAGCGGATGCGGGCACATCGCGACATATTCGGCGACCAGCGCCAGAACGTTTTGCAGCACCGGCACCATGCGCGTCTTGTTGCCCTTGCCGGTGACGACGAGCACGTCGCCTTCGCCGGGGCGCGGCACGTCGCGCCGCTTCAGCCCGAGGGCTTCCGAGATACGCAGGCCCGAGCCGTAGAGCAGGGCCATCACGGCGGCGTCGCGCACGAGGATCCAGGTCTCGCGTTCTTCGCCGGCACGTTCGTCGGCATCGGTGAGGCGTTTGGCCGAAACCATCGGCAGTGGCTTCGGCAGGCTCTTGGCCACCTTCGGCGCGCGGATCGCGGAGAGCGCGCCGACCTTGCCCTTGCCTTCGCGCTCCAGAAAACGGCCGAACGAGCGCAGCCCCGCAAGCGCGCGCATCAAGGAGCGGCCGGCGACGTCGTCGGCGCGGCGCATTGCCATGAAGGCTCTGATGTCGCTCGCCTCGAGCGCAGCAAAGCGCTTCAGCGTCACGCGCTCGCCCCAATGGGTGCAGAGGAAATCCAGGCACTGCCTCAGGTCGCGGGCATAGGCCTCCAGCGTCTTCGGCGACAGCCGCCGCTCGGCACCCAGGTGCGACAGCCAGCGCATCATCTCCTGCGCGATGTCAGGATCGGCGCTCGCGAGCTGGATTTGTGGGGCGGCCGCTTTGCTCATGCGCTCTGGACGTAATGATTCCGCTCAGTATATCGCATCAGACCCGTTTACTGTTCGCTAAGGCCGTCCCACGGCGCTAGCTTCAAGGCCCCAAGGTTCCGATTCTCCGTCCATGGATCATTCGTCGCGCAGCACGACCGCTCCCCAGGCCACATCGACCCGCATGGTCGACGTGCTGGTGCCGGTCGCGCTCGACCAGACCTATTCCTACCGCGTGCCGCGCGGCATGGAATTGAAGGTGGGTGATCTCGTCGGTGTGCCGCTCGGCCCGCGCGAGGTGCTGGCGGTGGTATGGGCCGAGAACGCCAATCCGGATCCGCGCCTGCACAACCGTCTGAAGGATGTCAGCGAGAAGCTCGATGTTCCGCCGCTGAAGAGCGAGCTGCGCGCGCTGGTCGACTGGGTCGCCAACTATACGCTCGGTCCGCGCGGCATGGTTTTGCGCATGTGCCTGCGCATGGGCGAGAACCTCGGCCCCGAGCGGACGCGCGCCGGCGTGCGGCTGGTCGGCGATCCCCCGAGGCGCCTGACGCCGGCGCGGCTGCGCGTGATCGAGGTGCTGTCGGATCGCCTGCTGCACGGCAAGTCCGATGTCGTGAAGGAGGCGGGCGTCTCGGCCGGGGTGATCGATGGCCTCGTCGACGAAGGCACGCTCACGGTCGAGCCGTTGCCGCCGCCGCCACCACCGCCGGCGCCCGATCCCGCCTACGGCCAGCCGGAGTTCGCGCATCTGCAGCGCGCCGCGGTCGATGCGATGCGCGCGCTCGCAGCCAACGGCACCTTTCATGTCGCCCTTCTCGACGGCGTCACCGGCTCGGGCAAGACCGAGGTCTATTTCGAGGCGGTGGCTGAAACCATCCGCCGCGGCAAGCAGTCGTTGATCCTGATGCCGGAGATCGCGCTTACCGGCCAGTTTCTCGATCGCTTCGCGCAACGTTTTGGCGTGCGGCCGCTGGAATGGCACTCGGAACTGACGCCGCGCACCCGCGCGCGCAATTGGGCGGCGATCTCGGAAGGCAGCGCGTCGGTCGTGGTCGGCGCGCGCTCGGCGCTGTTTCTGCCCTACGCCAATCTCGGCCTCATCGTCGTCGATGAAGAGCACGACCAGGCCTACAAGCAGGACGACGGCGTGCATTATCACGCCCGCGACATGGCGGTGGTGCGGGCGCATATCGCAAAGATTCCGATCGTGCTGGCATCGGCGACACCATCGGTCGAGTCCGAGGTCAATGCGCGCAAGGGACGCTACCAGCGCATCGCGCTGCCCTCGCGTTTCGGCGGCCAGCACATGCCGCATATCGAGGCGATCGATTTGCGCCGCGAGCAGCCCGCGCGCGGCCGCTTCATCTCGCCGCGGCTCGCCGGCGAGATCAAGACCGCAATCGAGCGGCGCGAGCAGGCGCTGCTGTTCCTCAATCGCCGCGGCTACGCGCCGCTGACGCTATGCCGGGCCTGCGGCCATCGCTTTGCCTGCACGATCTGCGATGCCTGGCTGGTCGATCACAGATTCCGCCAGCGGCTGGTCTGCCATCACTGCGGTTTCTCGATGCCGCGGCCGAACGCCTGCCCGCATTGCGCGGCGGAGGAATCGCTGGTCGCGGTCGGGCCCGGCGTCGAGCGCTTGCAGGAGGAGGCGGCTGCGCTGTTCCCGCAGGCCCGCGCCATGGTGCTGTCGAGCGATCTCATCACCTCGATCGAGACCATGCGCTCGGAGCTGAACGACATTGCCGAGGGCCGCGTCGACATCATCATCGGCACGCAGCTCGTGGCCAAGGGCCACAATTTTCCGCGGCTCAATCTGGTCGGCGTGGTCGATGCTGATCTCGGCCTTTCCAACGGCGATCCGCGCGCCGCCGAGCGCACCTGGCAGCTGCTCAACCAGGTGATCGGCCGCGCCGGCCGCGAGCAGGGCCGCGGCGTCGGCTATCTCCAGACCCATCAGCCCGAGCATCCCGTGATGAAGGCGCTGATCGCCTGCGATCGCGAGGCGTTCTACAACAGCGAGATCGATCTGCGCGAGCGCACGCTCTATCCGCCGTTCGGACGGCTCGCGGGCCTGATCATTTCCGCGGGCGATCGCCCGAGTGCGGAAGGCTTTGCGCGCCGCCTCGTTGCGCTGGCGCCGCGCGACGAGCGCGTGAAGGTGCTGGGCCCCGCCGAAGCGCCGCTCGCCGTGATCAAGGGCCGCTATCGCTTCCGCATCCTGGTGAAATCCGCGCGCGGCTTCGATCTCTCGGACTATTTGCGCAACTGGCTTGCCGTGGCGCCGAAGCCGAAAGGCAATCTCAAGCTCGAGACCGACGTCGACCCGCAGAGCTTTTTGTAGCGTCGCGATCCATCCCTGTTGTTGTGTTGGCCCAACAAGGCACCCTGCACCCCCTCCCCCGCAAGGGGGGACGGAACGCACCGCGCGATCGATCAACACCGTCCTTGCAATGACGAGCGCACGAAAAAGCCCGCCGTCCCCCAAGACGGCGGGCTTGTTTCGAACGCAGCAAGTTTCACACGGTCCGTTGCGGACGATGAAGCTGCCGGGCTCGCCTAAGAGATGCGCGTCGGACGACGCGTCAGGAGACGACTTCCGCCGTCACGCGGCCGACGCCGGCGCCGGTCAGGCCGATGGCGCGGGCAGCGCCGGTGGAGAGATCGAGGACACGGCCGCGAACGAACGGGCCGCGGTCATTGATGGTGACGATGACGCTCTGGCCGCCATGGGTGACGCGGAGCTTGGTGCCGAACGGCAGCGAACGGTGCGCCGCGGTCATGGCGTTCTGGTTGAAGCGTGCGCCCGACGCTGTGCGGCTGCCGGACTCGTTGCCGTAATAGGAGGCCATGCCGGAAAAGCTGTGGCCGGAACCCGAAGAGGGCGCCACGGAGGCGTTGGCATTCATCCAGGAACCCATGTTGTTGGAGGTGTCGCTGGTGCCGGCTTCGTGATGGCGGTGGTGATGCCGGTAATGGTGGTGCCGGGATTTGGCGGATGCTTCGGTGGCAGTTCCACCGAGGACAAGAGTGGCGGCGACGAAAGCGAGTGCCGTCCGCGGCCGGGTTGCAAACCCCAGCGTTTTCAATGTCAACATTTATTGGTCCCTACGCTAGTATTGCCACACATGTGGCCAGTGGAGCCCCCATCAGTTTGTGAGCGGTAGCGCGTTTCACGCCGCAATGCGGCATGAATTGGGCAGTAATTTCGTCATGTGTCGGGTTGAGACATCTTGTTATCCGATCGGATATTCCTCGGATGTTTTGTTATCTCTGTCGTTAACGATTAATTAACTAATCGAATACTTACGAATACTGTAAAGCCAAGTTATCAGCGGGCGCGTTGAGAATTTGATAAGTAATTGACCAAGTGAATCGGCGGCCGCCGGACTCACGTCTCTGCGAGCTGTGTTCATGGCCGCTATGCGCAAAAGGCAGGAACGAATTCCTGTCGGGCCGCCCGCTCGGTCGCCTTTGGGCGCCGGCGGAACGGGGCGCCGCCCGCATGGCCGAGGGTGACCTGTGACCCAAAACAGGGACGGAGAGCCGCAGCCTTTAAGTTGGCGTCATGTTGCACGTGCGCGCCTGCTATGTTAGCAAAGCGCCGATTTTAACGAGCCCGGCACTTCCCTGTGTCGGTCGAAAATCGAAGTCCCGCTTGAATTCCAAGGGCTTGGATCGCTAGGCGCCGCTTTCGTGGCGACGGTTTTTCCCTTGCGAGTTTGACAGCTATAAAGAGCGCGTCTGTGGCTGCAGAAGATACGTCCGTTTCAGGTGTGTCCGGCCGTTATGCAACGGCCTTGTTTGAACTGGCCCGCGACCAGAATGTGGTCGATGCGGTCAAAGCCGATCTCGACCGGTTCGGCGCCATGCTCAGCGATAGCGCCGATCTGAAGCGCCTCGTCCGCAGCCCGGTGTTCTCGGCCGATACCCAGTCCAAGGCGCTGGCCGCGGTGCTGGACAAGGCCGGCATATCAGGCATTTCCGCCAATTTCCTCAAGGTGCTGACCGCCAACCGCCGGCTGTTCGCGGTGGTCGACGTCATCCGCGCCTACGGCGCGCTGGTCGCCAAATATAAAGGCGAGGTTTCCGCCGACGTGACCGTCGCGGAGCCGCTCTCGGACAAGAATCTCGACGCCCTCAAGGTCGCCCTCAAGTCGGTGACCGGCAAGGACGTCGCGCTCAACGTGAAAGTCGATCCCTCGATCATCGGCGGCCTCGTCGTCAAGCTTGGCAGCCGCATGATCGATAGTTCGCTTCGCACCAAACTCAATTCGATCAAGCACGCGATGAAAGAGGCAGGCTGATGGACATCCGCGCCGCGGAAATTTCCGCGATCCTCAAGGACCAGATCAAGAATTTCGGCCAGGAAGCTGAAGTCTCCGAAGTCGGACAGGTGCTGTCCGTCGGTGACGGTATCGCTCGCGTCTACGGTCTGGACAACGTTCAGGCCGGCGAAATGGTCGAGTTCGAGAACGGCACCCGCGGCATGGCGCTGAACCTCGAAACCGACAACGTCGGCGTCGTCATCTTCGGTGCCGACCGCGAGATCAAGGAAGGCCAGACCGTCAAGCGCACCCGCGCCATCGTCGACGCGCCGGTCGGCAAGGGCCTGCTCGGCCGCGTCGTCGACGCGCTCGGCAACCCCATCGACGGCAAGGGCCCGATCCAGGCCGACAAGCGCATGCGCGTCGACGTCAAGGCGCCCGGCATCATTCCGCGCAAGTCGGTGAATGAGCCGATGGCGACCGGTCTCAAGGCGATCGACGCCCTGATCCCGATCGGCCGCGGTCAGCGCGAGCTGATCATCGGCGACCGCCAGACCGGCAAGACCGCGATCGCGCTCGACACCATCCTGAACCAAAAGCCGCTCAACGCGCAGCCCGACGAGAACATCAAGCTCTACTGCGTCTACGTCGCGATCGGCCAGAAGCGTTCGACCGTCGCCCAGTTCGTCAAGGTGCTCGAAGAGCAGGGCGCGCTGGAATATTCGATCGTCGTCGCCGCCACCGCTTCCGACCCGGCGCCGATGCAGTACATCGCCCCGTTCACCGGCTGCACCATGGGCGAGTACTTCCGCGACAACGGCATGCACGCCGTCATCATCTATGACGACTTGTCCAAGCAGGCCGTCGCCTACCGCCAGATGTCGCTGCTGCTGCGCCGCCCGCCGGGCCGCGAAGCCTATCCGGGCGACGTGTTCTATCTCCACTCCCGCCTGCTTGAGCGCGCCGCAAAGCTCAACAAGGACCAGGGCTCGGGCTCGCTGACGGCGCTGCCGGTCATTGAAACCCAGGCCAACGACGTGTCGGCCTACATCCCGACCAACGTCATCTCGATCACCGACGGCCAGATCTTCCTGGAAACCGACCTGTTCTTCCAGGGCATCCGCCCCGCGGTGAACGTCGGTCTGTCGGTGTCGCGCGTGGGTTCGTCCGCGCAGACCAAGGCCACCAAGAAGGTCGCCGGCAAGATCAAGGGTGAGCTCGCGCAGTACCGCGAAATGGCGGCGTTCGCGCAGTTCGGCTCCGACCTCGACGCCTCGACCCAGCGCCTGCTCAACCGCGGCTCGCGCCTGACCGAACTCCTCAAGCAGCCGCAGTTCGCGCCGCTGAAGATGGAAGAACAGGTCTGCGTGATCTGGGCCGGCACCAACGGCTATCTTGATCCGCTGCCACTCAACAAGGTTCGCGCCTTCGAGGACGGTCTCCTGTCGTTGCTGCGTGGCAAGAACGCCGACATCCTCAACGCGATCCGCGACAGCCGCGACCTCTCGGACGACACGGCGGCCAAGCTGAAGGCCGTGGTCGAAGGCTTCGCGAAGTCCTTCGCTTAAGAAAGAAACGTCATGGCCGGGCTTGTCCCGGCCATCCACGCGTTTCGGCGTGGACAGACGAAGACGTGGATGCCCGGGACGCGCCCGGGCATGACGACTGGGATAGGCTAGCGGCTTGATCGCAAAGGTCGAACCGCCGGGGTGAACGAAGAATGGCGTCACTTAAAGACATGCGGGTCCGCATCGCCTCCACCAAGGCGACGCAGAAGATCACCAAGGCCATGCAGATGGTCGCCGCGTCCAGATTGCGCCGCGCCCAGCAGGCGGCGGAAGCGGCGCGGCCCTATGCCGACAAGATGGCGGCCGTGATCGCCAACATCGCCGGCGCTGCCGCGGGCTCGCCCGGTGCACCGAAACTGCTCGGTGGCACCGGCAAGGACCAGGTTCACCTGCTGCTGGTCTGCACCGGCGAGCGCGGCCTGTCCGGCGCTTTCAACTCCTCGATCGTGCGCCTGGCGCGCGAGCGGGCCCTCGCCCTCCAGAACGAGGGCAAGGAAGTCAAATTCTTCTGTGTCGGCCGCAAGGGCTATGAGCAGCTCCGCCGCCTGTTCGACAAGCAGATCGTCGAGCACCTGGATCTGCGCGCTGTCCGCCAGCTCGGCTTCGTCAACGCCGAGGATATCGCCAAGAAGGTGCTGGCCCGCTTCGATGCCGGCGAATTCGACGTCTGCACGCTGTTCTACGCGCAGTTCAAATCTGTGATCGCCCAGATCCCCACCGCGCAGCAGATCATTCCGCTGAAGGTGGAAGAGAAGGCGGCGAACGCGCCGTCGACGTCCTACGAATACGAGCCGGAGGAGGACGAGCTCCTCTCCCGCCTGCTGCCGCGCAATATCGCGGTGCAGATCTTCCGCGCGCTCCTGGAAAACAACGCCTCGTTCTATGGCGCGCAGATGAGCTCAATGGACAACGCCACCCGCAACGCCGGCGAAATGATCCGCAAGCAAACCCAGATCTACAACCGAACCCGTCAAGCCCAGATCACCAAGGAGCTGATCGAGATCATCTCCGGCGCCGAGGCGGTCTGAGGCACGAACGACGGTCGTTCACGTATAGAATTTCGAAGGAGAGCTCTTCATGGCTACAGCAGCTAACCCGGTCGGTCGCGTCACCCAGGTCATGGGCGCCGTCGTCGACGTGCAGTTCGAAGGCCACCTGCCGGCCATTCTCAACTCGCTGGAAACCAAGAACGGCAGCATCCGCCTGGTGCTGGAAGTCGCCCAGCATCTCGGCGAGTCCACCGTGCGCACGATCGCGATGGACGTGACCGAAGGTCTGGTGCGCGGCCAGGAAGTGACCGACACCGGCCAGCCGATCGCAGTTCCGGTGGGTGACGGTACGCTCGGCCGCATCATGAACGTCATCGGCGAGCCGATCGACGAAGCCGGTCCGATCAAGTCCGACGGCAAGCGCGCCATCCACCAGGACGCGCCGACCTACACCGACCAGTCCACCGAAGCCGAAATTCTCGTCACCGGCATCAAGGTCGTCGACCTTCTTGCTCCATATGCGAAGGGCGGCAAGATCGGTCTGTTTGGCGGCGCCGGCGTCGGCAAGACCGTGCTGATTCAGGAGCTGATCAACAACGTCGCGAAGGCGCACGGCGGTTACTCCGTGTTCGCAGGCGTCGGCGAGCGTACCCGTGAGGGCAACGACCTCTATCACGAGTTCATCGAATCCAAGGTCAACGCCGATCCGCACAATCCGGATCCGAGCGTGAAGTCGAAGTGCGCGCTGGTGTTCGGCCAGATGAACGAGCCGCCGGGCGCGCGTGCCCGCGTCGGCCTCACCGGTCTCACCGTCGCCGAGCACTTCCGCGACCAGGGCCAGGACGTGCTGTTCTTCGTCGACAACATCTTCCGCTTCACGCAGGCCGGCTCGGAAGTGTCGGCGCTGCTCGGCCGTATTCCTTCGGCGGTGGGTTACCAGCCGACGCTCGCCACCGACATGGGCGCGCTGCAGGAGCGCATCACCACCACGCAGAAGGGCTCGATCACCTCTGTGCAGGCCATCTACGTGCCGGCCGACGACTTGACCGACCCGGCGCCCGCGACCTCGTTCGCCCACTTGGACGCCACCACCGTGCTGTCGCGCGCGATCTCGGAAAAGGGCATCTATCCCGCCGTGGACCCGCTCGACTCGACCTCGCGCATGCTCTCGCCGCTCGTTGTCGGTGAGGAGCACTATCAGACCGCGCGTATGGTCCAGCAGGTGCTCCAGCGTTACAAGTCGCTCCAGGACATCATCGCCATTCTCGGCATGGACGAGCTCTCGGAAGAGGACAAGCTGACGGTGGCCCGCGCCCGCAAGATCGAGCGCTTCCTGTCGCAGCCGTTCCACGTCGCCGAAATCTTCACCGGCTCGCCTGGCAAGTTCGTCGAGCTCGCGGATACCATCAAGGGCTTCCGCGGTCTCTGCGAAGGCAAGTATGACCACCTCCCGGAAGCGGCCTTCTACATGGTCGGCACCATCGAAGAGGCGGTCGAGAAGGGCAAGAAGCTGGCGGCGGAAGCCGCCTAAGCTTGCTCATCTCGTCATCGCCGGACTTGATCCGGCGATCCATCGAAAGAGAACTTTAGCGGATGGACCCGCGGGTCAAGCCCGCGGGTGACAACCGAAGCAAGCGGAAACACCATGGCCACCTTCCACTTCGATCTCGTCTCTCCCGAAAAACTCGCTTTCTCCGGCGAGGTCGATCAGGTCGACATTCCCGGCTGGGAAGGTGATTTCGGCGTGCTCGCCGGACATGCTCCGGTGGTGGCCGCGGTGCGGCCGGGTATCCTCACCATTATCACCGGCGGTCAGAAGCAGAAGGTCATCGTAACCGGCGGTCTCGCCGAAGTGTCCGACAACCGTCTGACGGTGCTCGCTGACGTCGCCACCTCGATCGACGAGCTCGACCGGGCGCAGTTCGCCGACACCATCACGCAGATGCAGGAGAAGCTCTCCGAGAAGGAGGGCGGCGAGCTCGATCTCGCAATCGCGCGGCTCGACCACTACAAGAACATCCAGAGCCAGCTCAACACGACGGCGATGCACTAGCCGTCCGCCATCGCCGGATCGTCGAAAAACTGTAGCAAATTCAGCGCTCGTCACGGCCGTGACGGGCGCTGAAACTTTGTTGCACCGCGCCGCCGATAGCGGCATTCTCCCCGCGGGAATGGAGTTCCAGGGCTGGTGCAGATGAAACGCAAGATCGCGGCGATCTTCGCAGCGGATATTGCCGGCTATTCCAGGCTGGTGGCGGAAGACGAAGAAGAGACGCTGCGGCGTCTTGCGTCCTACCGGGCTGTCGTCGACGATTTCATCGCCAAGGCCGGCGGACGCATCTTCAACACCGCTGGCGATGCCGTGCTCGCGGAATTTCCGAGCGCAGTGGATGCGGTGCGCTGTGCGATCGACATCCAGGAATCCCTGCGCACCCGCAACATGGCCTATCCGCCGAGCCGGCAGATGTCGTTCCGCATCGGCATCACCATCGGCGACGTGGTCGAGCGCGACGGTGATCTCCTCGGCGATGGCGTCAACATCGCCGCGCGCCTCGAGGGGCTTGCCGAAGTCGGCGGCATCTGCGTCTCGCGCGCAGTGCACGAACAGGTCGCCAACAAGCTCTCGGTGCAGTTCGCCGATATCGGGGCGCAGGAGGTCAAGAACATTCCGACCCCCGTGCACGCCTACATGGTCGCGATGCGCCGCGAGGACGGAAGTTACTCGACACCGCAGGTCAAGAAGCCGGGCGCCAAAGCCGCGCCGGCGCCGAACTGGATGTGGCCGCTGGTGGTCGCGGTGGTCTCCATCGTCGCGATCGGTGTTGCGGGCTTTCTCTACTTCACCAAGCTGGAGCAGTCGTCGACGGCCGTTGCGACCTCGAGCCCGCCGCCGGCGGCAACCGCAGCCGCCGCGCCGAGTGTGCCCGCGACGCCGGGCAGCACCGCACCAGGCTCAACGGCCAAAGCACCCGCGAGCACACCGATCGCGGCCCCGACGGCAACACCGACAGCGGCGGCCGCAGCGTCGCCCAGTTCGGCGCCATCGCCGCCCGCAGCCGCGGCCGTCAAGTTTCCGGCCGACGCCGTTCCTTTCGTCAGCGAACGTGTTCGCAGCTATCTGAGTAATGAATACACGGCCGCCGGTGACTACAAGGCGTTCGCGTTGAACATCGGCGGCTTCACCGGCGCCGCGCTCAATCAGCCGAGTGAGGACGCCGCTCGAAACTCTGCCGTCGAACAATGCCAGAAGCGCGCCGATACCGCGCAATCGCCGCGCCGCTGCGAGATCTACGCGGTCGGCAACAATGTGGTCTATGCGCACGGCAAGCCGCCAATGCCGCCGCAGCCCTTCATGCGCCACGACGCCATGACCGAACGTGCATTCGCATCGAAGGATGTGCCGCTGCTGCGCGATCAGGGCAAGCAACGGCTCGAGACCATGTTCGTCCCGGCGGCCAAATCGCGGGCCCTCGCACTCGGGCCCGCCGCGGCTCAGTACTTCATGATTTTCGGCGCGCCGTCACCCGACGAGGCAATGCGACGCGCGCTGGAGTCCTGCGGAGCGATTGCGGGGGTGGCTTGCATCATCGTCGCGCTCGATGACAATTTCGTCGTGCCGATTCCGAGCCTGTTCAAGGTCACCGGATTCTTCCATGCTGCGAGCAATGCCTCGATCGCGGCTGATGCGCGCGACGACGTCGTGCGCAAGCTTGGCGATGCGATGGGCTGGAATGCAGTGGCCGTCGGCACGACGGGGCGTCCGGGCCTCGGCCTGAAGTCCGCGGACGAACAGGGCGCCGTCAACACCGCGCTCGCCGATTGCGCCAAGCGCGACAGCGATTGCCACGTCATCGCCATCGGCCCGTTCACGGTGGGGCCGAACTAGGGCGAGATGTCTTAAGTTGAATCGATTGGGCCGCGGACTCGCTCGACCTCTCCCGCTTGCGGGGGAGGTCGGCGCGAAGCGCCGGGTGGGGGCTTTTCCACTCAGGGACACTCGATTGCGGAAGCACCCTGCCTCTCCCGCAAGCGGGAGAGGGAGTACACGCGTGGCAACGATTGCGCCGTGACGCTGATTTTGCCGGGCGAGTCAGTGGCTTCTCAAAATCCACCGTGCATCGCGCCGGCGTTTGCCGGCTATTGTGCATGGGGTAGTTCTCGACATTTTAGCTTCCGAACGATGCAAACTGCTGCGCGACCGCGCGATAAACCTCGCGGCGGAACGGCACCACGAGATCGGCGACACGGTCGAGGCGCTCCCAGCGCCAGGCATCGAATTCCGCGGGCTGGCCGTTGCGCGGCGTCAGCGGATCGATCTCCTCGTCGCGCCCGGTGAAGCGCAGCGCGAACCATTTTTGGCGCTGGCCGCGGAATTTCGCCAAGCGGTGGGTCTGCGGTCCGTCATAGGGCGGGAATTCGTATGTGAACCAGTCGGTCTCGCCGAGATATTCGGCACTCTTGACGCTGGTCTCTTCCCAGAGCTCGCGCATGGCGGCATCGCGCAGGTTCTCGCCTTCGTCGACGCCGCCTTGCGGCATCTGCCAGTCGAGGCCGGGCAGGATGATCTCGGGGCCGTCACCGCGGAAGCGATGGCCGATCAGCACCAGGCCGTCGGCGTTGAACAGCGCGATCCCGACATTGGGACGATAAGGCTTTTGATCGGGCACTGATCTCTTTCTTCGTCATTCCGGGGCGCGCGAGGCGCGAGCTCGGAATCCATAACCACAGGCCGGTGTCAGTTGAAAGGTCGTGCTTGATATCTGTCGCAGCAATTACCGCCTGGGGTTATGGATCCCCGGGATGACGGGCGAGAATGTGGCGGCTGCGGATCAATCTACTCTTCCGCCAGCGCGGCAAATTCCTGCACCACGCGATCATAGACCGGCCGCTTGAAGGGAATGATCAGCGAGGAAAGATTCTTCATCGGCTCCCAGCGCCAGGTGACGAATTCCGCCTTGTGACCGCCGCCGCCGGGGTTGGCGACGTTGATCTCGCTGTCCTTGCCGGTGAAGCGCATGGCGTACCATTTCTGGCGCTGGCCGCGATAACGGCCCTTCCAGGCGCGACCAGCGACCGTGCGCGGGATGTCGTAGGTGAGCCAGTCGGCGACCTCGCCGAGCCGCTCCACCGAGCGCACGCTGGTCTCTTCGTAAAGCTCGCGCGTGGCGGCTTCCCAGGTATCCTCGCCGGGATCGACGCCGCCCTGCGGCATCTGCCAGACATGGGTCTCGTCGACATGCTCGATGCCGCCGGCGCGGCGCCCGATGAAGACCAGTCCGCCCTTGTTGAGCAGCATCACCCCGACGCAGGTCCGGTAGGGCAGATCCTCGTAACGCGTCATTCCGCCAAACCCTCTCGCCACTCGTGGCCGACCCTTTCGGCCCCGGAGGACCTGCCGCGCCAATTCGTCGATTCAGCTGGATTTTGATTTCAACATCGCGGTTGTCAATGGCACCAGCAGGACACCGCGGTCGGGAAGCGTCTTGATCCAGGCGCCCAACCGCTCGATCGAGACGGGGAGGGCGGAAGCGGTGCCGATGGCGACGCCGCGCTCGCGGGCGATGGATTCGAGCTTGTTCAGGGCGCGGTCGATCTCGGCGCCGGTCGGCACGGCGTCGATTGCGATGTCGCCCTTGCCGAACGGCATGGCCTGGCCCGCGGCAGCCTGGGGCGCGACGCTGCGCGGCGAGGAGCCGTCGTCGAAGAAGCCGAGCCCGCGCTTGGCCGCCTCGCGCACGATCGGCTGCATTGCCGCGTCGGTGGCGATGAAGCGCGCGCCCATGAAATTGGCGAGCCCGGCATAGCCCTGCATCCGGCTCAAATGCCAGTACAGCCTGTCCATGTTCTGCTCAGCGCTCAGCGAAGTCAGCAGGGTCTGCGGGCCCGGATCATTGTCGGGGAAATCGTAGGGTTCCATCGGGATCTGGAGGAAGATCTCGTGGCGCTGGGCGCGGGCGCGCTCGGCGAGTTTTCCAGGATCCGATCCATAAGGCGTGAAGGCCAGCGTCACCGCGCCCGGCAGTTTCATGATGGCGTCAGCGGTCTTGGCGGCTCCGACGCCGAGCCCGCCGATGACGATCGCGACAACGGGCATCTTGGCTGCCTTGGCGCGGTCGGCTTCCGCCGCATAGACCGTGAACGGCTTCAGATCGGCGGCTGCGATCGGGATCATGCCGTAGCGCGACTTCTCGAGCAGTCGCTGATCGACGCCGGACATGATGGCTGGCGCGGCGGAAGCGGGGTCACCCTTGTCGGCGCCTTCGCCGCCGCTGCCGATCACGACGTCATGACGTGCGCCGCTGGAGCCGTCGATGATGGTGACGGTCTTCTGGTCGCCGGGCGCAGCCTGCTTCGGCGCGGCTTTGGTCTCGTGCCCCGAACTTTCCGGCGCAGCGGCTGCCGGCTTGTCCTCGGCGGCCTTCTCGCGAATGGCGACGCGCGTGATCGGCTCGCCGCCGAGCGGATCCTTGTGGAAGATGGCAAAGCCGGCGAAGGTCGCGAGGAAAAGCAGAAGCAGCACGGCGAGGACCTGCAGTCCCGTGAACGGGAGCCGCAGCCGGCGTTTGCGGCGCGGCTTGTCCCGTCCGAGCGGGGCGCTCAGATCATCGGCCGTTTCAGTCATGCGCGATCCCGAATCACTCGAGCCGACGATACCACGACGCGGTCAAGCGGCGGCAGGCCGGGGGTCTACCGGGAGCGGGCTTGTCAGCAAAAAGGGCGGCTCCGGGAGCCGCCCTTTCGAAACGTCTAGGTTGCCGCGTGGCGTCAGTTCGCCGGCTTAGTTCGCTGGCTTAGTTCGCTGCCTTGGGCTTGTCCGCCGCTGCCTTGTCGGTACCCGGCGCGGGCGCCGCGGAGGCGCTGTTCTTGATGCCGTGCAAGAGGTCATCGGCCATCTTGAGCGCCTTGTCGTCCTTGGCATCAGGCGGAACGTAGGACTGCGAGCCGGTCTTCTCGTCGCCGTCGTTCTTGAGGTGGCCGCGCAGCGAGGCCTCGCCCTTGGTGTCGGTGCGGGACTTCAGCTCATCCGGCACGTCCTGCAGCACTTCGATGTCGGGCACGATGCCCTTGGCCTGGATCGACTTGCCCGACGGCGTGTAGTAGCGCGCCGTGGTCAGCCGCAGCGCGCCGTTGCCGCTGCCGAGCGGAATGATGGTCTGCACCGAGCCCTTGCCGAACGAGCGCGTGCCGACAATGGTCGCGCGCTTGTGGTCCTGCAATGCGCCGGCGACGATTTCCGAAGCCGAGGCCGAGCCGCCGTTGACCAGCACGATCACCGGCTTGCCCTTGGTCAGGTCGCCCGGATGGGCGGAGCGGCGTTGCGTCTCCTCGGCGTTGCGGCCGCGGGTCGACACGATCTCGCCGCGCTCGAGGAGCGAGTCGGACACGGTGACCGCTTCTTCAAGAAGGCCGCCGGGATTGTTGCGCAGATCGATGATGTAGCCCTTCAGCTTGTCGCCGATCTGGGTCGAGAGATTGGCGATCTCCTTCTTCAGGCCTTCGGTGGTCTGCTCGTTGAAGGTGGTGATGCGGATGTAGGCGATGTCGTCGGCCTCGACGCGTGCGCGCACCGAGCGGACGCGGATGTTGTCGCGCACCAGCGTGACGTCGATCGGATTGTCGACGCCCTTGCGGATGATCTTGAGCTTGATCTTGGTGTTGACGGGGCCGCGCATTTTCTCGACCGCCTGGTTCAGGGTCAGGCCCTGCACCGCCTCGTCGTCGAGATTGGTGATGATGTCGTTGGCCATGACGCCGGCGCGCGAGGCCGGAGTGTCGTCGATCGGCGAGACCACCTTGATCAGGCCGTCCTCCATGGTGACCTCGATGCCGAGGCCGCCGAACTCGCCGCGGGTCTGCACCTGCATGTCACGGAAGCTCTTGGCGTCCATGTAGCTGGAGTGCGGATCGAGGCCGGAGAGCATGCCGCTGATCGCCGATTCGATCAGCTTGGTGTCGTCGGGCTTCTCGACATAGTCGGAGCGCACGCGCTCGAACACATCGCCGAACAGATTGAGCTGGCGATACGTGTCCGCGGTCGCGGCGCGCGCGCTCGAGCCCATGAACACCGCGCGCGGCTGGGTCACGAACAGCGTCAGCGCCGCGCCGGTGGCCGCGCTGAGGAGGATAACTGAAGTCTTGCGCATCATCCGCGAACCTTCTCGCCTTCATTTGCGGCCCACCATGGGCCTGGATCGATTGGAGTGCCGTCTTTGCGGAACTCGACATAGAGCACAGGTTGACTCGCATTGGTGGCGAGAATGGAGGCGACTTGGGATGTCGACCCCATGGTCGCGACCGGTTCACCCGTGAGCACGAACTGTCCGATGTTTACCGAAATGCGCTCCATCCCGGCGATCAGGACATGATACCCGCCCCCCGCGTTAAGGATCAAGAGTTGTCCATAGCTGCGGAAGGGGCCGGAATAAACCACCCAGCCGTCACACGGTGTCGTGACCTGGGAGCCGGGCCTGCTTGCCAAAGAAATGCCCTTTTGGACGCCGCCGACGCCGTCGGAACCGCCAAAATCCCTGATCTTGGTACCGTTGACGGGCAAAGGCAGCAGGCCCTTGGCCGAGGCGAAAGCGATTGCCGGGCTGGTCCGGGAACGGTCCTTGAAAGCGGCCGGCCCCGGCTTGGCGTTGGCGGCCGCTTTCGCTTCGGCCTGCTTGGCCGCTTCGGCCGCCTTGGCGGCGCTCTGCAGATCCTGCTCCATCTTCGCGATCAGGCCCTGGAGGTCGCCCACCTGCCTGGAGAGCGCAATGGCGCGCGCGTTCTCGGCGTCGAGGTCCTTTTCCCGCGAGGCCTGCTGGCGCTGCCGTTCGTCGACGAGGGCTGCAAGCCGCGTCTGATCGTTGCGGACCTTGTCGCGGTCGGCGGCGAGCTGGTCGCGCTCGGTTGCGATGTTCTTGCGCAGGGCTACGAGCTCGCCGAGCTCGCTTGCGATCTTCTCGGCGCGGCCACGCAGTTCCGGAACCACTGCCCCCAGCAGCATCGCCGTGCGCAGCGATTGCAGCGCGTCCTCGGGCCGCACCAACAGCGCGGGCGGCGTCCGCCGGCCGGCACGTTGCAGCGCGGCCAGGACCTCCACGATGTCGGCGCGCCGCGAATTGAGCGAATTCCGCATCTCCTGCTCGCGCCCGTTCAGCGTGGTCAGCCGCGATTCGGCTTCGCCGATCTTGGTCTCGACGTTGCGCACATTGGCGGCGGTGTCGATCAGTTGCTGGTTGAGCTGGGTGCGGTCCTGGCCGAGCGAGGCGATCTCGGCCTTCAGCTTCGCCTGCGCCTCCTCGGCGTTCTTCTGCCGCTGCCGTGCAGCCTCGAGCTCCTGCTCGCGCTGCTTGATCGCGTCGGCCGAGACTTCGGCAGTCTGCGCCGCCGGCGGCGCGGTCTGCGCTGCGGCCGGCGCAAGCTGGCTGCCGGCAAGGCCTGCGATCAGCAACAGGTTGAAAAGCTGAGCCCGCATCGCGTCGGAAAAGGTGCTCGTTGTGGCGCGAATCACGCGCGATGATAAGGATGGCCGGCCAGGATGGTTGCGGCCCGATAAAGCTGTTCCAGAAGCATGACGCGTACCATCTGGTGCGGCCAGGTCGCCGCGCCGAACGCGATCACGAGCTTGGCCTTACGGCGCAATTCGGGCGAAAGTCCGTCCGCCCCGCCGATGACGAATATTGTATGTGCGCCCCCCTCGTCGCGCCAGCGGCCGAGATTCCGTGCGAATACGGTCGAGTCGAGATTTTGCCCGCGCTCGTCGAGCGCCACGATCACCGACTTGTCGGGAACATGCGAACTGATTGCCGCGGCCTCTTCGGCCATGCGCGTCGCGCTGTCCCGCGCGCGGCTTTCCGGAATTTCATGAATGGTCAGCTCGCGGAAACCGAGCTTGCGGCCGACCTCGTCGAACCGCTCGAAATAGCGTTCGGCCAGCTCCCGTTCGGGGCCCTGCTTCAGCCGGCCTACCGCAATGATTGCAACACGCATGACGTCGTAAGAGCCGCGTTTTCAACCCACGCGCATAAGGCGCGCGCACGACGCTAGCATGCGCGTCGGCCGATTCGAAATCGGCCTCTTCAGTCTCTAGATCGCCTTCGCCGCCCCAGGGCCCTGCGTGTACAATCTCTCGAGATTGTAGAACTCACGGACCTCGGGTCTGAACACGTGCACGATCACGTCGCCGGAATCGATCAGCACCCAGTCGCAATTGGGCAAGCCCTCGACATGGATGTTCTTGATGCCGGTTTCCTTGAGGCTCTTCGTGACGTTTTCCGCGATCGCGCCAACGTGCCGGTTGGCCCGGCCCGTGGTGACGATCATGTAGTCGGAGTACGCCGATTTGCCGCGAAGGTCGATGGTGACCGTCTCTTCCGCCTTCATATCCTCGAGGCGGGAGAGGATCAGGCTCAGCGTCTTGTCGGCGTCGGGTTGCGCCTTCAAGGCCGCAGCTTTGGTCGATGTTTTACGCGTAGGCTTAGCAACCTTGGGTAAAACAGACTTGGACAATACAGACGTGGCCAGGGACCATTCCTTTCACTGTATCGCGAACGCCGAATCCGGCACTCACTGGTTACACTACATCATGTGGGGTTAAGGGTTTCAATATGCCAGAGCCTGTTTCCCGCACGATCCGCCTCACGCCTCATCGGCCGCCTTCCAGCTCCCGTCCGGGTTCCGCAAGGTGGTGGACGACAGGCTGAGCTTCAGCCCGGTGAGGAAGACCCATGCCGGCGCCTGGCGGTCCGCAAGCCGCGCCGCCTCGTTCTCGGGCAAACGGTAACGGGCGAGGGCCTGGGCGGCCGGCGAAGCGAGGGCGCGAAAACTTTGCGGCGGACGGTCGATGACCGCCATCGGCACCTGGGCCGCGATGCGCTGCCAGTCCTGCCAGCGATGGAATTGCGCGAGGTTGTCGGCGCCCATGATCCAGACAAAGCGCAGGCCGCTCGCGCGGCGGCGCAAGAAGTTGATCGTGTCGATAGTGTAGCGCGTGCGGATGACGGATTCGAGACAGCTCACCTCGATGCGCGGATCAGCAGCGAGATCGCGCGCGGCCTTCATGCGCTCGCCGAGCGCGTGCAGCGCGCCGTTCTCCTTCAGCGGATTGCCCGGCGTGACCAGCCACCACACGCGATCGAGCCTGAGGCGCGTGAGCGCGAAGCGGCTGATCGCGCGATGCGCGTGATGCGGCGGATTGAAGGAGCCGCCGAGCAGCCCGATGCGCATGCCATCGGTGTAAGACGGCAATGCTTGCGCCACGAAGCGCGGCACGACGAAATTGTTGCTCAATGCCCGCCCTGCGAGGTCACGGCCGCGTCTGTCCGGTGCCGTGGACGCGGTACTTGAAGCTCGTGAGCTGCTCGGCGCCAACCGGCCCGCGCGCGTGGAATCGACCGGTGGCTATGCCGATCTCGGCGCCGAAGCCGAACTCGCCGCCATCGGCGAATTGCGTCGAGGCGTTGTGCAGCACGATCGCGGAATCCACTTCGCTCAGGAATTTTTTCGCGGCGGCTTCATCCTTGCTCACGATCGCATCGGTGTGATGCGAGCCGTGATTCTGGATGTGCGCGATCGCGCCGTCGACGCCATCGACAACTTTCGCCGCGATGATCGCGTCGAGATATTCGGTGTCCCAGTCG
The DNA here is from genome assembly GCF_055791185.1 of Bradyrhizobium ingae. Lineage (NCBI taxonomy): Bacteria > Pseudomonadati > Pseudomonadota > Alphaproteobacteria > Hyphomicrobiales > Nitrobacteraceae > Bradyrhizobium > Bradyrhizobium ingae. Next base: position 47,917 of record NZ_JBVUBB010000037.1, read on the forward strand.
TCCTCGCTCGCAGCCTTGACGCGGGCGTCGGTCGCCTGCACGGCGTCGTCGCCGCGCACCTCGCAGCCGGCGTCGATCAGCAACTCGACCAGCGGCTTCAGGCTCCTTGCAGCGCCGGCGCGATCGACCAGCAGCGTCTCGGCCGCACCGCAGACGCCGGTGCGGCGCATCTTGGCATTGAGCACGATCGACTTTGCCATCTCGAGATCGGCGCTCGCGTCGACATAGACGTGGTTGACGCCTTCGAGATGCGCGAACACGGGCACGCGCGCCTCGGCCTCGACGCGCGCGACGAGGCTCTTTCCCCCGCGCGGCACGATCACGTCGACGGCACCGTTCAGGCCCGACAGCATCATGCCGACCGCCGCGCGGTCGCGCGTCGGCACCAGCGTGATCGCGGCCTCGGGCAGTCCCGTCTCGCGCAGGCCCTGCATCAGACATTCGTGAATCGCGCGGCAGGAGCGGAAACTGTCGGAGCCGCCGCGCAGGATCACGGCGTTGCCGGATTTCAGGCACAGCACGCCGGCATCGGCCGCGACGTTGGGCCGGCTCTCGAAGATCACGCCGATGACGCCGAGCGGCACGCGCACGCGCTCGATGGTCATGCCATTCGGCCGTTGCCAGCTCTCGGTGACGACGCCGACAGGATCTGCGACGCCGCGCACGATGGCGATGCCCTCGGCCATCGCCTCGACACGCGCGGGCGTGAGCGTCAGGCGGTCGATGAAGGCGCCCGTCGCGTCGCCGCCGGCGCGCGCCTCGGCGACGTCCTCGGCATTGGCCGCGAGAATGGCCGCCGCGTTCTTGCGGATCGCCCGCTCCATGGCCTCCAGTGCCCGGTTCTTCTGCTCCGCCGGCGCCAGCGCCAGCACACGCGCCGCAGCGCGAGCACGGGCGGCGAGATCGGTCATCAGCGCCAGGAGATCGGCAGTGCGATCGGCAGTGCCGTCGAGGGCTTTGAGGGGGGCGGCCATGGGAGTTCAACCTTCTGCTAAGGCGGTGTCCTAGCACGGAAATCCCGCATTTGCGAAGGGGCGGGCGGGGTATGGCAGGTAACCCGACGACCAGCGTCGGCTGGGCCAATGGCCCAGCCTTGGCGTCATGGCCGGGCTTGACCCGGCCATCCACGTCTTTGTCGGCCCGCAAGAACGTGGATGCCTGGGACAAGCCCGGCCATGACGGCTCGTCTGCCTTTGGCGCTACCCGCCCACCACCAGATCGTCGCGGTGGATCATCTCCGATCTCCCGCTGATGCCGAGGATGGCCATCACGTCGGGCGAGGAGCGGCCCTTGATCTGCTCGGCGTCGTCGGCATCATAGGCGATCAGGCCGCGGCCGATCTCGCGCATGTCCGGGCCACGCACGATCACGGCATCGCCGCGGGCGAACTGGCCTTCGACCTTGATCACGCCGGCCGGCAACAGGCTGGCGCCGGCACGCAGCGCGGCGACCGCGCCGGCATCGATGGTCAGCGTGCCCTTCGGCTCAAGCGAGCCCGCGATCCAGCGCTTTCGCGAGGTCACGGGATTGGCGGGTGTCAGGAACCAGGTGCAGCGGCCGCCGTCGGCGATCGCCTGCAAGGGATGCTCGATCTTGCCCGACGCAATCAGCATATGCGTGCCGCCAGTGGTCGCGATTTTCGCGGCTTCGACCTTGGTGCGCATGCCGCCGCGCGACAATTCGGACTCGGCATCGCCTGCCACCGCCTCGATCTCCGAGGAGATGCTGTCGACCACCGGAATCAACTTTGCGTTCGGGTTGTTCTTCGGCGGCGCGTCGTAGAGGCCGTCGATATCGGACAGCAGCACGAGCAGGTCGGCGCTCGCCATGGTGGCAACGCGCGCGGCGAGGCGGTCATTGTCGCCGTAGCGGATTTCGGTCGTGGCGACCGTGTCGTTCTCGTTGATGACGGGGATCGCGCGCCATTCCAGCAGCTTGCCGATGGTGGAGCGCGCATTGAGATAGCGGCGGCGCTCCTCGGTGTCCTGCAGCGTCACCAGGATCTGCCCGGCGCCGATGTCGTGGGCCCCCAGCACCTCCGACCAGATCCGCGCCAGCGCGATCTGGCCGACGGCGGCTGCAGCCTGGCTTTCTTCCAGCTTCAGCGGGCCGCGCGGCAGCTTGAGGCGGCTGCGACCGAGCGCGATCGAGCCTGAGGAGACAATCAGCACATCGCGCCCCTCGCGATGCAGCTTTGCGAGGTCGGCCGCGAGCGCCGCGAGCCATGACGCGCGCACTTCGCCGGCGTCGGAATCGACCAGCAGGGCTGAGCCCACCTTGACGACGATGCGGCGGAATTGACTGAGTTCGGGGCTGGCCATGGGCGCGCTTTAGAACGATCTGCTCTGCACTCGAGAGACGGCGGAGCGAAACAGCGGCGCCGGTGAGGCCTGCTTTTGCAGCAGGACGATGGCCGGCGCAAGGCGGGGCTGCCGGTAAACAGCGTTAACGGCCTTGTCTGTGACCGCCGCACCTGTCTAATGCCGCGGGCCCATCGGAGGAAACTGTTCATGGATCGCCGCACCTTTATCGCTGGGGGCCTTTCGCTGCCCTGGTTGGCGCAGGCGGGTGCGGCATGCGCCGAATCCGGCCCTCTGACCAAGATCATCTTTCCATTCGCGGCCGGTGGGAGCGGCGATACTCTCTGCCGCCTCGTGGCCCAGCATGCGGCATCGATGCTCGACCGCACGATGATCGTGGAGAATCGTACCGGAGGCGATGGCCTGATCGGGATCAAGGCGGTGAAGAATGCAAGCCCCGACGGAAGCATGATCCTGGTGACGACGGGTCCCACGATGTATCTGCTGCCGATGGTGGAGACGACGCCGAGTTTCGATACGGCGAAGGATTTCGTCCCGGTGTCGCTGCTCGCACGCTTCGAGCTTGCCGTCGTGACCAGCATGGCCGTCGACGCCAAGGACTTCGGGCAGTTCGTCGCCTGGCTGAGGTCGCATCCCGACATGACCACCTTCGGAGTGCCCTCCAACGGGACCATTCCGCATTTTGCCGGGTCGAAGCTGGAGAAGGATCTCGGCATCCCCCTGACGCGGGTGCCCTATCGCGGCAGCGCGCTGATGATCAACGATCTCGTCGGCGGCCATCTGCCCTTCGGCATCACCACGCTCGCCGACGCGCTCCCGCAGCATCGCGCCAAGGGCGTCAAGATCATCGCGGTCAGCAGCGCGGAGCGCTCGCCGTTCATTCCCGAAGTGCCCACGCTGAAGGAGAACGGCATCGATCTCGTCGCGGATGCCTGGTACGGCATGTGGCTGCCGGCCGGCAGTCCGCCAGACTTTGCGGCGAAGCTCAGCGCGGCGGCGGTCGCGACGCTCGCCAAGCCCGAGGTGAAGGAGAAGCTCACCGCGATCGGACTCATTCCGGTCGGCAGCACGGCGGAGGGGCTCACTCAGGAGCTCGCCGCGAACACCGCGTTCTGGCAGCCGATCGTGAAGGCGACGGGGTACAAGATCGACAATTAGTTTCTGGCCGCGCCAGGCACTCAGTCGTCAAGCCTGGGCTTGACGATATGAAAGAGCCGCTGCGCGCCCTCTCACCATGAGGGTCTCACAGCTTCGCGCGCTGCGCTATGCCATCCTTGATCGCGGCGAGCTCGGCTTCGTCCCAGATGCCGATGAGAAATCCGCCCTTCACCTGGAGCTGGTTGTCGGCATAGGCCGCGATCTTCTCAGCGGGCGTGGTGATGTGACCGCTCGGATGCAGCGCCCAGTCGAAAAGTTCCGATTGAAGCCTTGCGATGATGCCGGCGCAATCGGGGTCGTCGCCGCGATCGACAAACTCGTCCGGGTCTGTTTCCAGGTCGTACAGCATCGGGCGGAAGCCGGAGGCGTGAATATATTTCCAGCGACCGTCGAACACCATGAACAGGCGGCAGCGCTCGATCGGCTGGTTCAGCTTCAGCCGCACGTCCTGCATGGCGTAGTCGTATTCGGAGAATGCGACCTTGCGCCATTTTGGCTTCTCGCCGCGCAGCAGCGGCAATAGCGAGCGGCCCTCGAGGATGTGGCTGGGCAACTTGCCGCCGAAATAATCGACGAAGGTCGGCGCGAGATCGATGCCCTCGACGAGCGCATCGCATGTCGTGCCGCGCGTGGCGTCGGCTTCCTTCGAGGGATCGATGATGATGAGCGGGATCTTCGCCGACTGCTCGTGGAACAGGTCCTTCTCTCCCATCCAGTGATCGCCGAGATAGTCGCCGTGATCCGACGTGAACACGATCATGGTCGTCTCCAGCAGGCCGCGCGCCTCCAAAAACTTCATCAGCACGCCCATCTGGTCGTCGATCTGCGTGATCAGGCCCATATAGGTCGGGATCACCTTCTCGCGGGCCTCGTCGCGCGCCATGTTGCGGGAGTAACGCATGTCCATGTAGGCGCCGAACACCGGGTGCGGATTTTGCCGCTCGCGCTCGGAGCGGGTCACTGGAAGCATGTCATCCGTCGAATACATGCTCGCGTAAGGCTCGGGCGCGATATAGGGCCAGTGCGGCTTGATGTAGGACAGATGCAGGCACCACGGCCGGCCATCCGTCTCGGCCTCGCTGATGAAGTCCATCGCACGGCGCGTCATGTAGGGCGTCTCGGAGTGCTCGTCCGGTACGCGCGCGGTCTTGTCGGCATGCACCAGCAGCCAGCCATTCTGCAACGAGCCGTCTTCTGCGGAGCCCGAATTGGCCCAATGCTCCCACGGATTCGTGGCCTCAAAACCGTGCTGACGCAGATACTCGTCGTATTTCGGGCGCGGACGTCCCGTCGGATGCAGGCCGTCGTCGCGCTCATACGGTTCAAAACCGCATTCGGCGACGTGAACGCCGATGACCGATTCCAAGGGGATGCCGAGCGCTTTCATGCCTTCGAGATCGGGCGCCATGTGAGTCTTGCCGACCAGCACATTACGCACGCCGATCTTGCCCAGGTGATCGCCGAGCGTGGGCTCACCGACGCGCAGCGGCCAGCCGTTCCAGTGCGAGCCGTGCGAGCGCATGTAGCGTCCGGTGTAGAACGACATCCGCGACGGCCCGCAGATCGGCGATTGTACATAGGCCTTGGAGAACAGCACGCCGCGCCTGGCCATGGCGTCGATATTCGGCGTCTTCAGCGAGGGATGACCGGTGCAGCCGAGATAGTCGTAGCGAAGCTGGTCGCACATGATCCAGAGAACGTTCTTCGCGCGCGACATGCCTCGCCCCTGCTTTTTCTTGATTGCTTGATGCTGCGCTATTGGTGCTGCGATGGCAACCTGCCAGCGATGTGCGTGCCCGCGGCCATGCATTCCGCCGTCGTCCCCGCGTTTTCGCGGGGACGACATTGGAGAGAGTTCAGGCCGACCGAATCAAGCCGACCACGGCTCCGCTTCGGCCGCGCTCTTGGCCTTGCTGGACACCGGGCTCTCGCCGATCACCTCAGCCAGCGCACGCAGTGCTTCCTTGACGCCGTCGCCGGTGACGCCGGAGAGCAGCAGCGGCGTCTTCTTGGCGGCGCGCTTCAGCCGGTCCTTCTGCTTCTTCAGCTCGTCCGGCTCGACCGCGTCGATCTTGTTGAGTGCGACGATCTCGATCTTGTCGGTCAAGAGCCCGCCATAGGCGTCGAGCTCCTTGCGTACGGTCTTGTAGGCCTTGCCGGCGTGTTCGCAGGTTGCGTCGATCAGATGCAGCAGCACGCGGCAGCGCTCGACATGGCCGAGGAAGCGATCACCGAGACCCGTCCCTTCATGCGCGCCTTCGATCAGACCGGGAATGTCCGCGAGCACGAATTCGCGGCCGTCGGCGCTCACGACGCCAAGCTGAGGATGCAGCGTGGTGAAGGGATAGTCGGCGATCTTCGGCCGCGCCGCGCTGACCTTGGAAAGGAAGGTCGATTTGCCGGCGTTGGGCATGCCGACAAGACCGGCATCCGCGATCAGCTTCAGGCGCAGCCAGATCCAGCGCTCTTCGCCCACCTGGCCGGGATTGGCGTTGCGCGGCGCACGGTTGGTCGACGATTTGAAGTGCGCGTTGCCGAACCCGCCATTGCCGCCTTCGGCGAGCACGAATTTTTCGCCGACATTGGTGAAGTCGTGGATCAGCGTCTCGCGATCTTCATCAAAGATCTGCGTACCGACCGGCACCTTCAGCACGATGTTCTTGCCGTTGGCGCCGTGACGGTCCGAGCCCATGCCGTTCTCGCCCTTCTGGGCCTTGAAGTGCTGCTGGTAGCGGTAGTCGATCAGCGTGTTGAGGCCGTCGGCGACCTCGATGATCACGTTGCCGCCGCGGCCGCCATTGCCGCCGGACGGACCGCCGAATTCGATGAACTTCTCGCGGCGGAACGCCACGCAGCCGTTCCCGCCGTCACCCGAGCGGATATAGACCTTTGCTTCGTCGAGGAATTTCATGGGCCATAGGTAGGGCAGGGGAACGGTCGCGGCAACCCGAACTTGTCCGGGAGGAGGCTAAAATCGGCGATTTTCGGCCCCTTGCTTAACCCGTTGACATCAAGCCTGCGCCCCGCCGGATCACGAATTTTGCGGCCAGCGCGTTGCGACAATCCGTTCAATTCGTCATGACGGGCTTGTCTGGGTTCTCCATGCCGTTAAAACGGCCTTTGTCGGTCGTATCGATCGCGCCGCCGCCCCGTCTTCCGTCATTGCGAGGAGCGTAGCGACGAAGCAATCCAGAGTGCATCCGCGGAAGGATTCTGGATTGCTTCGCTGCGCTCGCGATGACGAGTTCCAAAAGCAAACTCTTCAATGCCGCTCTTCAAGAAACTCTCCGCCTATGACGAACGCTCGGCGCGGCTGGCCGGCATCGCGTTGATGGTGCTGTCGATCTTCCTGTTCTCGTTCGGCGACGCGATGGGCAAGTTCATCGTCGCGACCTATTCGGTGGGGCAGCTGCTGTTTCTGCGCGCCTGCGCGGCGTTGCTCGTGCTGGCGCCGTCGATCTGGCGGCGGCGTCACGAATTCACCCGTCTGGAACGGCCGTGGCTGCAGCTCTTTCGCGTGGTGCTCTCGACGCTGGAGGTCGCTGCCTTCTTCCTCGCGACGGTCTACCTGCCGCTCGCCGACGTCATCACCTACTATCTGGCAGGTCCGATCTTCGTCACCGCACTGTCGGCGATCTTCCTGGGCGAGCATGTCGGCTGGCGGCGCTGGACCGCGATCCTGGTCGGCTTCTGCGGAGTCCTGATCGCGCTCCGCCCATCGGCGCAGACGGTGAGCCTGCCGGCGCTGATCGCGCTCGGCGGCAGCCTGTCGTTTGCGACGCTGATGCTGGTCACGCGCTCGTTGCGCGCGACGCCCGACATCGTGATGGCGTCCTCGCAGTTCGGCGGCACGTTCCTGCTCGGGCTCGCCCTGTCCCTGTTTCACTGGGTGCCGCCGAGCGCCGGCAGCCTCGTGGTGTTTGCGCTCGCCGGCTGCACCTCGGTCGCCGCGCTCCTGTGTGTCAACCGCTCGCTCAAGCTCGCGCCCGCGAGCGTGGTGGTGCCCTATCAATATTCGATGATCGTCTGGGCTGTGATCTTCGGCTTCGTGGTGTTCGGCGATGTCCCATCGATCGCCACCATCATCGGCGCCGCCATCATCATCGGCGCCGGTTTCTACATATATTTGCGCGAACGGGATCTGGGACGGCAGGACGATCAGGTGAATCCACCGGTGTGACTGCATATGCGAATCGTCGTCCCGGATCTGCGCTTGCGCTTGTCCGGGACGACAGCGGAGAATGTGGCGCCGCGCGCCCCTTACCTCGCCCGCCGCGCGCTGCTCCAGCTCTTCAGCGACGACCACACGCCGCGCGACAGGCGGAAGCAGTCGACGGGGGTCGAGGATCCCAGCGCGTAGAAGCGGTGTAGCTGGACGCCACTCCACTGGAAGCCGCACTTCTCTAGCACGTTGCGCGAGGCCGGATTGGTGACGCGCGCGCCGGCGTAAAGATGATCCTCCGGAAATTCCTCGAAGAAGAAATCGATCGCCCCGCGTGCGGCCTCGGTGGCAAAGCCTTGTCCCCAATGCTCGACGCCGAGCCAATAGCCGAGCTCGGCATTGCCGGGTGTCGAACAGTCGATCCCGATCATGCCGACGGGTGCATTGTCATGCTCGATCAGGAACACGGTCTCGTTGCCGAGCTCTGCGGTGGCGCGGACGAATGCCACGGCGTCGTCGTAGGAATAGGGATGCGGCAAACGGCGCGTGTTCTCCGCGACGCGGCGGTCGTTGGCGAGATGCGCGATCGCCTTGACGTCGGCGAGTGTGGGCCGCCGCAATGTCAGCCGCTCGGTCGCGACGACGTTCGGCCTCAGCCCAGCCAAGGTCGTGCTTGAAAAGTCCTGCAACATGTCCGGCTCCGTCAACGACTTTAAGTCAAAACGAAAAGGGGAGGCCGGTTTCCCGCCTCCCCTGGAGCCTTCGATCTTTTGATCTCAAGGACTCCGCCGGTTTGGTCAGGACCCGGCGGACTCCAATTTGATCCACCGTATTATTCAGCCGCCTCTGCGATCGGAAGCACCGATACGAATGTGCGGCCGTTGGCTTTAGCCTGGAACGCAACGCGGCCTTCAACCTTGGCGAACAGAGTGTGGTCAGTGCCCATGCCGACATTAAGGCCGGGATGCCAGGTGGTGCCGCGCTGACGCGCAATGATGTTGCCGGGAGTGACGATCTCCCCGCCGAACGCCTTGATGCCGAGGCGCTTGCCCTTCGAATCGCGTCCGTTGCGCGATGAACCGCCTGCTTTTTTGTGAGCCATGGCTCGTCTCCGAAATCCTGCGTATCTCTAGATCAATTCCTTGACGGAATCATTTCACATTTTCTCACGCATCAATTCGTGAATTGGCGTGATCAACGTTTCGCTACTCGGCGGCCTCTTTCGCCACCTTCTCCTTCTTCGGACGCGGCCCCTTGGTGGGCTTGGCGTTGTCGGTCAGGATCTCGGTGACGCGAAGCACGGTGATCTCGTCGCGATAGCCGCGCTTGCGGCGCGAATTCTTGCGGCGGCGCTTCTTGAACGCGATGACCTTCGGCCCGCGCTTGTGCTGGAGCACCTCGGCCGCCACGGACGCACCGGCAACGTTCGGTGCACCCAGGACCGGCGTGTCACCGCCGACCACCAAAACTTCATTCAACTGCACGATCGTGCCGACTTCGCCGGCGATCTTGCCAATTTCCAGGACATCATCCGCAACGACCCGGTACTGCCGGCCGCCGGTTTTGATGACTGCGAACATCGTTTTCTTCCTTCGTGTTCAATCCCGGCCTTTCGGACTTCCGTCCGGGCCGGCTTTTTGTCAGTCGCTATGGGTTTAAGCGTTCCGCGCGGGTGGGGTATGACCCTCAAAATCCACGCAAAAACAAGCGGCGCGAGAAACGCCCCGCGCCGGCTGGGGGACTTATAGCGGCCGAGAGCCCTGAGTCAAGGAAAACCGGGCTGAAAAAGCCCAGAACTTGAAGGATTTGGCCGGTTCTTGGTCCCTTCGGATAGTTGGCCGCACCTGCAACCATTGGGTTCCGCCGCCGTTGTCATCTTCGAATTTCAAAGCGGGCAAGGGCTCCATGGCAGACGAGCTGGTTTTGACGACGGGGATCGCGCAGCACGGCGCTGCGCGCCTGCCGTCGGTGGATGTCGACAGTTTTAACGCCGAGCTGAAGGACGAGGACGGCTTTCTCGGCGACCGCGCCAGCAAGGGCGCGTTCCGCAAGATCCTCGACGTCTGGCGCAAGCCGCTGCGCAAGACGGGCGAGGACCCCTTTGGCGACGAGCCGTCGGAGCGGATCAGCAAGAAGACGCTGGATGACATGCTGGTCGGCGACGACACCGAGGCTTCCGCCGTGGTGCACAGCGCGATCGAGGATTTCGCGCAGGAGCTCGCCTATGTCACCCGCCGCTTCCTGAAGACCAAGGCCTGGGCCAAGACCGAGCGAATCGTGGTCGGCGGCGGTTTTCGCGACAGCCGCCTGGGCGAGCTCGCGATCGCCCGCGCCGACATCATCCTGAAGGCGGAGGGGTTCAAGGGCGACATGCTGCCGATCCGTTTCCACCCTGACGAGGCGGCGCTGATCGGCGCACTGCATCTGGCGCCGTCCTGGATTTTCGAGGCCCATGACAGCATCCTCGCGGTCGATATTGGCGGCACCAATATCCGCTGCGGCGTGGTCGAGACCCGCTGGAAGAAGGCAAAGGACCTCTCCAAGGCCTGCGTCTGGAAGTCCGATCTGTGGCGTCATGCCGACGACGAGCCGACGCGTGAGGGCGCGGTGAAGCGGCTCACCAAGATGCTGAAGGAGCTGATCGCCGAGGCCGGTACCGAAGGCCTGAAGCTCGCCCCCTTCATCGGCATTGCCTGTCCCGGGGTCATCAACGGGGATGGCTCGATCGAGAAAGGTGCGCAAAACCTCCCCGGCAATTGGGAGAGCAGCAAGTTCAACCTGCCGGCGAGCCTGGTCGAAGGCATCCCTGTCATCGGCGAGCACGACACTGCGATCCTGATGCACAATGACGGCGTCGTGCAGGGCCTTTCGGAGGTGCCGTTCATGCAGGACGTCGAGCGCTGGGGCGTGCTCACCATCGGCACCGGGCTCGGCAATGCACGCTTCACCAACCGCCGCAAGGAGGGCAACGGCAAGGACCGTGACTCTACGGACGGAAAGAAGAAGGCCAAAGAAAACAACAAGGAAGGCAAGTAGAGCGACCAGGGGTAACCTTGACTGGTTAGGTTAAGACATGGATTGCGTTGCAGCACGCCGCGCGGTCGTTACGGTCCATCCGTCGCCTCACGCCGGCCGGCGAAGCCGCCCTTCCCGGCCTGCATTGCAATGAGCGGCAACGGGACCGCCAGTGTTTACCGCGTCTGGCGGTCCCACCCGTGGGGCCGCCGCGGCACCGGCCCGCCCCGATGTGATTCTTTTCCGGGTGTCTCGGTTGCGCCCGGGCAGGGTCGGGAAGTTTTGGCACAAATTGCACTTTGCACCCGTTCTCTACGGTCTAGGATTACCGCATGGGGAACGATCTGGTGTTTCGAATCGCGGTCATTGTCCTGGGAACGCTGCCGGTCGTGCTGACGGCCGTGGCGGTGCTCGTCGCGCCGTTTGGCGGCTAGGCGCCAGAACCCGGCGCCGGTGCAGGACCGTGCAAATCGGTGCGAAACCGGCACTCAGGCCGGTTTCAGCCGGGTCATTGCCGCGCGCACGATCAACGAGGCACGGGATTTTCGTCCCGCCCGCCTTGTCTGGCCCGCCATCCTCGCCTAGAACACGCCCCGACCGCACGGGGCTACCCCGATTTGGCGCCTTCAGGAGAGGTGGCAGAGTGGTTGAATGCACCGCACTCGAAATGCGGCATAGGTGCAAGCCTATCGGGGGTTCGAATCCCTCCCTCTCCGCCAGTCCAGAACAGAACTGCGAACGCCGCCAGCAGCCGATTTTGCGCATGAAATCGCGGCGAGCGTTCTGAGCAAATCGCTCTTTGACCCCATAATGCGGACCTCGCGGTCGTCCACTTCAACCCGCTGGGCCAGGGCGCGGAGATGATCCCGGCGATATCCCCCGCCTTCGATCCGCATCCGCTTGCGGGCCGTGGCGGCGAATTTGCGTAGTACCGTTGTGGTGACGGGTTGCTGGGCCGCGCTATCCAATATGGCCTGAGCCCGGATGGCGTCAGCCTGGGCCTGGTCCCGGATCGCCTTCAGCCCGGCGATACGCTCCTTCAGGCCCGGGTCACCCAAATCGGCGACGCCTGTCTCAATGGCGTCATAGAGCCGCTTGAGGCGGAGGTCAGCCTCTGCGGCGCGCTTGTTCAGTTCGGCGATATGCTCGCGCCGCCGCTCCGTGCGTTCCTGGCGGCGGTCCAGGACTGAGGCGAGAACCTCCTCCAGCCGCTCGGGAGCCAGCAGACGCTGCTCGATATGCCCGGCAACGAGGGTGTCCAGCTTCTCCATCCGTACGCTTTGTCCGGCGCATCCAGTCTCTCCCTGCCGGGCCTTGGTCGAGCAAGTGTAGTAGCGATATTGGTTACCCTTGCCGGTCCGGAGCGTCATCGCGCCCGCGCATTTGGCGCAGAAGCAGATGCCGGTCAGTAGGGTTGGCCCGCTGACGATTCGAGCCGGCGTGACCTTCGGATTGCGCGCCCGCAGATGTGCCTGCACTGCGTCGAACGTGGTCTGGTCGATCAGGGGTGGGACCGCGACGGGGACGATCTCGCCGACCGGCTTCAGCTCCTTGCTCTTGCTGCGCTTGTTGAACTCGTGGCGGCCGACATAGGTCGGCCGGGTCAGGATGCGGTGAACCTGTCCGATACCCCAGCGTCCGCCGTCACGCGTGAAGATGCGCCGGGCGTTGAGATGGCTGGCGATGTTCTTGACCCCCATGGGGCCGCTGGTGCCGTCCCCCTCCAGGGCGAGCCGGTAGATCAGCCGCACCGTCTCGGCGTGGAGCGGATCGATCTCAAGCTTCTTCTTGACCTTGGCCCCGCGTTGCTCGGCCGCGACCACGCGGTAACCGATCGGCGGCAGCGAGCCATTCCAGAAGCCTTGCCGCGCGTTCTCCTTCAAGGCCCGCAGCACGTGCTTGGCGTTCTCCTTGGATTGATATTCGTCGAACAGCGCCATGATCTGGCGCATCATGACGTGCATGGGATCGTCGCCCATCTCCTGGGTGATGGAGACGAGCTTGATGCCGTTCCGGGCCAGCTTGCGGACATAGAACTCAAGCTCGAAGTGGTCGCGAAAGAAGCGGCTGAATGAATGAACCACCACCACGTCGAACGGCGCGGGCTTGCTGATGCCGGCCTCGATCATGCGCTGGAATTCGGGCCGGCGGTCGTTGGTGGCGGATGCGCCAGGCTCGACATAGGTCTCGACCAGCCGGTAGCCGCGCGAGGTGCAGTAACTCTCGCCCTGCCGCCTCTGATCCGGGATCGAGACATCGTGCTCGGCTTGTCGCGCGGTCGAGACGCGCAGGTACAGGGCGGCGCGCAGCGGCACGGTCATGACGGATGCTCCCTCTTGCGGTCACCGGCACGGCCCGAACAGTTCATCGAACAAATCGCCGAACCATGCCTCGAACACGTCCACCTCGGCGTCCGTGACCGGAATGTGCTCGGGCCAATCGTCGGTGACCGTCCAGTTTGACAGGTCGTGCCTGGGTGGCCGGCCCGCGCGACGTTCCGGCGGGGTAGCGTAATCCCAAAGGTCGTCGGGTGGAATCCCGAACCTGACGCGTCGGGGCCGTCGGTGGCGAGAGTGAGACATCCCGCCAGCATTCGGTAACTCGCCGGCTTACGGAATCGGTTGATTGCACGCTGCGCGTTGCCGGCGGCAAAAACCTGCCGGGTGCGATTTCGTTTGCTCCGGTCGAGAGGGAGCGGTTTCGCTCATCTTGAGCCATGACCGCTTGGCGAGCCTTTGCCGGGGCAGCGACGGTCGGTCAAGGCCGTAGCCGCGAAGCGGTGGCGCGGAACGCGCCAGCCTTGACGGACCGGCGCTGGTCCGGCCTCTTCGCGGCAAGCGGTCTTGCTCGGTATTGGAGCAAAGTTGAGCGGATGGCGCTCGGATCGTTGATATCCTTGAAGTCTTGAGCAAAACGTATGGCAAGGGCGCTTCTAAGGGTGCTCAAGAATCTCAATAGACCCAACCACATACGCCCGGGCCGACGGCCGCGCTTTTACCTTGCCGTCCTGAGAAGAGCCAAAAGAGCGGACACTGGTGCGGCCATAAGCGCGCCGGTGTACTGGAATTGCGACACCATTCCTGCGAGAGTCGGCGCCATGAGCAACCTCAACGCCAGCGCAGAATCGGTCCTCGTCATCGTTGACCCGGATTACAAATCACCTCACGGGAATCACCGGATTCCGCCTCGACAGTGAAATCTCGGCCGAGGCGCCTGCCTCACCGCAGAGATCTGTGCCGAGCTGTCGGAACTTGGGTTCACAGATTTCGCGAAGACTGAGGACGGCTTCGCGGCGAGACGTTCCCGCGAAGAAGCAATGCGCCAACGTGGGTGCAGTCCTGCCTAAGCCGGTAATCATCTAGGATAGCTTCCCCGACCATGCGCTACGATCTTGATCTGGTTAACCAGTTGTGTCGCGAAATTGGCTTGATAGTGCGTGCGGACACTGATTGTTGTGTGGAGGTCGATCTCGGCCGGGACGCAGTACTGTGCTTTGAGAACGCCGAACGAGAGGATGATTGCCTCATCGGCTTTCTCGGCACGCCCTGGCACACGCACGATAATCTGATGTTCGCGGATGCGCGCGGCAATTATGTCGAACTCGACTATCTCAACCTACTTACGGGCTTAAAGGAGGGACGAGTTCTCGTTTGTGAACGGGAGGTGAAGGGCCAGATTGTGGATCGCTGGTTGGTTCACTGCGAGTGCAACGACGAGTTCGAGTATCTCGAAGAAGACGAGCGGATCATCGTGCGTCGAGGGCTTCATAGGGCTGTAGCGTAGACATAGTGCTCATCATCGTCGGTCGCGGCCCGCCATCCCCGTCATGTACCCCTAGCCGAGCCCTCTCGATCGCGTCGGCTGGCTCGACGACCGGCCAGACGCGTGGTGATGCCATCACGTCCGGGCTCAGTCAGCCAGGAGGCGGACTGTCCCGTGAACACGGGCGCTCCCGCCGGCCTCGGTTGGTGCATCCGCATGCAGCAGGCAAGGGACGCCCATGTCATCGCCTTGCACCACTTCGATGCTGCTTGCGCCGGCAATGCCGAGATCGTGGAGATAGGCGACAAGCGCTGCGGCCGCGGCTCCCGTGGCGGGATCCTCGTAAACGCCGCCGGCCGCGAACGGATTGCGCGCGTGGTAGCGGGACGGACTCTCCGCCTGGATCAGGCTTATCGTCGTCAGGCGCCAGTCGCGCATCAATTCGGCGCCGGCCTGCATCTCATATTTCATCGCGGCAAGGCGCTGACGGTCGCGCATCGCGAGCAACAGGTGACGCGCGCCGGCTTCGATGATTGCCGGTGGGAAGCGATCGTCGAGGTCGCTCTGCGACAGCGCAAAAAGCTCGAGCGACCGATCGAGTAGCTGCGGCGGCGCAGGCTGATTGCGCGTGGGCGCCGATTGAAGAGCCGCGCTGAGGCCACGCTCGGTTCGAAAACCCTCGACGATCGCGGTGCCCTCGTTCAGTTCAAGCGTGATCGGCCCGCTTTCACCCCGCTGAGCGAGGGCCGCGCCCAGCGCGATCGTCGCATGGCCGCAAAATGGCACTTCCGCCTCCGGAGCGAAATAGCGGACGCGATAGCCCTTCGCACTCGGTGCCGCAAAGACCGTCTCGGAATAGCCGACCTCTGCGGCCAGCCTCTGCATGTCGTCTGCGTCCGGCAGCATGTCAGAGATCACCACGCCGGCAGGATTGCCGCCCTGATCGTCACGCGTGAATGCCGCAAGCCGTTGCACGTCCATGTCGATGCTCTCCGCCATACGCTCGATGGGGTTCGTTTCGTAGAGAGGGTGACGCCTCACCGCCACCCGAGCGCGGGCGCGACGTGCTTCAAAATCGCTTCGATCGCGTGTGCGCAGTAGGCGACGCCCAGTTGGTTGGGGATGGTCAGCAGCAGCGTGTCGGCCTCCGTGATGGCCTCGTCGTTGCGGAGCTGCTCGATCAGGGCGTCCGGCTCGGCGGCATAGCTGCGGCCGAAGATCGCGCGGGTTTGCGGGTCGATGAATCCGATCTGGTCCTCGGATTCACCGCCGCGCCCGAAATAGGCGCGGTCGCGATCATCCATCAGCGCGAAGATGCTGCGGCTGACGGACACGCGCGGCTCTCTGACATGGCCGGCCTCCTTCCAGGCGGCGCGGTAGGCGCGGATCTGGGCGGCCTGCTGGACATGGAAGGCTTCGCCCGTCTCGTCGTTCTTCAGCGTCGAGCTTTGCAGGTTCATGCCGAGCCTTGCGGCCCAGACGGCGGTGGCGTTCGAGCCGGCGCCCCACCAGATCCGCTCGCGCAGGCCTTCCGAATGGGGCTCGATGCGCAGCAGGCCGGGCGGGTTGGGAAACATCGGCTGCGGATTGGGCCTTGCAAAGCCTTCGCCGCGCAGGAGGTCGAGGAAGACCTCGGCGTGACGCCGGCCCATGTCGGCATCGCTAACGCCTTCGGCCGGCTGATAGCCGAAGTAGCGCCAGCCATCGATCACCTGCTCCGGCGAGCCGCGGCTGATGCCGAGCTGAAGCCGCCCGCCGGCGATCAGATCGGCGCTGCCTGCGTCCTCCACCATATAGAGCGGATTCTCGTAGCGCATGTCGATCACGGCCGTGCCGATCTCGATGCGGCTGGTTCGCGCGCCGACCGCCGCCAGAAGCGGAAAGGGCGAGGCAAGCTGGCGCGCGAAATGATGGACGCGGAAATAGGCGCCGTCCGCGCCCAGCTCCTCGGCAGCGACCGCAAGCTCGATGGATTGCAACAACGTATCCGCGGCAGAGCGGGTCTGCGATTGCGGCGAGGGCGTCCAGTGCCCGAACGAGAGAAAGCCGATCTTCTTCATGCTGCCAGTCTATGGCCGGATTGCTTTGCGATCGTCAATGCGGACAACGCGCCAAAGATGTCGTGGCCGGGCAAATTCAGGCTTGCTGCGGCGGCATGAGCCGCGATGGCCAGCCGATCCGGACCAGCGTCTCGTCGGGGTCGGACAGCGCGAACTCATACATTCCCCACGGCTTGTGTTCAGGGCCGTGCTTGTCGATCAGTTCGGCGGCGAACTCGCGCGCCAGGGCGTCGACCTCCTCCGTATAGAGGTAGAGCCCAAAAGGATTGCGTCCCGGGATCAGCCATCCGTCGACAGCCTTGGTCAGGTGGAGATGTCCGCCTTTTCGGTCGCCGAGAATGCGATAGCTGTCATCGCCCTCCGTCGGCTCGCCGCCATCCAGGCGCATGAAACCAAGGCGCTCGTAGAAGCGCTGCGAGGCTTCAAGATCGTTGCAGGGCAGGATGGCGGTGAGTGCGTGAGCCGGCACGCGATTGCTCCTTGCGGAACGCTCGATAGGCCAATGATCGCGAGACGATTCTGGCGCAATCGCGACGCAGCCGAACATAAGGGTTCACGATCGCGACAGAGCGCAACCCTCACATCTTGAAGTCGAGGTTGATCGGTTCGTCCGGATAGTTGGGCGATGCGTCGGTCACCGGAACGTCCTTGCCGACGACCTTGAACTCGATATCGGCGATCCAGGCCTGTCCAGTGCCATCCAGCAGGACGCCGAATGCGATGTTCCTGCTGTTTTTGGCAATATCCAGAACGATGGCGTATTTCGTCCAGCCGGTGGTGGCGCGGATCGGCCTGTCCTGCATGTTGTCGATCGTCATCGTTCCCTCGGTGCCATCGACGCGCATCCAGAGGCCGGCCCAGCCGTCGACGGTCGTGGTTCTCACATAGGCCGTCATCTGGAGGCGCACGCCGCGATATTTGTCCGACTTGATGAGTTGCGTCAGGCTGCCAAATCCGCGCGGCGGCCTGCGCGATTTGATGTAGCCGCTCGCCTTGCCGCGATACTGCGTTTGACCATCAGCGCCCATGTCATAGTCGGAGAACGAATCGCCGAAAGCGAACCATCCATTGGGCAATCGCGGATCCCGCGCCTTCGCAGCCTCGTCCAGGTCGGAATCTTTCAGGATCTGACGCGTTTCTGCATTGAGCTTTCTTGCTTCAGCTATCGTCTTCGGCAGAAGGAAGATTTGATTGACGAGCGCCACCAGCGCGCCCGTCGACAGAACCGTTACCAATACGCGAATGACTCCATAGGGCATTGTCGAACCTCCTGCGATTTACGGCTCGGCATCGATCCTTTCGAGTCCGAAGGGATCGCCGACGCGCGGGAAGCGAGCAAATTGAGGGCCTGCCGTGGAACGCAGCATAGGTTGCAAGTCAATTTTCGAGCAACCTGTTTTCGAGGGAAGGCTGCGTCAATATCGGCGAGTCCTACTGACGTGTTTGCACGTCCAACGCCCGCCGCATCACGTCCCAGACCCGTGGTTCCATCGACTGCGCAACGTTGAATCGCAGAAAGCTTGCGGCCGTCTGCGACACGCTGAAGACATTCCCTGGCGCTAGCACGACGTCTTCGGCAAGCGCCGCGCGCGCGACTTCCGTCGAATCCAGTCCATCGGGCAGGCGGCACCAGAGAAAAAATCCGCCGCGCGGCATCAGCCAGGGCTCGAGGCCCAGCGCCCCGAGCTTGCGCGCCACGTCGCGCCGGCTGCGTACGAGCTTTTGCCTGAGCTCGTCCATGTGCTTGCGATAGCTGCCGCCCGCAAGCACCTTCGCGATCACTTCGGTCGCAACCGGGCTCGGGCCGCCAAAGCTGGTTGCGACCTGGAGGTCGACGAGATGCTCGATCCAGTCGGGCTTTGCTGCGATATAGCCGCAGCGTAGCGAGGCGGAGAGCGTCTTGGAGAAGCTGCCGATGCGGATGACGTTGGCGAGGCCGTCAAGGGCGGCAAGGCGCGGCGACCGCTCCGATTCGAAATCGGCGAAGATATCGTCCTCGATGATCGCCAGATCATGTGCAGCGGCGATGCTCAAGATGCGGTGCGCGGTTTGCAGCGACAGCGTTGCGCCGGTCGGGTTATGTAGCGCGGAATTGGTGATGTAGAGGCGCGGCCGCTCCGCGGCGAGGATCGCCTCGAAGCGCGCGACGTCCGGACCCGACGGCGTGTAGGGCACACCGAGGATCTTCACCTGATGCGCGCGCAGCAGCGCGCGAAAATTGAAATAGCAGGGATCGTCGACCAGCACCGTGTCGCCGGGCCGCAGCAGGAAGCGGCAGACGAGGTCGGTGGCTTGCGTGCCCGAACCCGTGAGCAGGAGTTGGTCGATCGAGGCTCCGATGCCGTCCTCGGCAAGGCGGGCCAGCAAGTACCGGCGCAATGCGAGCGAGCCGCGCGTAGAGCCATAGTCAGCGAGCACGCTCTCATCGCTCCGCGCGAGCGCGCGAAACGCGCGGCGCAACGCCGCCTCCGGCATCCAGCCCGCCGGCAGCCAGCCACAGCCGGGCTTGAGCGTTGATGAACCTGCATCGAGCGACTGCCGTGACACCCAGAACGGGTCCACGGCGCGGTCGCGGCGTGTCTCGACATCGGCGAGTGCGAGCGGTGGCATCGTCGTCGCGGAGACATAGAAGCCGGAGCCGCGCCGCGCGCGGATCAATCCCTCAGCTGCGAGGCGATCATAGGCTTCGACCACGGTGGAGGGCGAAACGCTCATGCTCGCGGCCAGCTTGCGGATCGAGGGCAGGCGATCGCCGGGGACAAGCGCGCGGCTCGCGACCTTGGTGCGGATGGCGTCCATCACATCGGTGGTGCGCGCCCCGCCGCGGCCTCTGGTTTGCGTCAGATCGTCCAAGTGTATGGGCTTCCATATCGATACAGTTTGACCAGATTGTATGGGATTGTTGCTGGTTTCGCCACCGTCGAAAGGCCAGGGTCGACTACGTGAAAGCGAGGCATCATGCAATCGGCCGGCAACGGATGGGGTAACGGTCTCCTGGGCGTGGTCATATTCAGCGGCTCGCTGCCGGCAACGCGCGTCGCGGTCGGCGGCTTCTCCGCAACCTTCCTGACCTCCGCGCGCGCGGTGATCGCAGCGCTGCTGGGGACTGCGCTGCTTGCCCTGCTTCAGCAGCAAAGACCTGCGCGAAAAGACCTTGCCTCGCTCGCCATCGTCTCGCTCGGCGTCGTGGTCGGCTTCCCGCTGCTGACCGCCTTGGCGCTCCAGCACGTCACCTCGGCGCATTCGATCGTTTTGATCGGCCTGTTGCCGCTTGCGACCGCAATCTTCGCCGTGCTGCGCGGCGGCGAGCGGCCGCGATTGCCGTTCTGGCTGTTCTCGACCCTCGGCAGCGCGACGGTTGCGGGTTTTGCGCTGTCGGGTGGTGGCGCGGGCTCGCTGACCGGCGATCTTCTGATGGTCGCCGCGATCCTGCTCTGCGGCCTCGGCTACGCCGAAGGCGCGACGCTATCGCGCCGGCTCGGCGGCTGGCAGGTCATCTCATGGGCGCTGATCCTCGCACTGCCGCTGATGCTGCCGGTCGCGATCCTGTCCTTGCCGCCAACATGGGACGGCATCGGCGCCCCGGCCTGGATCGGCCTTGCCTACGTCTCCGTCTTCAGCATGTTCGTCGGCTTCGTGTTCTGGTACCGCGGCCTCGCGCTCGGCGGCACCGCCAGCGTCGGTCAGTTGCAACAGCTCCAGCCCTTCATGGGCCTCGCGCTGGCGGGTCTCGTCCTGCACGAGCCGGTGGCGTGGAGCATGATCGCCGCCACCGCGCTCGTCGTCGTCTGTGTCGCGTTTGCGCGGCGGTTTGCGTGAGCGAGCACGCGAAATGAGCCTAGGGAGCCGCAGTGCCTCTCATAGACGCGGCCCGCCCAACGTGAAGCCGCCATCGATGACGACGCCTCACCATTCCCGTTCTCGAATCTCGGCATGCTCGCGATAGCGCGTCTCGGTGCCACTACATCCGATGCCGTTGCCGTGTGATCACGAGCGTTGATCTGGATCAACGCTCGCTCCGGCAGTCTGGGTCTCATTGCATCGGGAGAGTTATCTCCTTGATGAATCGCATGCCCTATTTCGCAATGACGGTAACAGCATCCGCATAGCCAGTGCCGACTTTCACGTTTCGCAGCTGGGTCGGTGATCGGAATTCCCGCTCGACCGAAGAGAAATCCGCCCATCATTGCTGGCCTGTCCATAGTCGATCGAAGTTACGAGATCAGAGCAGGTTTGGGAGTGGCGTCATGAACATTACTCGTCGAAATCTCCTGTCCGCCACGCTGGGGACTGCGCTCTCTGCACTTTCACTCTCATCGAGCCGTGCGGACTATGACGGCCCGCTGCTGAATGCGGTGGAAGGTGGCGAAGACTTCTGGCTTGCCACCGATGCCTACGTCTTCGGTTATCCGCTCGTGACAATGGAGATAACGCGACGGGTCATGACCAATATGGCCTCCGTCGAGGGGACGCGCGGGCCCATGGGGCAGTTCGTCAAGCTGCGGTCGTATCCCGATGCAAGCTTCAAGGATGTGACGGCACCGAACGCCGATACGCTCTACACCACGGCGTGGATCGACGTGGGCAATGAGCCGTGGGTCCTCAGTATCCCTGACATGAAGGATCGCTATTTCCTGTTCCCAATGCTCGATGGCTGGACAAACGTGTTTCAGGTCCCGGGCAAACGTACGACAGGTACCAAAGCACAGACCTATGCGATTACCGGGCCCGGCTGGAGCGGCACGCTCCCTGCGGGCGTGAAGGAGTATAAGTCGCCCACCAGCATCGTCTGGATATTGGGTCGCATCTACTGTACCGGCACCGCCGAGGACTATGCGGCGGTGCATGCCGCCCAGGATGAGTTCAAGCTCGTCCCGCTGAGTGCATATGGGAAGCCTTACACGCCTCCACCGGGCGAGGTCGATCCGTCGATCGACATGAAGACTGCGGTGCGCGATCAGGTCAACCGCATGGACGCCGCTGCCTATTTCAGCCTTCTGGCACAACTCATGAAGCGGAATCCGCCGGCGGCCGCCGACGCCGCTGAGGTCGCCAAATTCGCGAAGATCGGCCTCGTTCCGGGCAAGGATTTTGATGCCGGCAAGCTCGATGCGGCATTTGCGAAGCGTATCCCGCAGGTCGCGTTCGACCGCATCATGATCCAGTTCAAGGTCAACAAGGCCATCAGGAACACTAACGGCTGGGCATTTGACTCGCAGACGGGCGTCTACGGCACCGACTATCTCAACCGTGCCCTCGTCACGGCCATCGGGCTCGGCGCCAATCGCATCCAGGATGCATGCTATCCGACGTCGCAAAAGGACACTGATGGCAAGGATTACGTCGGCAGCAACAAGTATGTGATGCGTTTTCCGAAGGGACAGCTTCCGCCCGTCGGCGGCTTCTGGTCGCTGACCATGTACGACGAGAACTACTTCTTCGTCGCCAATCCGATCAACCGATATTCAATCAGCGCCCGTCAGAACCTGAAGTCCAATCCGGATGGAACGATCGATCTCTATGTCCAGAAGGATTCGCCTGGAGCGGACAAGGAGTCGAACTGGCTGCCTGCACCCGCCGGCAAGTTCATTCTGATGCTGCGGATGTATTGGCCGAACGAGAAACCGCCTTCGATTATCAACGGCAGCTGGTCTCCGCCTGCCGTCAGGAAGATTGCGGGTAGCTGATCGCAAGGAGCCGGCGAGCGGGCGCAATGGAAGGAGCAGGTCAAGGTTTAGTCGGACCCAAGGGAGGTCGAGATGAAGATCGCGCTGTTGTCGGCGGCACTGCTCGGAGGCCAAATGGTGACGCCCGTTTCCGATCGTGTCCCCCATCTCAATGTCGAGGTGCTGTGCAAGGCGACAGTGGCCGATGACAAAGCAAACGGAATCGCTTTGGGGCAGAGTTTTGAAGACTGCATGAGCGATGAGACCAAGGCTCAGCAGCAGCTCGTTGTTCTTTGGTCGGCAAGTGCCGGTCCTGTTCGTGATCGCTGCGAAAAGGAGGCGACGTCAATCGCCGACAGTCAGAGCTATGTTGATCTCCTCACTTGTATTCAGGAAGGCGAACCTGCGAGCCCGCCCTCCGGAGCCCCGCTAAAGCGAGCAAGCAAGAAGCGAGACGCGAAGTAGATCTATCGAACCAACAAAGGAGGCTGTCATGCAATACCCAACTAAACTGTGGTTGGCTGGTGCCGTTATCGTCTGCGCAGCGATAAGCTCTGTGCAGTGGTCAGAAGAAGATGGTCTTTCATTCTCGATTCAGAGCGCACAGGCCCGCGTCGGGCGGCCAGCGACGCCAGCGAGCGTCGCCGGCGTTGCGCGTCGAACGACGCGCCGAGCCGTGGTCGGTGGAGCGGCCGTCGGTGCAGCGGCCGTTGGAGCCGCCGCCGTGGCGGCGCCAACCTGCGCCCGCGTGCTGGTCAATGGCGTGTGGGTCTGTCGCTAGGCGAGCGATCGGTCCCTCGGAGGTGGTGTCTGTGCGGCGGTCTGCGTGAGACCGCCGCCCTCACCCCTGTCCCATCACCGTCCGCGTCAGCGCGCTTCTGGCAAACTTCTTCAGCGGCATCGGCTTACCGAACAGATAGCCCTGCACGAGATCGAAGCCGATCTCGTTGGCGGCGACGAGATCGGCGCGGGTTTCGATGCCTTCGGCGACGCTGCGCGCGCCGTAATCCCTGGCGAGCTCGACGATGTGGCGGCACACGTTGCGCTTCAACGCATCGTTGCTGCTGCCGGTGACGAAGTGGCGGTCGGCCTTGAGCTTGACGAAGGGAAACCGGTCGAGCCCCATCAGCTCCGGCCAGTTGGTGCCGACATTGTCGATGGCGAGTCCGATGTTGTGAAAGCGCACCTCGGATGCGACGTCGAGCAGCAGGTCGAGATCGGCGATCACCTCGGAGCTCTCGATCTCGATCGTCAGCCCGCCGAAGGCGGGATGCGCGGGCATGCGCCGGCAGAGATCGCGCACGGCGTGTGGCTCGCGCAGGAACGAGGCCGGCAGGTTGATCGAGAGATCGACCGGGCTCTGCCGCTCCACGAGATAGTGCCAGTCATGCAGCGCGCGTTCGATCACGAACTCCGACAGTTCGCGAAAGTGCGGATCGTGCTCCTCGGGGATGAAATAGGCCGGCGGCACGACGCCCCAGGTCGGATGCCGCATTCGCACCAAGGCCTCGGCGCCGCAGCGGATCAGCGTGCGCGCATCGATCTTCGGCTGGTACCAGAGCTCGAGCCAGCCTGCATGCAAGGCTTCGCCGACATGCACGGCGGGGCTCGGCGCCGGCTCATCCGGCAGCAGCATCGCGATGCGGTCGCGTAGCGTCTCGGCGGCAAAGGGCGTCGTCAGCGGCGGCAGCATGGCGAGGCCGTATTCCTCGCCGACCTGCTGCACCGCCTTCACGATGATCGACTCGCGCGCACCGACGGCCAGGACCTTGCCGCCGAATTCCTCGCGCACCAGGATCTCCAGAAAACGTCCGGGCTCGATGCCGTCGACCGCAATGCCGAGCAGGATCAGGTCGGGCACCTCCGTGGCGAGCACGCCGCGCAGCTCGTCGGCGTTGCCGCATTCGCTGGTGACGAAGCCGAGATCCTCCAGCACCTCGCTCATGAAGGCACGCAGGTGCCGCTTGCCGTCGGCCACGCAGGCGCGCGGCGTCACCTTCCGTCGTCCGAAGGTTACAGTTTTCCGTCCAGTGAGCTCGCCCAGCCCCTCGTCCATCGCACACCACTCCCGTTCCGTGACAGCTTCATAACGGCGGGTGCGGCTTCAAATATGGAGAGCTTCAGCTTCATTGTTGAATTATTTGGGTAACGTTAAAGCCCTCATCATATGTAAAATTTTACGGATACTGTTGAAGAAGACTTCACACCCGCGCCCCTCTCGCGCGCGCGGTGCTGCAATCGTTGCGATATCCGCGATGCCTCGCGCGCGAAGCGGCAACTCACCTGACCCAGCGAAGAGGCGACACCGCGCGCGATGTCGCCTCATAGGATAACGCCGGTAATCAGTTGCTGGCGGCCTTGTCGTGCTGCGCCATGCCAACCGCCTTGTAGTCATAGGTCGGATAGAATTCGGTCCGGTACGGTCCCCACGCGCTGTCCTCGATGATGCGGTTGACCTCGCGCAGCCGCGAGGCCGGCAGACGCAGCGTGATCACCTGGCCGATGCCCATCATCACGTACCAGCTCACCACCTCGACACCCGCTGGTGGGAAGGATTTGTAGTAGCCTTGGCTCTCGAGCTGCGCATTCAGCTCGTGCAACGGGCGCGACTGATCGTGCTTGAAGAACACCGTGAGCATGACTGCATTGTCGGCAGTCGGCGTGGCATTGCCCGGCGGCGGCGCGGTCTGCGCAATGGCCGCGGACTTGATCGCCAATGCGCCGGCCAGCAATGCGGCCATGGTCAACGTCGCTTTTACAGATCTCATTTGCGAGGTCCTTTCCTTCCCGCTTGCCACCCCGGACGAGGGGCGGGCGTCAGCCCACCCTATATTCGCCCGAGATGTTCTTGCCAGTGTAGTCGCTCATTGCCGCGGTCGCGATCAGGCTGATCACGGCGCACAGCGCGACATAGGCGGCGACCGCGGTTGCCGACTGGAAGGTGCCGAACAGCCAGGCCGCGATCAGCGGCGCCGGTCCGCCGGCGATGACGGAGGCGAGCTGGTAGCCGAGCGAGGCACCGCTGTAGCGCAGGCGTCCAGTAAAACTTTCGGCGATCAGCGCGGCCTGCGGGCCGTACATCATGTCATGCGGGATCAGTGACAGGATGATGGCGAGGAAGATGATCGGCTCCGATCCGGTGTCGAGCATACGGAAATAGATGAAGCCGAACACGCCGGTCGCAGCCGCGCCGATCATGTACATGTTCTTGCGCCCGATGCGGTCGGACAGATGGCCGAACAGCGGGATCGAGACAAAGGACAGCACCGAGGCGCAGAGCACCGCGGTGAGCAGGAAGTCGCGCGACACGTTCAGCGTCTTGATGCCGTAGGCAAAGATGAAGGCGGTGAAGATGTAGAACGGCGCCTGCTCGGCCATGCGGGCAAAGGCCGACAGCAAGATCTCCTTCGGATGCTCCTTGATCACTTGCAGCATCGGCGTGCGCTCGACTTTTCGTTCTGCAACGAGTCTCGAAAACACCGGCGTCTCCAGAATGCCGAGCCGGATGTAGAGGCCGACGCCGACTAGGATGAGACTCAGCGCAAAGGGCACGCGCCAGCCCCATGACAGGAACTGCTCGCCGGACATCTGGCTGAAGGCGAGCACGGCGAGGTTTGCCAGGAACAGTCCGCAGGGCACGCCGAATTGCGGCCAGGAGGCGACGAGGCCGCGCGAGTGATCGTTGCGCGCCCATTCCATCGACATCAGCACCGAGCCGCCCCATTCGCCGCCAACGCCGATGCCCTGGACGAAGCGCAGCACGGTCAGGATGACCGCGCCCCAGATTCCGATGCTCTCATAGGTCGGGACCAGCGCCACCGCGAAAGTGGCGAGCCCCATCAGGAGCAGCGTCGCGATCAGCGTCGATTTGCGGCCGATGCGGTCGCCGTAATGGCCGAAGATGGCGGCGCCGACGGGCCGGGCGGCGAAGCCGACGGCGTAGATCGCGAACGCCTCGAGCGTGCCGACCCACGGGTCGGAGTGCGGAAAGAACAGTTTTGCGAAAACGAGGCCGGTGACGGTCGAGTAGAGGAAGAAATCGTACCACTCGATCGCGGTGCCGATGGTGGAGGCGATCACAGCGCGGCGCAGCTGAAGCTGGTGCTCGCTGTCGGTCAGTGAAATCGGGTCGACATGGGAGATGGACATGGCGGGAGCCTTTCGTGCAACGGCGCCCCCCGAGCCCCTACTGTGCATGGGGTTGTTTCGTCGAAAAAACCTCCTGGCCTGCAACACGGTTCCAAGAGGATCGCGTCCGGCGGGTTCGACTTTTGGGGAACCCGGTCCTTTGGACGGGCGACTGTGAAGCAGTTCACATGCGTCTTGCCGCGCCTGCGCTATGAATCCCACCATGTGGTGATGGGCTGCGTGAGGATCGCAGCGATGACTATGCGGCGTATGATGACGTGGTGGTTCTGGTTCGTGCTGTCAGGACGATTTCTCGATCGTTTCCTGAGCCTGCCGCGCGTGCCGCGGAACTAGCCGCGAGCTCAGCTCTGCCCGATCAGCTTCCGGAGCGCTGCCGCACCGTCCTGCACGGCATCCCGCCCCTTCCAGGCCAGATATGTCAGCTTGCCCGCGAACGAGTCGTGGTTGCGCAGGCGGCGCGAGCCGAGGATGTGGCCGACATTGGCGGGGAATCGGCTGACCTCGGCGGCGACGAGCCCAGCGATCGCGTCCATCAATTGTTGCAGGCGGATGCCCCACTCGGACGACTCGATCTCGTCGATGCGGACCTTGAGCGCATATTCGGTGTCATAGATTTCGGCGAGCAGGTCGCGTGCGATCAGCACCCGGTTGTGCTTGAGCGCGACCCGAAGCGCGAGGCGCCTGTCGTCGAGCTGGTCGAGCACCATGGGAACCGTGATGGCATAGGGTGTGGCGGCGATATCGGCTGCAGTTTTTGTCGGTGCGGACCTGGTGGCAAGGCGGATCAGCTGCCAGGGCGTCTTCAGCCGCCGTGCCACCAGCGCCAGCGCGAAGGGCAGCGCCTCGGGATTGGCCTTCCTGAAGGCGTCGAGGCGCGTGGCGATCTGCGCCACCTGGCCATCGTCGAACTTCGAGATCTTTTCGGGCAGCTTCTCGTTGAACTTCGCCAGCGCGGCGCTCGCGCGCAGCACCTGCAGCATCTTGGTTACATCGTCGAAGGCAAAGCGCGAGGCGGTGTATTGCGCGAGCTTGGCGCGAGCGAGCTCGGTGCCGTCGGGCGAGGCGAGCGTGTTCTCGAGCACCTTGATGACCTTGATCTGGAACGCGGTCGCGGTCTTCAGCACGTCCTTCGGGTTATTGGCGGCGACCTGATCGTTGATCGCCTTGGTGTAGTCGCGCGCCATGGTCGGGAGCAGGTCCCGGCAGATCCACTCCCAGATCGGCGTCAAGGTGTTGCGCGAGATCCGGCCCATATTGGCGTGCTCGGGCGCGCCGTCCATCAAGAGCAGCTCGAGCGGAGCGAAGAAGGAGCGCGACGGACTGGTGGCGCGCGCCTGGCTCGAACCGTCCTTGCGGAATTCGGCGCGCAGCTTCGCCTGAATGTCGGGCGAGCCCGGCATGTCGATGCCGCACAGCTCCAGCCGCTCAAGCTCGCTGAGCAGACAGCTCCGCGATAGCGGCGTCAGCCTCTGCAAGAATTCCCAGAGCTGTTCGACCTGGCTCATGGCACGCAAGTTTCCGCAACTTTTCCCGAACTTGTTACTGGTTCGTCGCGGAGAGGCATTTGCGCGCTCTCAACTGTGCTCAGAGAAGCAAGTCACTGTTAATTAATCGGTAAAGTCGTACGGCGCCGCCATCCGGTGGTCATTCTGGCGTTAAGAAGGGTTTTCAGGGGATGCCTGAAACTTAGGCAGAATCTGCAACCTATGCGTGACAATGCGCTTGTTTCTACAAGCAAAGCTTGCGTTATCGTCGGGGATTTAGCACGAAACACGCAAAATCACCGTAGTCTTACGGAACACAAAGTTAACCACGATTCGCCCCGGGTTCCGCTAAACGAATCACATGGGGCAACAGAATGATCCGATCGCTGATTCGCGATCGTCGGCTTGGTACGAAAGCAGCACTTCACCGCACGAAGAGCTCGAACTCGCCCGGTTGAACGCCGCCCGTGCCAAGGCTTCCGAGGAGACCGCCAGTGCGATCGCCCGCGAGCTCAACGGTCCCCTGACTGCCCTTCTTCTCTATATGGGCGAGATCAAGCATCACAGCGATCAGCTTTCCCCGGTCTCCGCCGATCGGGCCTATCTGCAGCGCGTGGTCGAGAATGCTCTGGCGCAGACCGAGCGCGTCTGCACGCTGGTCAAGCAGCTCGGCGGCGCGTCGCAGAATGGCGTGTCAGGGATCGACGACGCCGAGGTGAAGACGGGACCCGCGCCGCTCGCCTTGCGCCCGGCCGGCAGCGAGCTCTCCGGCCCGCATGGTTCGAAGCGGTTGACCAGGCGCGAACGCGAGGTGCTGGGGCTGATCAGCGAAGGCTATTCGAACAAGCAGGGCGCGCTGCGAATGCAGATCAGCCCGCGTACCTTCGAGAGCCATCGCGCGGAGGCCATGCGCAAGCTCGGTGCGCGCAACACCGCGGATCTGGTCCGCGCGGCGCTGCTGCAGTCGATCGATTGAGGCGGGCGGCCGTGTCGTCTCAGTAATAGTCGTCGGCGAAGGGGCGCGCGCGTGAACTTGGACGCAGCGGCTTCATCTCGTCCTTCGCCGCGCTCGGGATGATCGTGATGGTCCAGCGCGGCGGGATGCTCGATTCCTGTTCCAGCACGGAGCGCACGAAGCCGGTCACCGTGTCCTCGCCCGACTTCACCGTCGCCATGCGGCCGTTGAACTGAGCGATACGGAAGCGGCGGACTTCCTTCTGGTCCGCGGTTTCATAGGTGAACATGGAAACCCTCCTGGTCTCGCGCGACTATCGCCACCTATGATTAGCCAAGGGTTGATTAGCCATGTGTGAAAATCCCACGCCGTAGAAGTACGGCGGGATTTTGCACGAGGGATCAGGCGTCCGCCGCGCGGGCCGCGGCGTAGGCTTTCGCCATCGCGTCCAGCAGCTTGCGGTAGGCGGCGTCATCGAGCGCGGCCGCGTCTCGTTCGAGTTGCTGGGCGAGCGCCGCGAGCCGCTGATAGCCGAAGGTGCGCGCCGTACTCTTCAGTGAATGCGCCTCACGTTCGATCCGGGCGCACTGCTGCGCGAGGGCGAGATCGCCGAACAGCTTCAGTCGGGCATCGGTCTCGCTCCAGAACACGGCGCGGACCTCGCCGGCCCCGTCCTCTCCGATCTCGCGCACCAGCGCCTGGAACGCACCGGGATCCCGTACCGGTTCGGCGGTGCCCCAGGATTCGGCGGACAGCGGGGCGGCAGTTTCATGCATGATCAGGTTCTAGCGGCCGAATGTCTACGCCGTGTAAATTTCGTGCCTGGTGACGGCAGCCGGCCTTCCGGATCATCGCTGCCCAAGCAGCTGGTCATACTGAGCCTTCACCGTCGCATAGCATTCGCAGGCGGTCTGGCGCAGCCCGTCGAGATTGTTGATCTGGATGTGGCCGCGGCTGTAGTGGATGAAATTGGCTTGTTGCAGCGTGTTGGCGACCAGCGAGACGCTGTTGCGCCGTGCGCCGATCATCTGCGCCAGGTTTTCCTGGGTCAGCAGCAGCCTGACGTCGCCCGACAGGTCGTGGATCTGCAACAGGCACCGGGACAGCCGCGATTCCACGGGATGGGCGGCATTGCAGCCGGCGGTCTGCTGGACCTGCGCATAGACCGCAAGGCCGTGGCGCGCCAGCAGGGTCCGCAAGGAGGAACTCTGGTCTGCGGCCGCGCGCAACCGGTCGATCTCCATCACCGAGGCCGTGCCGCCGATGAGCACCACCGCGCTGTTCAGCGCGCTCGCATCGCCCATCGCCGACAATGTTCCAAGCAGGCTGTCGCGGCCGATCATGGCGACCTGCACATGCTCGCCCTTGGCGAGTTCCACGACCAGCGAGATCACGCCGCGATGCGGGAAGTAGGCACGCTTGAGCGTTTCGCCCGCCTCGACCAGCACGGCGTCATGGGGCAGATCGGTGATGCGTAAGTGCGGGCGGATCAGCTCGTAATCGTCCGCCGACAGTGCAGACAGGAAACCATTGGATGGACGCACCATCGTTTCCATTACTGCCTCCCGTCTCTCCCAGCCGACGACGCGCTGACGCGCATTCGCCAATCCTCGCACGGGTTTATGGGGCGCATCATGTGCCTTCCGGGATATGTTGGCAATTGGACATATGACGTCCTGGAGCCGCGTTTCGAGGGGCGTGAATGGCGCGTGTGCACGTCGGCATGCACATGATGTAGCGTCACCATGACGCAGCCTGCCGGCTCAGGGAGCGGATAGCCGCAGCCGTTCATAGACATTCTTCACCGCGCGGTAACACGCACAGCATGTTGTCTCCAACGCGCGGCAGTCCGTGATCTCGATCTGGCCGCGGCTGTAGCGGATGGTGCCGGCCCGCTGCAACGAATGCGCGACCAGCGAGATTGCGTTGCGTCGGACGCCGATCATCTGCGCCAGCAACTCCTGCGTCAGAGGTACGGTCGCGCTGTCGCAGAGGTCGCGGGCGCGCAGCAGCCAGCGCGCAAGGCGCGCTTCGACCGGATGTAGCGTGTTGCAGAGCACCGATTGTTGCGCGTGGGCCAGCAGAGCCTGTTCGTGCCGGATCATCAGATGGCGGAAGTTCGGACTTCTGTCGGCGACGCCGCGAAACCTGGTGCAATCCAGGCTCACCGCCGTGCCTGGAAACAACGGTGTCCGCTGGCGCGGCCCAGCCGGCCAGCGCGGCGCCGCTGCCAATGACGCTGTCGCGGCCCAGCATCGCCACCTCGATCGTCTGTCCCTCTGCGAGATTGACCGTCACCGAAACCGCGCCGCGAAGTGGGAAGTAGACCTGCTTCGGTGGAGCTCCGTCCACGCCCAGGGACATCTCCCTGGCCAGCTCGACGGTCGCGAAGTGGGGCTCGAGCAGCGCGAAGTCCGCTGAATCGAGCATCCTCAGCAACTGATTGGGCGGGCGACCGCTTGCGATCATGCGAAACCAGTCCGGCGCTGCGGTTCGTTGTCACGCTGCGAGCGTGTCGTGGCGCTGTTGCACGGCTGGTCCACAATACAATATAAGTTGTATATTAGTCTATATACACGTTGGAAGGCGGGCGCCTCGCAGCAGTTGCGACGGAAACGATAGCGCGCGCATCGTTTGCTGATCCGCAGGCGGTAGAGCAGGCATGCCCGATCCTGCCCGAACCACGCCGGCAGAGCCCTCGCGGGCGCGCGGTTGGGTTAGCGTACCCTCGTCCGGTGTGCTCATGGGGTAAGGGTCTGTTTACCTCGAATGCCCGTCGCGGGTGTTGCGCCTGGAGACCGCAATCGCCGGCCTTCCGCGCGAAGACGGATGCGGATGATCTGATTCACTCGGCATAGCGCCTTCACCGCCGAGGCCTTCTTTTGCGGGGCGTTACGCGACACCGGGCACGTCGACCATTTGCGTCATCGCTGCGACTCCTGCGGCCGATTTTGCCTGATAGCGCCGGGCGCAGCGCCAAATGACAAAGTTGTCTTCAATATCCGTATTAGCACGGAGGTCGAAATTAACGCGGCCGTGAAATGCGATGTCTAACGATTGAGAGGAGGGCACTGCGTCGATGTTGGGAAGAGCGGCTCAGGCGTCGCCACCAAACACCCTCCGCTTGGCAAAGGTGCCGATCGTGTTGCGATCAAGGCCGGACAGCCGGCAGCGAAGTCCAGGTTAGTAAGGCGTAGTCCATGGATGATCTGTTGCGGGAGTTTTTGACGGAGACCAGCGAGAGCCTGGACACCGTGGACAATCAGCTGGTGAAGTTCGAGCAGGAGCCGAACAACGCCAAGATCCTGGATAACATCTTCCGCCTCGTTCACACCATCAAGGGCACCTGCGGCTTTCTGGGATTGCCGCGGCTCGAAGCGCTGGCGCATGCCGGCGAGACGCTGATGGGCAAATTCCGCGACGGCATGCCGGTGACCGCCGAGGCGGTGACGGTGATCCTGTCGTCGATCGACCGCATCAAGGAGATTCTGGCCGGGCTGGAGGCGACCGAGGCCGAGCCCGAGGGCACCGACCGCGACCTCATCGACAAGCTGGAAGCGATGGTCGAGCAGGGCATGGCGGCCATGGCTGCCGGTAGTGCGCCCGTCGCCGACGCGCCGCCGCTCGCGCCGGAGGCCCCGGCCGCACCGGCCCAGGAGATGACCCAGGGCACGCTGATCGAGCAGACGCTGGAGCGGCCGCTGCGTCCGGGCGAGGTCTCGCTCGACGAGCTCGAGCGCGCCTTCCGCGAGACCGCGATCGAAGTGCCCGCGCCGGCGGCTGCGCCTGCCGCAGCGCCCGCACCGGCCGCCGCGCCGGTTGCGAAGGAGGCCGCCAAGGAGGCGAAGGCCAAGGAGGCCAAACCCGCGCCCAAGAAATCGATGGCGGACGAGAGCCTCACCGAAGGCGACCGCGTCGCCAACCAGTCGATCCGCGTCAACGTGGATACGCTGGAGCACCTGATGACCATGGTCTCCGAGCTGGTGCTGACCCGCAACCAGCTGCTGGAGATCTCCCGCCGCAACGAGGACACCGAGTTCAAGGTGCCGCTGCAGCGCCTCTCCAACGTCACCGCCGAGCTGCAGGAAGGCGTCATGAAGACGCGCATGCAGCCGATCGGCAATGCCTGGCAGAAGCTGCCGCGCATCGTCCGCGACCTGTCGAGCGAACTCGGCAAGCAGATCGAGCTGGAGATGCACGGCGCCGACACCGAGCTCGACCGCCAGGTGCTCGACCTCATCAAGGACCCGCTCACCCACATGGTGCGCAACTCCGCCGACCACGGCCTGGAAACCCCGGCCGAGCGGCTGGCGAGCGGCAAGGGCGAGCAGGGCACCATCCGCCTGTCCGCCTATCACGAGGGCGGCCACATCATCATCTGCATCGCCGACAACGGCCGTGGCCTCAACACCGAGAAGATCAAGGCCAAGGCGCTCTCGAGCAACCTCGTCACCGAGGCTGAGCTGGAGAAGATGAGCGAAGCCCAGATCCACAAGTTCATCTTCGCGCCGGGCTTCTCGACCGCGGCCGCCATCACCTCGGTCTCGGGGCGCGGCGTCGGCATGGACGTGGTGCGCACCAATATCGACCAGATCGGCGGCACCATCGACATCAAGAGCGTCGCCGGCGAAGGCTCCTCCGTCACCATCAAGATCCCGCTGACGCTCGCCATCGTCTCCGCCTTGATCGTGGAGGCCGGCGGCGACCGCTTCGCGATCCCGCAGCTGTCTGTGGTCGAGCTGGTGCGAGCCCGCGCCAACAGCGAGCACCGCATCGAGCGTATCAAGGACACCGCAGTGCTGCGGCTGCGCAACAAGCTGCTGCCGCTGATCCACCTCAAGAAGCTTTTGAAGATCGACGACGGCGCGGCCTCCGATCCCGAGAACGGTTTTATCGTGGTCACCCAGGTCGGCAGCCAGACCT